>DASYOM010000143.1:0-26767 GCA_036007765.1 Chitinophagaceae bacterium | reverse complement strand
GTTCACATCATTAACAGAAGTAAGAGAAAAAACGGAGGAATGGAGGCAGGATTATAACTGCTCAAGACCACATAAATCGCTGGGCTATGTTCCTCCACTGAGCTTTTTAAAATCCAAATTCCTATAAAAACCAAAAAAGATCTTTGAATTTTTTACTTTTAATTGGAACGAAATTAAGGGAAGCTTACATCTACTCGGCATCCTGCGTAAGTTGTATAGACTGGCACTAGACTAATTGGAATAGATATATCTGAAAAATCATAGCGTTTAAGAATATTTTTATCTTTATCACGTACAATTTTCAACCGATTTAAATTATCATACTCATTATAAATGACGGTATTATTTGCATCTGTCGTGCTAGTCGGGCCTATTGTCGGCTCATAGGTTGTAGTAACCATATTTGCATCTTTCGGGTGAAGTCTTAATTCATCGATCTGTCCACTTCCGCTTATAGTTACAGTACTTATTCCTGTCAATAAAGTAGAAAATAAATTCCATCCAATTTGAGATGCAATAATTGTAGAGAGTGAAGTACCGTTCACACTAACTGAGGATCCAGATTTTGCCCATAGCGTTACTAGATAACTTGTAGTTGTAGTCAAAGATGATTTTGTAATATTTCCATTACTAAGGTTATAGCTTTTTTTACCGGTTAGTGAATTAAGCGAATCTCTGAGTGTACTTGAAATTGTCCAGTTACCTGCACCGTCGGATTCAAAACTGGTATATGCAATATCATTCACTGCCGCATTTGTTACTTTGGCGATTGGATATTGTTTCCCATAATCCATTATGACCGAATTATTAATTCCTGATTGAACATTCTGAGATTGCAAGAGATTTCCTTTGCTGTCATACGAAATAAAACTGTTTTGTGCAACAAAGTATGTACTACTCCTATTAAGCGTAGCAGGATTAAAAGTTCCAATTATTGTTTGTAATACCGGATGATTAGCCTGCAAAAAATATACAGTCAATGGTTTGATATAATTCCCGGTTTGCTGATAATCAGTTATCGTTCCTGATAAAATCCTTGGATTTGCATCACCTGTAATCCAATCTTCAGATGAAATCAAAGCACTGATAATACTGCTATCCCGAAGTTTACCTATACTACCCGATATTGAATAATTATACGGATAGTACATTCTCCTTTCTAATTGTAAACCGCGGTTCCTGTCATAAGATGAAACTACCTTGGTAACATTAAAATTTGTGTCGTAAGTTATATTTGCATAGGAATTGTTGAGAGATCCGTTTGCCTGAAATATTGAATCTACAGTGGAAACTATATAAGCTCTTCCCGTTATTGGGTAATACTCCTGCGCTATATAAGTTCTTGTTTTGGGTGTAGCAGGATTACTTGAATCACCACTATAATAAGTAAATGAATTTCCGAGTTTTATGGATTTGAAATTATTATTTATAAACAGGGTTGTATCAAAAGTGTATGTATTTAAAGTCTTTTTCAAAAGCCTTCCTGTTGTATCATAAACAGAAACCTTTTTAGGAAGTCCAATAGCCCAATCGCGAAGATCTTCCGGACCATAGGGAAATGATTCTGTAAACACTCCTGAATTCGCATCTTGCATATTTGTAAATTCATAAACTGTTTTGCCTATATTATGCGTTGTTGTACCACTGTATACTTCAACACGGCTATATCCTACAGGACTTCCTTGAGCATAATCCATTGTATTAACTGGTTCACTTCCTACAGCTGTATAACTCGTTGTTCTAATTCCTCCAAAGTTTACTGTCTCCTGGTATGGATAATCATACTTTGGAACATCTCCTAAAAAGCCGGAACTAGTACCATTTGTATTTATATATTTATATTCCTGAACGCTTACGGCGCCAACGTCATCACTCATATTTTTTCTTGTTACTCTTTTGACTCTTAAACCACCAGATAGAATAGCAGTATGCGTTGTATCAGTGAGTTTATTTTCCCAGGTAACGTTTATTGGGAAGCTTCCTGTGATTGTTGTACCAGTAATTGCAGGAATATCCAATAAGTAATTACCGTTCGGAACATTAAAGGCAAAAGATTTTATGCCCTCATAAAACAAATCATATAGTGGTAAAGAATAGGAAGCGTAGGTGATTGTACCGCTATTATTTTTTATATTCACGGTAAGATTTCCTGTGCCTGAAATTGGTGCAGAACCGGATCTCGAAACTGTACTATCTAACATAAAAGTTAGTTGGTGTTTTGAATTGAAAACCTGATTGAATAATACAGTGGAAGAAGAAGCGGTTGTTGGATTATCAATTATTTTATGTGGATCTTTTGTATATGGAAGATGATCATTTAGTTCATAATCATAATTTATTGTACCACCATCGGGTATGGTAAAAGAAGTCAATGCGCATCCAATAGCTGCACTATCAGGGTTTCTATTTGCCCCCCAGGAATAACCATTTACATTTGGAATTGAATTGGATCCATTCGATGCAGTATTTCGAAAACCCCAATAATCTATCCCATCCTCGAAGCTCCCATTTACAGTGAAGCCCGGTAAAAAAGGGTACTTATAAGAAAAATAATATCCATTCATTTTTTCTTTAGAAGTGTAGGGAGTAAGTGTTGATAATAAGGGACGAATTGAAATATTCCCAAAGACAGGATCTGTATATGATGTTATGTAGGTTAAAAGATAGCCGTAGCGAAAAGTGGTATCACTGATCTTTATTCTAGTTATTCCTGGTGTCCCATAAATAAATGTTACCTGTGTTTTTTCCGGGAAAACAACTGAGCTCACCTTTACTTCCGTTGATGAGTTTGTACCAGTTGGTGCAAATGTTTTTGTACGCACACCATCAGAATTCCGTACGAAAGTTACCTGGGGATACGCAAAATTATTTGATGTGGGTGTTTGTGTATAATTTATTCTTATGGTATCTGTATTGAAAGTTGATATTATCTGACCTAAACGCCAGGAAGAATAATATGACTGCCCGGAATATGCTGATCTGAATAATGATGAATCAACACCGGATGTTGTTATAACTGTAGACTCTGCATTGTTGAAATCATATTTTACACCATCTTCTGTAATGACCCTGAAAGCAATTATACGCTGGGCATAAGCCCCTGTACCGATTGTTGGGATTATTCTAATTTTTGAAGTTGGCACTACTACTATCTGGTTGTTCTTACCAATATAAAACTTACCAGATCTCCCGTTGAAACTATATTGAAAAATATCCTGTTGTGCATCAAGCGTATCAAAATAATATTTATTTCCGTTACTCCTGTAATCTGTTGGAATTGCAGCGGCATACATAAATCCATTTGTTGGCTGATCATCTGGAGCGCCTCTAACAGTACGTGTTATAATACCTCCTGTATTTAAAAACCAACCAAGGCCGGCAGTTGTTGCCCCTTCAGCAGCTTGGGCACCTCCCGCAAAATAATCAAGAGAAATATTAAAAGAAAGACCATTATTCGAATTATTATATGAATAGATAGGAACGCCAACCTGTGGCACACCAGTAAAAATATTAACTGGAACAGAGCCTAATTTACTTGCCTTTCCTGTTGAAGGTGAAAGAACTGCAGAGTTTGCAAAATTTGGAGCACTTTGACTTTTACATTCATAACTAAGTACACTTATTAAAAAAAATAAACAAATAAAACGTTGCATACTATTATTATTTATAAATTATATCCAAGCCTAGAAATAAAAGGCTGAGTTACCGGAACATGCGTGTTTGCTAAAAAGTCGTAAAGAATTTGCATGTTTCCTTTCAACTTCTTACTGACTTTATATTTTTTGCTAAGACCTATTAGACCGCTTCTTTGCCAGGCATTATAGTTTTTCAATTGCTCGATATTTTTGAAAGCCGCATTGTAATTCATCTCATATCCTCCGCTTATGAAAAATTGTTTCTTGATTTTGTAGTCAAAAAAACTTCTAAGACCAAGTCCCTGGCTTGTAAAAACAATATGCCTTAGTGTTCCTAGTCCCATTTTATAACTCAGGCCAATTCCTAAAATACTTTTATCATTTAATTTATATCCAGCACTCAGTCCAATTTCTGTTGTTGAAGGAAATATCCTATTGCTTTTAGCAAATTGAAGATTACTCCCTAATTCAAGTCTTTGTAAAAATGTTTTGGTTTTTTGACCATTGGGTTTGAAGTCAGGAATAGGTACGTCGCTTCCACCACCACCAAATTGATTAAGTTTATCTTTTATTTTGTTTAATGCAGCATGTGCCTGTGCCAGGTTTTGTTGTATCTGTGCCTGAGCAGTTGGGCCACCCATAGCAATTCGTTGTTGTACTAATACCTGGACGGATGATCTTGTTTGAAGCCCGGTTAGATTTTGTGCGGTTCCATAATTTACTGGTATTCTGAAAAGTGATGCAAGTTGGCTGTTTTGCTGCATGAACTTTTGAAAAGCTGGTATTTTATTAAGTAGGGCTATCGTTTTCTGTTCGATCCTTTTTGGATCCTTTAGCATTAACTTATATTCCTGAATTTGAGCCGAATAATAGTAGGCTGTTTTGTTTAATTGATCATATTGCTTCTTTAGTCCAGCTGGAAGTTTTGTGAACTTTGCAAGCATTTGTTTTATCTGCTCTTTTCTCTCAGCAATGAATGCTTTGATTTTTTCTGTTTGTTGAAGCTTTTTTTCTAGTTGATTTAAACCATTGAGTGGGCTTTTTATTTTACCAGCTAGTCCGTTGATTTGATTTAAGAAATTTAAGGAAGTGCCAAGTGTATCGAGGTATGAATTGTATTGGCCACCCAGAAGTTTACTTACTATTTCAGTTTTCTTTTTAAGTTTTTGAGTAAACTCGTCATATAGTTCGTTTGTATTTACAAATGAGTTTGTTGTAGTTGAATCAACTTTATTTAAAGCACGTTGTATCTTTTTATCCTCCCCTTCCAGTTTCTTTAGGTACTTTATTGATTTTTTTGTAAGCCTGTCATTTATTGATGATATCTTCTTATCTACTGTGGAATAATACTTGGAGGAAATATTCTGTGCATTAGGAATAAGGCTTTCGCTACTTTGACCCTTACTTTCAAAAGCAATGAGGGTAAGAAATATCGAAATATAAATACTTATTTTATGCACAGTTAGTTTTGGTATTGATCCCTATCTGTTGAGATCAATTTTTTTTGGTATGCGCAACATCTCTTTTTTTAATTTTAAAAAAAAGAGGAAAACACCTAAGTTGGTTGAGGAAAAAACATTTATAAAAATTTTTTAATGAATAACCTCTTCCTCCAATCAAAACTTTTAGAAACTAATAACACTTATTCTACTGTAAACGACTTATGATTTATTTAAGCGTAAAATAATGAGAGTGATCATGTGGGACAACCGTATAAATACCTATTATTTATAATTTTAATAAACTATTTTATAGGCTTTTAATTACATAAATTATTTGTAATTGATTAAAGCAAATTGTAATTGTTGTATTATGTTTTCCGATTAAACAATATGTCTAGCCAAACCCATTTTCAGGGTGAGCAGCATAAGGAAGTGAAAAATTTTTCTTGAAGTACTAATACAAAGCCTATTGTATTACTTCATATTCTTTTCGTATAATTTAAGCAACCGTTTATTTGTTCCGGTAAAGATATAATTGATGGATAACCCTATATAAGATAAGTTAGACGAATATGTACCGGTACTTTGCGGTTTGCCGGAAACATCGATTGTATAATTGAAATTTACAACTTTGGTCGCTGAAATGTTTGCGAGTACATTTACGCGAAGAAAATTATAATTAGAGAGCAATATTGAATAGCCACCACCAATATTATAATTCAGCCATGGTTTTAAATTATTGCCTACCTCGCCATCCATATTCAATACCTTATTGTATTGGCCATTAATATCTACCCCTCTAAAATCATAAAAATAAAATGCATCATCCGGGTCAAAGCGCAAATTTATTCCGGCATCTAAATTCCATATTGTATTATTTTTTTTTATCCATCTTCTTTCAATCCATATCGGAGCCGATAAATATAAAGCATAATCTTTGGTCTGTCGTCCCTGGAAATTTATATCATTTTCGAGGTTTGGAATGAAATCAGATTTTCTAATAAATAATTTAAAATTTCTCCCGCTGAAGCCTGCATGAGCGCCCACTATCAATGAATAATTATCATTGAAATTAATAAAATAATTACTGCCCACCTCTATACCAGAAGAGTTAGCTGCACCTAATGAATATGTACCAGTTTGCCTCTCAGTCTTTGCTTTTTGCGAAATGTACGGACTTAGATAGAAACTGAAATAGTTCCCTTTAAAAAGAACTTTGGAAATAGCTTCTTTACGCAAATCAACATTTTGCTGAGCAAAAGTTGCCTGGGAATTACTAAATATAAAAAAGACGAAAGTGTATCTTAGTAAAACATATTTCATTGTATTATTTAAGCCAGATCTCATATGATTTTCGTAATCTTTTAATTGTCCCGGAAAATGTAACTGAAGATGAGCCTGTCCACGAAAAGGTACTGACTAGGCTCGGTACTTTGTTGCTTGCCCCTCACATTAATTGGATAGATATTTCATTTTTATTGACTACTGTGATTATTTTTTAAACCAGTTGTTAATTAAGTATAACCCGAGTAATAAACCTAATATGACAAGTATTTTCCAATACCAAGTAGAAACAATTAACTCATATGTTACAAAATACAAGCTACCTATTATTAAAGATAGCGACAGGATATATTGCAATGAAAGGATAGTGAATCCGATAAATCTTTTAAATGGGTTATAATTTGAGAATTTTCTATAAAAACTAATTTCGTCATGAATCTTTGATATTTGTTTACACAAGTCAGCATCTATCTGCTGAATTGTTCCTATTAGAAATTTCTCATCGGTCTTAGGTTCTATAGAAATTTTTAAGACTGATTCAAATGTTTCCTTATCTAAATAACCAATTTTCCCATCTTTGAGCAGGATTTGCTGAAGCTCTTCTTTAAATTCTTTACTGTGTTCCTCACTTGGGAAATAGGCAATGAATGCTAATCTGGCTTTTACTTTGGCTAATATTTCAATTCGTTGCTCAAAAAATTTATTGAATGTATTTTTCGTTTCCTCTAATGGCTTTTCCATTAAGCCTTTTATAATCCAAGAAAGGAAAGCAAAAAGTGCTGTAAATAATACTATCAAAATGTCAGGGTTAACCTTCGCTAATAAATTTATTAACTCCATTTGTAATTACGTTTAGAACTAAAATAAGGTGAAAATGTTTTGGATATATATTTTAAAAACCCTCCTTCTTTTGAATCATCATTTATTGGATTTTCATTTCTTAATGTAACAAAAGTAATATCAGGATTTCCTAAAATTGCATACCTCTCTTTATTATCATTTGTTGTCCCTGTCTTCAGAAATATATTTTCGATTGAGTACCCTAATTTATAATTTGCTATTTTATTAAGAATAGACAAACATTCTTTTTTGTTCTCATTTAGCCCATTAGCAACAAAAAAATTTGAATAGGCAAGCCCTAAGTCATATAATGATAAACCATCTCTTGTAGCTCCTAATATACTAGAAGGAAAAAAGTTTTCAATCTCCTTTTTGAAATTTATAGCTAAATATTCTAATGAGCTTTTAATCTGAACTTTACTACAAGCATTTATAAACGCATTATTGTTAGAATAAAATAAAGCTTCATCAAGGTTCAAATATGGTTTTACATATTTTGCTTCTCTTACAGCCCAGCCCAACTCATTTCCATAAGCATTAAATTTCTCAATTTTAGAAATCCCTTTCTCTCTTAAATGGCAATATAAAAATGGTTTTAATGTTGAGCCAACATTTGTTTTTGATATAAACGGATAATCTGCGCCATAAGTACTTGCAAATCCCACAACCTGTTTGTTACGAATTGCAATAATGGAGACCGGGTATTTTGAACTTAAAACATACTGGGTAGAAAACGTTTGTAGTTCTTTTTCAATTGTTGTTGTTATGATTCTTTTTTTATCATTTCTTCTTTCACATATAAAGGGAACCACCTTTTCATTAATCTTCTGTAAGTAATTATTTTGAAAAGTTATTTTTGCCTTTAAATTTTTTTGATGACGATTTTTAGTTATCAATCTATCCTCGTAAAGTTTTTGATTGAGCATGTTGAAGCGATTCCTAAACTTATCTGGATGGTTCAGGTAATAATTGGGACCTCTCAATATTGTAAGAAGACTTAATAACTCGATTTCAGTAAGTTGATTAATCTCTTTTCCAAAATAACATATTCCTGCTGCACGTATTCCCCGTATATTTTTACCAAAATAAATATTATTAAAATATAAATCTAATATCTCGCCCTTTGAGTATTTTGATTCAATCTTAATTGCTTTAACTGTTTCTTTAAATTTTCTTGAAATTGATTTTCGATTATCTCTTAATAAATTCCTCGAGAGTTGCTGTGTAATTGAACTCCCACCCTGAACGACCCTTAATGCCTTAACATTTTGAAATATTGCTCTTATTATACCCTTTGGATCTATTCCATGATGATTATAAAAACGTTTGTCTTCAATATCAACTAAAAACCCTTTAATTTTTGTGGGAATGTGATCGGCGATTGCTTGACATTCGTAGTTATCTGAAACAACGCCGAACGGACGATATATATCGGATTCTTTACCATAAACTACATAACCATTTACATCTTTGTTCATTTCGCTCATTATTAAACCAAATTAGAAAATTGATGATGAAGCTAAAAACAAATTTGATTGCGATATTGCGATGATCATATATTCATCAGCTAGCATAGCAAAAAAGCTGATGTTTGTTACCGTTATCCAAAATAAGATAAATTTGGAATGACAAAATCCCTGAATGAATATTATAGTATAACGAATTTTGGTTAAATTCTAAAACTCATTTAAATAATAATTGGTGATGAGTAATATTTGTTTTTAAGTCTTAATCAAATTAGTTAAATCAATCTGAAGGTGGCTTATTCTTTTAGAAGCTCGTTTTCTATTTTAATCTGCTTTCATAAAATTTTCGCATTCTTTTATTTGCACCTGTAAGAATATAACTGAAGGATAAACCCACATACGATAGGTTGGCCGAGTAGGTTCCTGTACTCTCAGGTTTTCCATCAACATTAATTGTATAAGTGCCGTTTACCAGCTTCGTATTTGAAAAATTGGCTACCAGGTTAAAACATAGAAAGTTATTATTTGAAAGTAACATTGTGTAACCCCCTCCAATATTATAATTAAGCCATGGAATATTATTGTTGCCAAGTGCGTAATCTAACTCAAGAATGACAGACTGATTCCCGTTTGCATCCTGATAAATTTCGGTTTGATCAACAACATTTTCTTTTGGAGCCGGGTAAAATCTAACATTTATACCTCCGAAAGCATCCCAATAATTATTGTTTTTTGTAAACCACCGTTTTTCATACAATAGAGGTATGCAAATGTAAAAATCATATTCACGGGTTAGGGCTCCATTAGCGATAAAATCGTACTGAAGGTTAGGAGTGAAATCATTTTTTGAAATAAACAACTTATAATTTCTTGCAGCGAGTCCGCCATGAAAACCAATTATTGCTGAAGTGGTTCTGCTAAATCTCGAGTGATAATCCGTTCCGCCTTCAAAGCCATACATATAAATGGAATTTAAATGATAGCTTCCAGATAATGGTATAGCTTTCGCTTTATTAACGATATATGGTGAAATTGTAAAACTGAAATGGGAATGACTGTAAAGTACACGGTCAAATTCTGATTTAGATATTTCGTTCTGCTGTGATTGCGAGTAGCTAGCTGATCTAAATAAAAAAAATAAAAGCAAAAAAATTGAAGCTGCTTTATTTTTTGAAGGTTTCATTCCAAAATTGTTGACTCTGATCGGTGAGATTTTAAGCAAATTTATTTAATGCAAAATTATGATAAATCCACCTCATAGAATTGCAACCAACATTATTGCAATATAACGGACCCTTGAGAAATTGGTGTTACAAAACTAGCACCCAATAATCCTGACTGTGTATAGTATGCGGACGAAATCCCCCAAGTTCTATAAACTTCTTTTAGTTCTCGCCTTTTTTTGTATCCAGAGCCAGGGTTAATCAAATTGAGAGTTACAGTTGTGCTGCAATCTGATGCATATATGGTGCCAGCTACTCCCACTGCTAAATCATATCTTGACCTTTTCCATTTATTTCCAGATAGTTTGTAGGAAACAACTTTTCCTTTAGCTGAACTTCTAATTAGTGTAAAATGAATTGCGGCTTTTACCTGAAAAGCCCTATTCGCTGCAATAATTCGTGGTGACCATTTCCTTCTATTTGTGAAACAAGGTGAACTAGTGAGTGGGCTTGCATTTCCCCCTCCGACCAAAACTAATCCGTTGTCGGTCATCTGATAAGTATCGTTGCTAATCTGTAGCTGATAATTACTGTTGCAGATAGCATTTTCGGAATGGTCAAATGCAAAATCAAGACTATCAGGATCCGCCCCAACAAAATTGTTATTTAGCCATGTTGTTTCTATTGTCTCAATTGTCGATCTCTTGGATGTATATCCAGAAAATTTTGCTTCAAAATTCCTATAACTCTGAAGTTGATCAAAATTATTTATACTGTCTAAACTGTCTAACTGTAAGGCTGTATAATTTGGGTATTGGTTTTCATAAGTTGTATTATAATTTTCATAATCAGCATCCAGTTGATTGAGGACAGTATTTACATCTGAAGTGCTGTTAAAACTTAAAGTATGGCTCGTAGTGTAATAAGAAATATTAACGCCTGCGTAAGAAACAATAATTGGTGGATTACCCCCATTAACAACGCATGCTCCTGTTATGGAGTCATTATGATAACCCGTTGGGCAATCTGCAATACATTTTTTCCAATAAAAATCCCAATGGTAACCAGAGTTACATTGTGGAACATAAGGGATTACTTTTGAAGATGAAACTAATTCTTTAGAATTTAGCGGCGATTGATTCATCTTGGTACAGGAAACAAAAGTTAATGAAAAAATAAAAACAGGCAGGATTAAACGATGGATGAAATTTTTCATCTGTTTGGTATTTAGGATGTAATAAATAATTGAATAACAAACTTCCTTAAACAATCTCAAAGAGACTTTAAAAAAGGGATACTCGGAGCGAAAAAATATTCTCCGCCTTTTAAATTTACAAAGTTAGGAAAGGCTGGATCCTTAAGCGTCGTCTTATCATTATAAACCTTTGCATAATGACCCTTCCTTGAACCGGTCCCCTGCCCGATGACATCGTCAATACCAGTGGTTTGTTTTGGAAATCCCGTTTTGTTCACCCAATTTTTTTGTATGAACTCAAATTGATTCGCTATACTTTTCTGAAAGCTCATAAACAGTAGACCTACACCTCTTTCAGGCATTTGCACAAACGTTTGTTCTATGGTCGTGCTGACATTTCTATGTCCATACGGAATTCCCCTCCTGGCCATAATATGTTTTTTATCTGCATTGTCTCTTCTAGGATTTGCTTTACGGATATGACCATGAAAAGGACATCGCTCTCCATGTGAATCATCATGACCGCCAATTGATTCTGTATAATTAAAATTATTCATTACGCCGCTCGCAATCATTTTATCAGTTCCATTCAAGGTAACCGGTGTTCCATCCTCAAACCTTCCAATGATCATTGCTCCAGCTCTCTCTTTATCTTCATCTTCCAGGTCTAAGTTTTTTGCCAGGATTTTTTCCGCCTCTTTGAATCCCCTGACATGTTGCTCGAGTTTACGGTAAACGAAATAACTGCCACAACAATCATCAGATGAAGTGTGTGGGTCTTTCAGCAAAACAAGATCGAGTTCCGCAGCAGGATCAAAATGCAAAGGAGCCAAATTGTCCGTGTTATATTTATCTACTTCATCTTTTAAAAACAAAGGCTGACTTATACCATCAACATATCCGAAATGCTCGAGTCCGTCCCCGCTGGCATTCCTTATTGCACTTCCATATTCCAACGTAACAATATTAGCAATGCTTAACTCCGGGTGTTTTTCATTTTCAAGTTCTTCAATAATTGTCGCAGAAGCTTCTCCTAATTCTGATATATCACCATGACCAAGTAATATCATTGCATGAATTTCCTGGTCGTATTCTGGCTCCCAATCTGTTACCGGGGGATCAAATAAATCAATTTTATTTTTCATACCTTTTTGAAAAGTGTCTTCAAAGACTTTAATATCTTTTCCCAGGTATTTATAAAAACTTTGAGTGAAATAAATAGAAGCAAACAGGGCCCCCGGTTTTTGATTTCTTTTAAATAATTCTCTTTGTCTTAATTGCTCTTTAAAGGTGGTAAGCTTTTCATTCGCAAATGTTTTGATCCATGCTTTTGCTTCATTGATTTTGTCAGCTTTAAATGTAACCAGGATATGAACGGTATTATCCCTGCCATGGCCTTTTAAAATATTTCCCTGGAGATTTGATAAAAAAGTATCGAGGTTAATATCTCTGTAATCAAGAGATTTTTGATGTAGATTGATCATGTCTTATTATTGATAGTTGTCATACCATCAAAAATAAGAGCTCAATCACTGCATGGAAAGAGTATTAGTACGGTTTGAATCAGAATTTCTTACCAACCTGTCTTCAGGTACTTCTACTTCTATTACTGAATTCTTGTTAGCATACCGGAACTCCACTTTGTATAATTTGGTATCAGCATTATAGAATTTTATAACAGCATTCCCGGCAGGCTTGTATTCAGTATCCAATAAAATTGCCTGCTCCCCGGTTTTAAATTTCATACTTACAAATATACAAATCCCACAAATCAACCCGGCTCTGTTTCAAGGCATTTTCTTTCCAGCAATTCTTCACCGACCGTGATATCCCATAAGGAAGCTTCTTTGTCAAGATTAAAATAAAAAGTAAAAGCAGAGACAAGACCATTGAACAGCTTAACGTTATTGTGATACACCACCAGAAATTTACCATATTCCCTGTGATGAGAAACAGAACGTTCAACGACAGAAATCATTTTCATGAAGGCAAAAATAATTGGATACCCAAATAAATAAAACCGTACTAACACCTAATCCCTATCGAACAAACGTCGAATTTTTTTATACAAGATCTGCAAAGATTCTTCTTATGCAGAAAAAATGCTATTATTGCTTCCAGTTCCTCTATAGATATGCGTTAATATAGCACTCACTCCAACATTTCTGTCAAAAAATGCCACTTTCTGTAAAAAGAGGCTTATTTTTGGATTCAAATTTTAGCCACTTTTATGAAAAAAAGGCATATTTTTAATGAGAACTTTTATTGAAACAAAATTATTTGAAGAATTCTTTCAAAAATCTTCCATTTCCAGAGAAGAGCTTTTCCGTTTTTATAAAACATTTGACCCCGAGCTCAAGGAAGGGACATTTGGTTGGCGGATCTATGAACTTAAACGAAAGAATATTATTAAATCGGTCAAAAAAGGTATATATACTATCGTTAATAAAAAAGAATTTAAACCAGATTTCAACCAGATTATTCTGGACATAGGTAAGCATCTTCAATCTTCTTTTGATCATCATAACTATAATATATGGAACACCGCATGGCTCAATGAATTCATAGAGCTACAGATAATATCTTATATGATCATACTTGAAACTGACAGGAGTTCTATGGAATCGGTTTTTTATAATTTAAAGGACAATGGATTTCAAAACATCTTCCTGAAACCTGATGAGGGAATAATAGACATATATATATCGGAAATATCCTCAGCAATAATTGTGAAGCCAATGATAAGCCGTTCTCCCGTCAAAGTGATCAGGAAAATACAAATCCCAACACTCGAAAAAATTTTAGTTGACCTATTTTGTGATGAAAAAATATTCTATGCTTTTCAGGGAAACCAACTTGTGAAAATTTATGAAGCATCTTTTGAAAAATATACTATTAATCTTTCAAGGTTGCTGAACTATGCAAAGCGAAGAAAAAGAGAAGAAGCTATAAAGGATTTCTTGCTGGAAAATATTAATGAAAAAATTAAAGACTTTATAGAGTGATTTTACCAGAATCTTATTCCAAGGAATGGATATATTCCCATCGTGCAAAAAAAGGGTTTGAAGGAATCAATCCTCCACTTGCAGAAAAAATGATTCATGCATTAGGACTGGCAGAAGCTTTGGCAGCTAGCGAACTTGACTTTATTTTTAAAGGCGGTACCTCATTAATCCTATTGATCTCAACCTTCGACCGATTTTCAATTGATATAGATATTATAACACAGGCTGGAAGAGAACAGGTAGAAAGGGTCCTTAAAGAAATCTGCCACGGAAAACCTTTTATCGGATTCAAACTTAATGAAAGAAGAAGCTATCAGACAGGAGTTCCTAAAGCACATTATTCTTTGACATATAACTCTGTTATAGTAGGTAGAGAAGATCATATTTTATTGGACATCCTTTTTGACGACAATCCGTATGCGGTTGTACTTGAAGTTCCTATTGAAACTGCATGGCTAAAAACAGATGACAAAAAAGTCTTAATAAAAATACCTAGCTGTGAGTCTATAACAGGAGATAAGCTAACTGCATTTGCCCCTAACACAACGGGTATACCTTATAAAAAAGGTAAAGAACTGGATATGGTTAAACAATTGAATGACGTTGGTAAATTATACCATGAAATAAAAGATATGTCTGTTGTAATAGAATCTTTTAATCGTACAGTTGATAAAGAAATAAAGTACAGGGGTAATATATGCACTCGTGACAATGTTATTCAAGATATCATTGATACTGCTTTACTAATAGCAAAAAGAGAAAAAAATAAAGAGGAGCCTTATAAAAGCAATTTTGCAGAAATACATTTAGGATTAAAGCAGTTCAGGGGATACCAAATTAATTCTCACTTCCGAATAGATGAAGCAATAACCGCATCTGCTAAAGCTGCTTTACTAGCTTCAAAATTAAAATCAAATAATATTAATAAGTTAGAGCTTTTCAGTCCAGATATAAGAAAAGATGATTGTTTATTTGAAGAACCTGCGTTAAACTTTTTAAACAAACTTCAAATTGAACCTTTATTTTATTGGAGCCAGGCGTTTAAAAATTTAGAAGATATTGGAACTTTTGCTTAATAAGAAAATTTTCCAAGTTAAAAACTCTTTATATGATTTGAAATTTTTGTAGTCCCGACAGCAGAGCTTCTACAAGATTTGAAATTATTGGCAAGCTTGGGAATGTGACAAAAGAACCAGATTACTTCTGTTATTTGTTTTCAATAAACGATTTGAGAATCCCTATTGTCGGGAAGATGCTTGCGACTAATATCTCACGCGGGCAGAGATTAATTGAGTCATTTGGCGAGATATATGGAGTCTATAATTCGCCAAAACTTACTTTTAAGATGTACATTTGGCGAGATATAAGAAGTTTATAATTCGCCAAAACTATATCTGATAGGATTAAAAATAATAAATGGAAAAGATAATAGGTCGGGAAACGGAGCAAATACAATTGAAAAAAATCCTTCAATCCAAAGATGCAGAGCTTGTCGCAATCTATGGTAGAAGAAGAGTTGGTAAAACATTCTTAATAAGAAATTTCTTTGACAAAGAATTATTATTTGAGCTCTCAGGAATTCACAATGCGACACTGGATCAGCAGCTAGAAAATTTTACTATGGCCTTATCCAAATCAGTTGGTTTTAATCTGGCCAGGCCTTCAAGTTGGTTACAGGCTTTCAATATGCTGGAAAATTTTCTAACGCCAAGTATCAAAAAACAAAAAAAAGTCATTTTCTTTGATGAATTCCCCTGGATCAATTCTCCGCGCTCAGGTTTTTTACAGGCATTTGAGAATTTCTGGAACGTATGGGCATCACGTCAAAATAATATTGTCGTTGTACTTTGCGGTTCTGCCGCAGCCTGGATGATTCAAAACGTGATTAATAACAGGGGAGGTTTGCACAATAGAGTTACAAGTAAAATAAGATTGCTGCCTTTTACTATTAATGAAGCTGCTGGTTTTTTAAAAGAAAATAAAATAAAGCTTAATGAGTATCAAATTTTACAGCTTTATATGGTCATGGGTGGCATACCTCAATACATGAAGGAAATAATGGCAGGTGAAAGTGCTACGCAAGCTATTGACCGGATATGCTTTACCAAAGATGGATTTCTGCATGAAGAATTTAAAAATTTATTCCGCTCGATCTTTGATGATTTCGGCAATCATATCGCAATAGTTCGAGCTCTTGCAAAAAAGGGAAAAGGACTTACCAGAACTGAAATTATAGAAGCTTGTGATTTAAGTTCAGGTGGCGGGACTACACAATTGCTTGAAGAACTTACCGAGTCAGGTTTTATTAGTTCCTATATCCCTTTTGACAGAACTGCAAAAGATAATATTTACAGACTCACAGATGAATACGCTCACTTTTATTTAAAATTTATCGAGGGAAGCAGGATCAAAGGTAAAGGAGCATGGGCCACATTTTCTACAGGACAATCCTATAAAAGCTGGAGTGGTTTCGCTTTTGAAAATATTTGTATGAAGCATGAACATGAACTAAAAAGAGCTTTGGGAATAGAGAATGTTCATACTGAAACATCTGTGTGGAGATATCATGCCAAAAAAGGAGAACAGGGAGCACAAATAGATCTATTAATAGACAGGCAGGATATGTGTATTAATATTTGTGAAATGAAATTTTCAACAGAAGCATATGAAATCACTAAAGGATATGCCAAAGAATTAGAAAATAAGCTAAAGGTCTTTCGGGAAAATACCAAGACACGAAAAACTTTATTCGTAACAATGGTAACAACTTTCGGTATTAAAAATATTGGAAGATATGCAGGGTTGGTTCAAAATCAAATAACAATTGATGCTCTATTTAAATAGTTAGCCTTCAGACCTACACCATTCAATTCCGGTATAAGAGATAAAATTTACATGAAGGCAAAGAATAATGGATAACAAAATAAATAAATCTGTATTAAAATTTGTTTACAATGACTATGCAATCAGGGTAAAAAATATGCAACAGGTGGCAACAAAATATGATATTGAATACCTGCAAAAAGCCAGGAAAATAATTGATAAAAATCCTGCCTTGCATTATCCCATTGAAATATTGAAAGAAATCAGCGGGTCGCTGGGTTATAAAATCTTTCCATGCATAGAGAATGTTTAGACTTTAATCACTGTGTTATTTCATTGCTTCGTTAATAAGAGAACACAATTCTTTTCCTTCCCTGGGAGGCGTGGCTGAATATATATTTCCTTCTCTGTCAATCAGCAAAATATAGGGACATCCCTGAATGTTATAATATTTTACAACCGGATGATCCAAACCCTTTCCTTCTGTATAAACGTTGATAGAACGGGGAGTACTGTAATGCCCCGATTGCAAGCTCTTGAGCCATTTATCTTTTTCTTTATCAATACATATACTCACAAACACCACTGATGAGTCATTAAAATTATTGATCACTTCCTTCTCTAAAGTTTCAGAAAATTTGCCACATGAATAACAGCCAGAAAACCAAAAATCCATTAAGACAATTTTTCCCCTATACATACTTAGTTGTATATCTTTTCCTGATGAATCCGGAAGTGAAAAATTATAAGCAACTGATCCTTTTTCCTGGTGATGTAATTGTTTTATTAAATAATTTTTGTACATGCGGTCTCCCATTATTTTTATAGCTTGTTTCAAACAATATTCGTATTCAGTATTGGTAATAGCTATATGTCCTCTGAGTAAATAAGTTACTAAGATCCTGTCCCTGATAATACCCTTATATTCTTTGGCTAAAAGAAAAAACATTTCGGTCATCGAATATTCAAGTCCATGTTGAAACAATATTTTATTCTGCGCCCTCCGGAAAAGATATTCAATATAATCCTCAGAAAATACGCCTGCGGCAGTTTGTATTTTTTCTACAGGCTGATATACCGCATTCAAAAAAAGCTGATTCATTTTTTTCTTTTCTAGGGAGTCCTGACGCAAAGAATAGTTCAGCGTAAGGCACCTGTCTTTATAATCCGAGCCAATGATATCAAATCTTAAAATTTCATAGATCAAAGGAGATACAAGCTTCTTATACTTCGACAGTACAGTTAATAAATTCTTGCCAAGCGTATCATTTAATAGAAATATTTGTAAAAGCTTATTTACCCCGGAAGTCAGTATCCTCTGATATTTAATTTCAATTTGATTTTCCAGGATTTCCTTATCGGTTCTAAGCGCAGCCATACAATTAAATTTCATAAAACCTTTACCCGAAAAAATTGCGCTATCACCCATTGATGTTTTTATAAGCGAAATAAAAATACTGTCGCCGGGTTCAACGTAATAATTTATTATAATTGGCATATTCTCCGATTTCATTAAAAGAGTTACCCGTGCCGGATGAGAAATATTACTGATTTTGAATTGAAAGTATCCATTGTTGTCACAGACAGATGTGTAATTTTCCATTCCTACATTAGTATAAATAAACTCCTTTTGAAACGAAAGGAAAGCAGTATCCCGCACTAGCGCACGCGGGACACGTCCTTTTATTATAACCGTGGATGATTGACGTTTGTATAAGATATTTTTTACCTGCCCAGCCATTTTTCCGGAAAATAAAAAAAAACAAACTGCAACTATAAAAATGCAACCTCTTACCATACAGTTATTCATTATCTTGGATTTTGTGCTATACCACTTAGACGGATTTCATTATCAGGTATAGGATAAACATATCTTTTGTCATTGGGAGGCAGCGTAAATATCTGCCCGTTTAACAATCTCGTAAGTGTTCTTGCAAAACGTGGATCTTTATTCAGTCTTCGCAGATCTTCCCAGGGCAAGTTGCCGGTAAATGGAAGTTCCTTTCTTCGCTCCGTTAATATTTGTGAGAGGGCATCATCTGCATTAATTGCAGTATAAGGAATGAATGTACCCGTCTTCCATCTGTTGATCAGCAACGTATTCAAATCTTTCATGGCTTCTGTAACTTTATTTTGTCTGGCAAAAGATTCTGCACGGATCAAATAAAGTTCATTAATGGCAAGTCCGGAAAATTTTGAAGCGAATGCCCCGGTATAATCGCTCTTGAAAGCAAACCAATCTACTCCCCTGACCTTAAAAAAAATAGTTCTTCTGAGATCATTGGGTTGATAAGAACGGTATAATATGGTATCAGTTCTGATGAGTAACAGCGTGAAATAATTGAGCGAGGTAGAATAAAAAAGTACTTCTTTGTTATCGGTCTGAAAAGTGGGCAAAGGAAAAGAAGCTGCTGGGTTGAGGCTGTTAAAATCAATTAGTTCACTTTGCAATTGCAAGGCTTCTGAGGCATATTCTTCTGCTTTTTTGTAATCCTCCATCGCCAAACTCACCCTGGCAAGCAATGCTAGTACTGATTTTTGAGATGGCCTCGTTTTTATTGAGGGTGTTACGGGAAGAAGTTGTTTGGCTTCCAGCAGGTCCCCAATAATCCTGTTATAGGTCTGCTCAATAGATGCCCGCACAGATGGTTCGTTTACATCACTATGTAACCTGAGTACGATTCCCGGATCAGTTGATGCTGTCATACTATTATAAGGTTTTGCATAAAGCTGGGCAAGATTATAGAAAGAATAGGCACGGTAAAATAATGCGCTGCCCTTAACTTGGTTAAGAGCAGATTGATTATTTATATCTGAATTGATTTTTGAAATCCCATCCATTGCAATGTTAGCATATTCAACCTTCTGGTAGGGATAGTTCCAATCAACGCCAATGTCGCCTTCATAAATATCAGGCTTCCAAACATAGGCATTCCGCTCTGTTGGTTGAAGGGCTTGCCACCTAAAAAAAGGAATATAATAATTATCACTCCCAATAAGACCCAGCGATGGATAATCGGCATTCATAATTTCATCATTATCCAGTATTGCCTGGAAATCTGCAATGGTTACCGGAACAACGTCTGCTTTATTTGATTTTTTATCGAGCCATGCATCCTGTTTTTTACATGAAAGAAAAAACAGCACTGATACAATTATTAAATATTTCATTTTTATTTATTATGCATTTAAAAATTAATTCTGCAACCGAGAGACACCGTTTTTGGATTGGGCGAAATCCGGTTGACACCATTATCATTGAAGTCGGGATCAATCCCATCATGATTTGCTTTCCACAACAGCCCAAGATTATTTACATAGACATACAATTGTATTACGCTGAAGGGTAATTTTTTATAAGAGTCTCTACTGAGTGTATATTGAAATCCTGCATCCTGCAATCTTATATGATCACCTTTCTCTATCAGTACAGAAGAACCCTGATAAAATTCATTTCGGTTATTATCGGATGGATAGACCAGTGAAGGAACTGTCTTAAGTAATTCGTCTCCGGGTTTCTGCCATCTCTTGGCATAATCTGAATGTGAGTGATCTCCTTCAAGATCATCCTGGTAATTCAGGTTTACGGAACTTCTTCGGAAATAATATCCGAGTTTGAAAGTAATATTCGCAGTAACAGAAAAATTCTTCCAGGAAAATGTGTTTCGAATACTGCCAAACCATTTAGGACGAGAGGTACCGAAAAACTGAAGATTTTTTAAGGATGATGCGGCAAGAATACTTTGATAATCTGTACTCAGAGTATCATTCAAATACCCTAAAGGATTTCCATTTTTGTCAATTCCCCCAGACCGGTAACTGTAAACACCATATAAAGGTTTCCCTACAATCGCAAGTAATCCTGCAAAATCCGGTGTACCAGTTGTACCACCACCCACAAGTGTTTTCGCTGAATAAGTGTTATCAACGTGAACAACCTTATCAGTTTGATAACTCAACAAAAAGTTAGTGTTCCATTTAAATACACTCATAAGATTTTGGGTATTGAGTGTAAGATCAAAACCTTTGGTACGGGTTGCAGCAGCATTTCCTTTGAAAGAAGTAAACCCTGTCGAAACCGCCAGTGGTATTGATTCTATAAGGTCGAGCCCATCTTTTTGATACACTTCGAAGGTTCCTGTAATAATGTCTTTTGTGAAAGCAAAGTCAATACCCGTATTGATGTTACGCACATTTTCCCATCGTAATTCGGGATTCGGAGGCGAGGTTATAAAAGCACTTTGTTGTCCGGTGAGGAAACTGCTTTGAAATCTCGCTGTAAGGTATGCACTGGCATTATATACATTACCATTATATCCATAGCTTGTACGAAGTTTCAGGTAAGGAAGAAATGATACTCCATAAAATTTCTCCTTGCTTAAATTCCATCCAAGTCCAGCAGACCAAAAAGGCGTGACTTTATCGTTTGTTTTAACACCGAATATGTTAGCACCATCCTTTCTGCCGCTAAGACTTATTGTATACCGATCATTATAAGTATATGCAGCATTTGCGTAATAGGAGATAAAACGATTAACCGTTTCTGTCACATCTCCCGAAGGCTGCGGTAATGTCGCAGACCCAAGAGCAGTGGGATTAACAGGAAATGAGGAGATGTAATCAAGATTTGTAATTGCAGTCCCTGTTGCCTCATCATAACCGAAGGAAAGCCTATCATAGGATGAATTGATGGTCTCGCGTATTTCAGCACCCCCGATAGCAGTTACTACATGCTTGTTGTACGTATGATTATAGTTTCCCTGTAAGCGGACATTAGATGAAGAAAGGGTTACATTATACAATTCCAGTATAGCTCCTTTAGGGAATGGATTTATCTCTGAAGAAGTTGATCCAGCAGGGTTATAATAAAAATTGATACGGTCACGGACTGCATAACTTTTATCGCTTTGAAGTATACGGCCTAGTGTATTCTGTGATTGATGTTGGTACTGTGCATCCACATTCAAAGAAGCATTGAATTTGTATTTTATTTCCCCTCTTAGCGTCAGGTTATTTAATTTGTTGGTGTTATCAGAAAGCCCGATCTCTTCAAGTGGTTTAAAGGTCCAGTCAACAAAGCCCAATTTTTGTACAGAATCGATGTATGCGTTACGATAATTTTTTGTAATCGTAACAGGATTGCCCTGATCATCTGCAAGACGGGCATAGGGGAAAATGCCATACTTCCCCCCTGCATTTACAAATCCGTAGGAATTACCAAATGTGTTATTCTGTGTAAGACTGGTATTATATATAACAGCCGCGGTAAGATCAAGTCCCTTGATTGGTGTAAATGTGTTAACTGAATTAAGTGTAAACCGGTCATACCGGTCACGGATTAGGTTTTCCAGGTTCTTATCATAACCAATACTTAATGCGTAAGCTGATGTATTACTCCCTCCTCTTATATTAATTGCATATTGTTGCTTTACACTTTTGCGATAAACATATTTCGCAAAATCATTCCTTACATCAATTTTTTTCAGCGCATCTAACTGGGACTGCATTTCAGCGGTAGAAATAATCCCTGATCTTTGTTTCAATAATATTTCAACAACAGGAGAAAGTAGAGGCTGATTGAGCGAATTAATATCATCATCAAATAACCGTTATTAAAAAGCAGCGTTTCGAGATTGATAAAATCTGGAGAAGAAATAAAATTCTTTGAATAAAAAAGATCAGGCTTGTCCCCAACGGTTACATTGCTGTTTAGTTCAATCTTCATTTTCTGGTTGGTCCTACCTTTTTTTGTAGTGATCACGATCACACCATTACCGGATCGCGCACCCCAGATAGATGCTGCTGCGGCATCTTTCAAAACAGTAATGCTTTCTACATCATTTGGATTGATGCTTCCGATATCTCCATCATAGGGAAAGTTATCTAATACAATTAACGGATCGGCGCTTACCTTTTCATCAATGCTGGAACGACCTCGTATGGTTATTCCTGTTAGTTCATTTGACATTCTTGTACCATTGTAAATATTACCTGCATTAAAGACCAGGCCACTTGTTATTCCTTCGAGTCTGTCAAGAATATTGGTGCCAACACGTCGGTTTAAAAGTGAATTGTCGATCTGTACAAAAGAGCCTGTAGCTCTTTCTTTAGGGATTGTTTGGTAACCTGTATTCACTTGTACATTTACGTCGCCAAGAGAAGTAAATTTTGTTTTTAAACTAATTGCCAGGTCTGTTTTCCCATTTACCTGAATTTCAAATGGCTCCATATTGATGCTGGTAAATTGCAGCGTGCCATTTTCATCTACGCTCATCAAACTAAATTCTCCATTATCATTAGTAGAGGTTGCATTTTTACTTCCTTTTACTTTTACCGTAACACCGGCAACTGGTTGTCCTTTTTCATCAACAACTCTTCCATGTATGTCAATTGGAGGTGGGGGAAAAAAAAAGGCTGGGGTTATAACCTGTTCTTCTTTTGCTTTTACAACAATTGTTTTTTCAATAATGGTATAATCAATGGGCTGGTTACTGAAACACGCTTTTAATACATCCAGAAGTGTTTCATTTTTTACTTTAATAGTTACAGGAATACTCTTGTTGAGTATCTCATCAGTGTACAAAAATTCATAACCTGTCTGCTTCTTAATTTCTTTAAAAGCTTTTTCAATAGGTGCGTTCTTTAGAGAGAGGGTAACGGTTTGCGTAAAACCTTTGCCGCTTACGTGGAGAAAGCCAAGAAATAATATAAACGCTGTCATCTTCATTGCTAACACCGTTGTTTTAGTAAAAAAATTTCGCATAATTTTGCGTTTTGGGTTGATGAATATTAAGCAGTCTTACCGGACTTTTATTTATGGGTCAACTCGAAATATTTGCCGCTCCGGTCTGAACACCGTGGCGGTTTTTTCTTAAAGTCAACTTTTCAGAACTTTTAAGGCATTACTACAATTTTATTACCCTCAATTTTGAAATGCACTGCACCCGTTGTTTCCAGCATTTTAAAAACTTTGGATGCTTCCACATCTCTTGAAACTCCTCCGCGAAAATGCTGTTCATCCGGCTTGCCTTCATACACCACTTCCACATTATACCAGCGTGATATCTCCCGCATTACTTCTTTTATATTTGCCCCTTCAAATTGAAAGCGTCCGTTCTTCCATGCCATGACTTGTTCCAGGTCCACATTTTTATTCAGTGTAATTTTATTTTCGTTTATGCTTGCCTGTTGGCCTGGTAAAAGCATTTGAACATTATTCGTTTTCGTAATTCTTACAGAACCTTCTAGCAAAGTAACTTTCATATCCACTTCATCGGTGTAAGCATTTACATTAAAGTGTGTTCCAAGGACAGTTATTTCTGCCTCGTCCTTCTTTACCTTAAATGGCATGGCTGGATTATGCGCTATTTTAAAATAGGCTTCCCCCGTTATCTCTACTTTTCTTTCATTGCCAATAAATGCTGTTGGATATTTTAATGAGCTTTCTGCATTCAGCCATACCTTACTGCCATCAGCAAGTGTCAGATTTATTACTTTGCTTCCTCTTGGATTGGTTAATGTATTATAGGAAACTTCAGATGCAGAACCCTTATATACTATCTGACCATCGCCTTGTTTGATAATATTTACGTCCTTCTCCGTAGCCAATGTTCCATCTGCGGCACTGTCCAACAAAATTTGTTTTCCATTTCCCAGGGTGATCATGGCCTTATTCGATGCAGGTGCTTTTATATCATTTAGAATATTTTTTGTATCTGCAATTTGATGGGTGTGGCTTTTATTGAAGAAAAAATAAGTACCGCCGCCAAGAGTAATAATCAATATGGCCGCCGCAACTTTCCACCTAAATGGATTTACTTTTTTTATTGGAACCACTTTTGCAATTTTATCTTTACTGATTAAAATTTGCTGGTAGATCAACTCCAGTGTTTCAGGATCCGATAAATTTTTCAGGTCTGTATTCCAGTCTGTATCGATTGCCTCTTCCAGTTCTTTTTCATACAAACCAGATTTCAACATGGAAGAGAATTCCTTTTTTTCTAAAAGAGAGAGATTCCCACATTTGTACTTTTCCAATAATTCTTTAAAAATTGTTACCATACGCTTATTATATGACGTTTACAAATGAATGAGGGGGGAGGTGAGTTAAAATAAAAATATTAATATTCCTAAGTGCTCCTTGAGGTATGTCCGCATATTTCTTAATGCCTGTTTCATATGTTCCTTCACCGTTTCCTGGGATATATTTAATTCTTTGGCAATTTCACTGTGAGGCATGCCCTGTTCCCGTCCCATCTTATAAACCTGTTGTTGCCGTGGGGATAATTGGCGGATGGCGTCATGTATGATCTCCGCCGTTTCTTTATTTACATAATGATCTTCAGGATTGTCTTTATCCTTTGCATCTTTCATAATAGATTCAGCTTCAAAAGTTTTCTTCCGCAGATGACTGATGATGAGATTCTTTGCCACGATGTGCAGCCATCCGCTGAAATTATCCAGGTCGTATAATTCTTTTCTTTTGAGCCATACTTTGATAAATACTTCCTGTACCATATCCTGTGAAAGGACTGCAGATTTCAGGTAGAGGAATGCAATGGAGTAAATCTTAGAGGCATGCCGATCATAGAGCTGCCGGAAAGCAGCTTCATCATTCTCTGCTGTCATCAGGAATAATTCCTTCTCGCTGTATGAGGTGTAATTTTCCATTTCAGTAAAGGAAAACAAAATAAAGATATTAGTATATACTAAGCCAAATATTATATTTTTTTCTATATTTGGCTGAGTTTAAAGTTTATGTATGGAAAAACTAATAGGAAGAGCCGGGGAAATAAAGGTGCTCCAGGAAGCACTGTTGTCGGACGAGACAGAACTCATCGCGATTTACGGAAGACGCCGGGTTGGAAAAACTTTTCTTGTTCGTAATGTATATCAAAAGCACATGGCCTTTGAATTTACAGGTGTCCACAGTAGAGGAATGAAAGACCTGCTGCAGAATTTCAGCTTCGCCTTAAAAGCGGCGAAAGGTAGTAAAGTCGACCTTGCTGTTCCTGGCAATTGGAATGATGCTATGCATGTTTTACAGAATTTTTTAGACCCTGTTGTGCAGAAAAAAAAAATTGTTATCTTTTTTGATGAGTTCCCCTGGATCCATACCCAGAAATCAAATTTTCTTTCTGCCTTTGAACATTTCTGGAATGCCTGGGCAGCCAAAAAAACAAACTTGAAAGTTGTCATCTGCGGATCTTCAGCCTCATGGATGATTCGCAACATAGTCAAAAGTAAAGGCGGTCTCCACAACAGGGTAAGCCGCCGCATACGCCTGCTCCCATTCAACCTCCATGAAACAGAAGCCTATCTAAAAAGCCGCTCGGTCAAACTGGATCATTATCATATCCTCCAGATCTATATGGCCATCGGCGGAATACCCCAATATCTGAAAGCGATAAAGCCCGGACAAAGTGCAGCGCAGGCAATAGACAGTCTTTGTTTTTCAAAGAACGGCACAATGGTAGATGAATTCAATAATCTCTACGCCTCGCTTTTCGACAATGCAGGTGCGCATATCAGCATAATAAAAGCTCTTGCAAAAAAAACCAAAGGGCTTACAAGAAACGAGATAATGGATGTATGCAAGCTTTCTTCAGGAGGCACGGCTACCCTGCTTTTAAAAGAACTTACTGAATCAGGCTTTATCATGCCATTTATTCCTTTTGAAAAAACGAGTAAGGATACTATTTATAAATTGTATGATGAGTTTTCCATGTTCTATTTGAAATTCATGGTGGGTAAACATGCAGCAGGCACATGGCTAACCATGTCACAATCCTCATCCTGGAAAAGTTGGAGCGGCTTCGCCTTTGAATCAATCTGTTTAAAACATGTTTCTCAAATAAAAGAAGCTCTGGGAATTGGAGGAATTCTCACCACTGAATCCGTATGGCGATATGCTC
>DASYOM010000142.1:0-5184 GCA_036007765.1 Chitinophagaceae bacterium | reverse complement strand
TGCCAGGTATCCGGTGATGGTGATTGGGGCATTTACAACAGTGCATATATAAGTGATGTGCCCGGGCATGTGGTGCCGGCAACTCCAGAACAATTTCAAAGCAAATTAATAAGGAACGCAACCTACTTTTTGAATGGCTCCGTGATAGAAGCGTCTGGTATGTCAACAAATATTACTGACCGGCATTCAGAATCCCTGGAAAAAGTTCCCCATAAAAGCTTTCGCGGGCCTTCTTTTTTACCAGTATGGATGTTTGCATATACATTTCCACATAACGTAAATGAAGATGGTATTTTACTTAACGATTGTGATGGCAAATATTGCAGAGCTTTACCTCAACCTGTATTCCCGACGTCATTTTACGAAACCATTGTTTGTAGCATAATCTTCCTCATTTTATGGTTGATAAGAATAAAAATAAAAATCCCAGGCGTCATGTTTTCGATTTATCTTATGATGAATGGCATTGAACGGTTTCTGGTGGAAACAATCCGGGTCAATAGCACTTACTCCATTTTCGGTCTTCATCCTACACAGGCTGAACTTATTTCAGCAGCTTTAGTAATAACAGGTTTACTTGGCCTGTTAATATTTAGCAGAAAGAGTAGATCAAATTCGATCAATTTCTAAATCACAGTATCATGTGACATCGGATATCACTTTTTATTAACGATTGAATAATCTATTCAATAGCTCTTCCATAATAATCAATGTAACCTTTTCTTTCAAGCTTACGTTCTACAAAAAAATCCCCATTCACCGTTCAAAAAGTTTTAAAGCCTTCCATGTATAATTATGTACTATGCTAAACAAAGTACTTAGTTTTGTTCTGTAATATTCAACACATAGTAATATAAAACATTAGCCATGACCAAGTTAACTCTTTTTACCCTTATTTTTTTAATTGCATCAAAATTCACAATTGCCCAAGGAGCCCAAGAGGGCAGTATTATAGGCATCGTTACCGATGATGGAGATCAAAAAATTATTGATGCTGCAACAGTTTCATTATTTAAAGCAAAGGATTCCGCATTAGTTAAGATAAACCTTACTGATAAAAAAGGGAATTTCTTTTTTGAACATTTGGGTTTTGGTAGTTATTATGTATTGGCCACTTCAACGGGGCATTTAAAAGCTTTTAGCTCCTTATTAGTAGTCAATAATGCAACACCTGTTTCTGCAGGAACATTACAATTAAAAAATAATGTAAAGACGTTGAGTGCTGTAAATGTAACTGCTGTTATAAAGAAACCTTTTATTGAAAGAAAAATTGACCGTACGGTAATAAATGTAGATGCATCCATAACCAATGCAGGAACTACTGCCCTGGAAGTACTTGAAAAAGCGCCAGGTGTTACTGTAGATAAAGATGGCAATGTGAGCCTGAAGGGCAAGCAAGGTGTAATGATAATGATGGATGGCAAGCCCTCATATTTAAGCGGACAGGAACTTGCCAATCTTCTCAAAAATATGCCCTCGTCTTCAATTGACCAGATTGAAATAATGACCAATCCTTCTGCGAAATATGATGCTGCGGGTAATTCAGGTGTGATCAATATTAAAACGAAAAAAAATAAAATTAAAGGTATAAATGGCAGTGTGAGTGCAGGCGTTATCCAGAGCAGGTACACCAAGACCAACAACAGCCTCAACCTTAACTATAGAACTGGGAAGGTTAACATCTTCGGTAACTATGGTTATTCTTACTGGCAAGGATCTGAAAATTTATCAATTATAAGAAATTTTAGAAACCTTTCTACGAAAGAACTGGAGACAATTTTTGACCAGCAATCATTTATGCGGCATCATTCCACTTATCAAGACCTCAAAGCAGGAATTGATTTTTATGCAACTAAAAAAACAACAATAGGTGTCGTGTTTTCCGGATACGTGAATCCTTCTGGTAACTTGGGGGATAACACTACTCTCCTAAAGGATGCAGATAAGCAAATTGATTCTATTGTATTAGCATCTAATAAGGATAAAAAAAGATCGACCAACTTTGCAACTAATTTTAATCTTCGTCATGAATTTGATACAACAGGGAAAGAGTTTACAGTTGACCTCGACTACCTTACTTATTACCAAAATTCCAACCAGTTATTTGATAACAATTTTCTAAATCCTGATTATACTGTACGCAGAGCTCCTACACAATTGAGAGGATCATTACCCGCAACTGTAAATATCTATTCTGCAAAAACAGATTTTGTTTTTCCACTTAAAAAATCAGCTAAGCTGGAAGCAGGTTTAAAAAGCAGCTATGTAACAACTGATAATGATGCCTTATATGAAAATAAAACAGCAACGGGTTATGCAACTGATGAAGGCAAAACCAATCATTTTATTTATAAGGAAAATATATATGCCGGCTATTTAAATTACAACAGGCAGATAAAAAAATGGGGCATGCAGCTTGGGTTACGTGCAGAGAATACCAATGCAAAAGGTCACCAGGAAGGCAATACAAACAGGCCTGATTCTTCATTCACAAAAAATTATATTAACCTGTTCCCAACTGCTTATGTAAGCTATGAAATGAATAAGAAAAATACCTTTTCAGTTAACTATGGCCGCAGGATTGACCGCCCGGCTTACCAGGATCTGAACCCATTCTATTATTTCCTGGATGAATATACTTATGAGGTGGGAAATACATTGCTTCAGCCACAATTTACTGATAATATAGAATTGTCTCACACATACAATGGCTTTTTAACCACGACAATAAATTATAGCAAGACAAACGATGTGTTTGCTGATGTTTTGAAACAAATCAATAGTGAAAGAAAAACTTTTCTCACCAAAGAAAATATTGCTTCTAAAACAAATTACGGGCTTGCCGTAAGCGCAAATTTTCCGGTTACCAAATTTTTATCGACTAATATTTATACTAATGTTATTCATGATGCTTATAAAGGTGAACTCAACGGCGGTTTTTTAAATGTGAACAATACCATGTTCTTTTCAAATGTCAACAACCAGTTTAAATTCAAAAAAGGATGGAGCGCAGAATTGAGTGGCTTTTACAGATCGCAGGGAATAGAAGGACAAATAGTTATGAACCCAATGTGGAGAATGGATGCAGGCGTTCAAAAACAAGTATTAAAAAGTAAGGGCACTATAAAATTCAGTGTAAGGGATATTTTCAAATCACAAAATTTTAGCGGTTATGTAAAATACCAGGATATTGATGTGTATATAAAAAATACGCATGATAGCAGATCAGCATCCTTAACTTTTAGTTACCGGTTTGGAAAACCAATTAAAAATCAACAAAGCAGAAGAACCGGTGGTGCATCTGATGAGCAAAACCGCGTAAAGACAGGTGGCAATTAGAAACCTCTATCCCCGTCGGCGGCGGAACATCTATTGATCGACAAAATTATTTTTATTCTAAGAAAGTTTAATAATTAGTTCCCCTCAATCCTGATCTTGTCGAAGGATGGAGAGGGGTTGGGGTGAGGTAAACCGGTAAGAAATCTTTTTCATGATATTCTTTTGGAAATGTATTTTGAACCAACAGGTGCGAAGCGATTTTCCCCAAAGCATCTGAGCACATTGCCCCATATCCGTTACCACCTGCAGCAACAAATAATCCTGTATCGTTTACAGCTCCTACATAAGGTTTGCCGTGCGGGGTTCGGGTTACAATACATTTTTTTGTAGTGAATTCTTCTACGTTAATCCGTGGCAAGAGTTTCAATAATGCCTGTTGTAATATTTTCAAATTTCCATTGTTATCAGCCGTGCGAAACCAATTTTGTATATCTTCTAAATTTTCAAAATAATTATCCTCGGGAATATTTGCTCCCATTTTTAAATAATAATTACCATCAGGGTACTCAACAGGCTGTACTAAATAAATGTTTTTAATTTCTGGTGTATCAATTTCGTAAAGTAAAGATGGTAGTTTACTCAGGCGCATGGCTTCTTTACTATTCAACTTTACCCAAATGGTGGTTTCACTTTTTAACTTAAAATCTAATTTTTTATCTAAAAGACTGAAAGAGTTCGTGAATGCGCCTGCTGCCACCAATACTTTTTTGGATTTGAAAATATGACCTATAGTTGTGATGACTTTTATTGACTCATTTTCATAGATAATTTCCTCTGCAATCTCATTGATAATGGTTCCATTATTTTTTGAAAGCACTCTCAGTTGTGCTTTAATCAGGAGCCTGGGATTAATAGACCCTGAGGGCGCATGTTCCAGGATCCCATTTGATATTTCGGGAAAATCAAAGTCTGGGAAAGATTTTTTTAGTGATTCTCCATTTTCAAAAAAATCATGGTTGGAATTAAATTTTTTACCCAGTTGTTCCGCCTGCTCAAGATATAAGTCAGTTCCCTGTGGATTCACATACAGGCATCCAACAGGCGTATGAAAATTTATATTGCTTTCTTTTTGTAGAAATGGATACTCAGCAGCAGATTGTTGATTTAGCAATGTCCATGTTGCATCAGTTCCAATAATTCTTTGAATGCGTGCCTGGTCGTAATGGCTTGAAAATACAATTCCCTCCCGCATATCCAGCGGTTCATCAGGTCCAATTACCGCAACTCTTTCTCCAGCCGTGCTAAGATATTTTGCAGCTGCAGAGCCAATTAATCCTTTCCCTATAACAATGCAATCGAAGTCCATTTAACTATTTTTTCCTAATAACTTTTAACTAATATCTCATAACTTTTTCTTCAACTCTCTTTTCTTTGCCGAAATACTTTTCGTAACCGTTATACCTTTTACAATTTCATTTTTATCCTTCACTTTTAATAAAGAATTATCATACGCATCTTTCAAAAGTTTTTTATATAAACCTTTGGAAATTCCTCTTTACTTCTTACTAAGCTGTACCTGTACTGGTTGCTTTTTCCAAGAAGCACTTTTTCAGGATCTGAAATTCATTTCCCCAATAAAACCCAAAATGAATATTCTTACTTGTTCTGCCAACGGCGATACTACAAAATGTGTGTCCAAGCTTTTCGGTGATAGAACACCCAAACGCCAGGGCATTGTAATTGTCGTAAATTAATTCGTTTGTTTGCGGATATAAATCCCATACAAAATCTCTTAACCATAAAACCAGCGTTGTAGTGTTCTTGTCAAAAGGCCTTAAAAATTTAAGCAAATCTTTGGTTTGATCTTTACTCATTTTTGAATTTTTGAAGGGATAAAAAATGTCC
>DASYOM010000141.1:0-5892 GCA_036007765.1 Chitinophagaceae bacterium | reverse complement strand
GTGTGATATATTGGTTGCAGCCCCAGTAATTAAGATTGTTGATCCACATACCACCGATTAATACTGACAAGCCCGGAAGATCTTTGTAATAAGGATTGGATTTGTCGAATATCATGTGAAAGTGCGAAGGCGCTTTATCTTTTATTATGCTAAGCCCCTTAAGAATATCTTTTCCGAAACCAAAATGTTCTGATACCAATGTTAGAGCGAGGTAGCAGGTTACCAATCCGCCCATTAAAAGAACAAGCACCTGTATCACATCAGTGTAACCAATCACTTTCATTCCTCCGAGAGTAACAACGATTGAAAAGAGACCGAGGCCAATCATGCACCAGGTGAAACTGATACCTGAGATAGAATTTACTGCAAGTGCGCCGAGGTAAATGATTGAGGTAAGATTCACAAACACGTAAACCAATAACCAGAAGATGGCCATAAGTGTGCTCACTGTATCGTTATACCGTTTCGACAAAAATTGCGGCATGGTAAAAATCTTGTTCTTCAAATAAATTGGGATGAAGAATATTGCAATAATGATGAGCGTTGCAGATGCCATCCACTCGTAACTGGAAATAGCCAGCCCCAATGCAAATCCAGAGCCCGACATTCCAATAAAATGTTCAGCGGAAATATTTGATGCAATGAGAGAAGCCCCAATCGCCCACCAGGTAAGAGAACCTTCGGCAATAAAGAAATCTTTCGAATCCATTTCCCCGGATTTCTTTTGATGATACATTTTTCTATGATAAACCCAATATCCATAACCAGAAACGCCAATAAAATAAATAAAAAAGACGATATAATCCAGTGAGTGCAAATGATTCATAGTACAATCGTTAGTTGAATGGATTATGAAAAATAAATAAATAAAGCTAAAATGCGTGCATTACTTCTGAATAATTTGCTAGTAGGCTCAAATTTCGAAACAAGTCAAAAGATGCTGAACACACTGCATCCATAAGTAATTATACTTCCTTTTATTTATTAATTAAAATCGCTTTAAAAAATCTTATTTAATTAAATCAAACGTAATAAGCATTGTTATTGCGAAAAGAAAAAAGAGGCCGGTAAGAAAAATTATATCCGCAATTTTTTCAAAATAATCTTGGTTTATTTTACTGTTTCGCATTGAAAGAAAAGAAAGGACACTACTTGTCATAAACATGATCATAGCTACAGAAGTAAGCTCGTCAATAATTGTTTTTCCATTTAAATTAAGTACTCTTAGCGAGGTAAGCACAATAAAGCAAAATCCTAATAAATTTGACGATGCGTTTAAAATATGTGGCGATTTATCATTTTTATTTGTCATACAATTTTGTTTTATAGCATACGCAACTTAATTTTAGCTAAAATGAATATTTGTCAATAAGAAAGTTGAATTAATTTTCAGATAGTAAAAGATTTATTTCGATGAATTTATTCTGCAATCAACCGTGTTATCTTCCCGATATCTACAGCTATTTTATAAATAAAATCCAGTTGCCCGGCTAAATGTTTATCAGAAACTTCATTTTCTTGTGATTGCTTTGACGTTATTTTTTTGATCATTCCATTGGTGTAATTTTTATCAATTTGTTGTAATGATTTCTCAAGAATGATAACAGAGCGTTTTACAGGTTGGAAAATTTCCTTGGAATAAGACGCCTGTTCATTAGCAGATAGGCCTTCAGTAATAGCGGCGATGTTTGATGACAACGTATGGTTTAAGACCACAAATTCATATATCTCTGTGGCATGGCGTTGTTTACTTTTGGGCTCACTTAGCATCCTGTGAAAAGCTGCCGCAAGATTTGCGGTATTTACATACAATTCTTTTCTTACAAGCTTATATTCAAATGAAGAATTTTTTTTGCCACAAAGAATATCAGAAAGTTTGTGCAAATAATCAAGATTCGCTTTTAAAACACTTGCCATATAAGCGGGCAATTGTTTGGATTCCCAATATGGAAAAAGAAAATAGTTTGCCATGAATGCCAGCAATGATGCGATAGCTGTATCTAACAAACGCTCTCCTGCAACATCCAATATTCCAAGCCCGAGAAAATTAAAAAGAATCAGAAGGTATGGCGTCATGAAAATTACCATGACAATATATTTTAACCTAATATAGGTATAAGTGCCAACCATAAAGAAAGCCATTATAAAAAACAAGACTATACGGTCATGAACAAACGAAATAATTAATAATCCAATCAAGCCACCAATAAGCGTTCCTGTAAACCTTTCGAAATTTCGTTGTTTGGTAAGACTGAACCCTGGTTTTAAAATGATCACTATTGTAAGAAGTATCCAGTAACTGTGGTGTCCATAGCTTATGAATTTTGAAATAGTAAATCCCAATCCGCATGTGATCATCATTCTTAAGGAATGCCTGAAGACAGACGACCCAAGGGTTAAATTATCTTTGAAAACAGTTGGGTTTATTTGTTGGTGCGAAACAAATTTTGCATACTCCAAAGGAGTGCGGACTTTTCCGTCGGCAAAATGTTCTTCATTGAAATAATTAAGAATAGCTGCGATATTTCCTTCAAGCTTGCGAATATTTACCAGTATTTTTTTTAGCATAAAATTGCTGTTGCCGCTTTCGCCTATTGTATTTATCCTGTTTTTTAATTCTTCCAGTTCAGTGGAAAAATCATATTGATTTTTATAGTTTGAATTAGATTGAATTGCCTGGCCAATATCATCGAGCTGTATCGAAAATCTTATTAATATGCCAGCGACTTCATCCAAAATTCCTGTGACACCAAATTTCCTTCTCAGTAAGTGGAAATCATACCAGTTGGCCATTATTCTTTCATAAAGATCCACGACGTCTACAAATGTTATAAGAAGCCTTCGCCCTATTGTAGTGGACTCTCGTAATAATTCCCTGTTTTTAAATAATAGTTCACGCACAGCATCCTGTTTTTCATTTACTACAATTTGCTGTTCCACCAATTTATGGTATTCATCTTCCAGGTTTGTACCAGTTGCAAAGAGTAATGACTTTATTCTAAGAAACTTAGCCGTCTCATGTACACAATCACCTAAAGATCTTTGTGCAGGCCTGTAAGGAGTTAGCTTGTAAAATAGCAGGGCTATCAGCATATACCATACGCCACCAGCTAATATCAGGAAACTATCCGTTAATGTTTGTGAGGAAGGAAGTACAGTTGACATTCGCAAAATCAGGATCAATAATACTGCAGTACCAATTGAGCTGGCCCTGTTCCCAAACACTGTTAACATGGTAAAGAAAAAGGAAGAGAACAGTATGAGCAGCCCTAATAAAAAAATGTTATAATTTAAAAAGCCTGTTAACAAAGCCATGGCGAAAATGAAAATATTGCAGTATAACATTCCGTTGCGCTTATGTTCCACAGGCCCCGGCGCATCGGCTATGCTTACGCATAATGCTCCCAATGATATTGATATTCCCGTGGTCAGAATTCCAAACTGTGCAAAAATTACCGCAGGTAAAAGAATTTCAAGAGTAACACGTACACCATCTGCCAAATATTGGCTAAATAAAAAATAGCGAAGGTTTTGTGTTTTATCTTTCAACATACTGTATCAAAATCTTAATGCAAAGAAAGTGAGTAATTATTATAACAATTTTTTTGCTCCAGTTAATAATTTCACCGCTTTGATTTTTTTTACACGGTAAAAACAAATAATTTTTTTCAGGTTCAAACTTTTAATTTTGTAAACAAGTAAAATGATGATGGAAAATAGAGAAGAGGTTTTAAAAGATGTAGTGATAAAGTTTGCAGGCGATAGTGGTGACGGTATGCAACTTACCGGAACGCAGTTTACCAACAACACAGCCTTGCTTGGTATCGATCTCGCCACATTCCCCGACTTTCCCGCGGAAATAAGGGCGCCACAAGGAACACTCCCGGGAGTTAGCGGTTTTCAATTAAGATTTTCCAGTGATCGGATATTTACACCTGGCGATACTTGCGATGTGCTTGTTGCAATGAATGCAGCCGCACTTAAAACCAATTTGAGAGAATTAAAAACGAACGGAAAAATAATAGCAAATGTTGATGGCTTTGATGCAAAAAATCTTCGCCTTGCTAATTATCCGGATGGGATAAATCCTCTGGAGAATGGGACCCTTGATGGTTACGAATTAATAAAAATTGATGTTACTAAAATAACGAGAGAGTCTTTGAAGGATTTTGAAATGGGAACCAAAGAAAAAGACAGGGCTAAAAATATGTTTGTACTTGGCTTTCTTTACTGGATGTATAACCGAAGCCTGGATAATACAATTCAATTTTTAACTGAAAAATTTTCTAAAAAGCCAGATATACTTAACAGCAACATTAAAGTATTGAGAGCAGGATATAATTATGGAGATACTACTGAAACGTTCACCACACGCTATTCAGTAGAAAAAGCAAAAATGCCTCCCGGTAATTACCGGAGTATAATGGGTAACCAGGCTCTTGCTTACGGATTGATTGCTGCTTCGCAAAAAAGTGGGTTACAATTATTTTTGGGCTCTTATCCTATAACACCGGCAAGTGATATCTTGCATGAATTGAGCCGCCATAAATCTTTTGGAGTAAAAACATTCCAGGCCGAAGATGAAATTGCAGCGATAACTTCTGCGATAGGCGCTGCCTATGGAGGGAGCCTTGGTGTTACATCTACAAGCGGTCCTGGCATGGCTTTAAAAGCAGAAGCTATGGGCCTTGCAGTAATGCTTGAAATTCCTTTGCTTATTTGTAATGTTCAAAGAGGCGGGCCTTCTACCGGGTTGCCCACAAAAACAGAACAAAGTGATTTGCTACAGGCATATTATGGAAGGAATGGTGAATGTCCCATGCCTGTAATTTCTGCATCAACACCCAGTGATTGCTTCGGCGCGGTCTATGAGGCAGTCCGTATTTCTGTACAGCATATGACGCCTGTCATTTTTTTGAGCGATGGGTACATAGCCAATGGGGCTGAGCCTTGGAAATACCCTGAGGCTAAAGATTTGCCCCCGATTGAAGTAAATTTCAAAACTGAATTGGGGCATCACGAAGAAATTTTTCAACCATACCTGAGAGATGAAAATTTAGTAAGGCCATGGGCAATTCCTGGATATGCCGGGCTGGAGCATAGAGTAGGCGGTCTTGAAAAACAAAATATTACCGGGAATGTAAGCTACGACCCTGATAATCATCAATTGATGGTGAAACTGCGACAGCAAAAAATTGATAAGGTTGCAGATGATATTCCTGAACAAAAAATAGATAATGGGGCTGAAGAAGGAAAATTATTAATATTGGGATGGGGTAGTACATATGGCGCAATTAAAAGCGCGGTTATAGACCTTATTGCAGAAGGTTTTTCTGTTTCGCATGTGCATCTGCGTTACGTAAGGCCATTCCCAAAAAATCTTGGTGATATACTTAAAAAGTTTGAAACAATATTAATCCCGGAATTAAACAATGGCCAGCTTATAAAAATAATCCGGGATCGATATTTAGTAGATGCAAAAGGCTATAATAAAATCATGGGTGTCCCTTTTACAAAGCACGAACTTGTGGATGAAGTAAAGAAGATTAGTAATTTATCTGGCTCTCTCCCTGATCGATAACCCAAGCTTTAGACTAAAGGTTATATACGAGTCGTTATTAATAGGCCTTCCCCTGATGCCATCGGGATGAGCAGTGGTGGCGCCGGGCTTGTGCCTGTCATTAAGAAGCAAAGCCTCTGTAAGTTTGGCGCCGGTAAAATAATTGGAAAAAACCGAAGGATCAATATATCTGCCGCTTACATCATCAAGGTAATCAGTTTGTAAAATTCTGGTAGTAATTTCTGCTTTTATATTAAGAAGAGGGGAAATGTCATACCGTGCTCCTAAGCCCAAAGGAAAACAAATTTGATTGAGCTTATACCACTTTCTAT
>DASYOM010000140.1:0-3178 GCA_036007765.1 Chitinophagaceae bacterium | reverse complement strand
ATATATAAGTAATGCAAAAAATGCAAAAAGTTTATATGATTATTCAAACGTTTTGGATATACGATATAAAAACGTGGATGAAAATGATATCATTATACTGAAAAATGGAAAAGAGATAAATATAAAAGAAGCTTCTAGCGCTGTTATTAGCGTGGTTCCCTTACTATTGGCGTTTGATTATGCTGTAGAATCAAACTATCCAACTGAGTATCGAGTATCACATCATCTGAACTGTCCGTATATTGTTATTGAAGAACCTGAGCTTAATTGTTTCCCCATAACTCAAAAAAAATTAATGGAATATTTTATTTTAAAAGTAAAATATGAAATTTCAAATGTAATTGATTATTACTGCAGGCTATTTATTACTACTCATAGCCCATACATTTTAACTTCAATGAATAATATGATGTATGCTTACCGGATAGGTAAAGAACATGAAAAGGAAGCTAAAGCTATTATTGATAAAAAATATTGGATAAATCCTGATGATGTATCTGTTTATATGATGTTGACAAATGGAGAATGTGAAGATATTTTTGACAGAGAAGAAGGATTAATTAAGGCTGAAAAAATTGATGGCGTTACAAATATTTTAAATAATCAATTCAGTGAATTACTAAATCTTGAATTTTCTGCTCATGAGTTTAATCCCGAGTAAGTGCATAGAATTCAATGAGGAAAGAAAAATTTGTATTGCTTTTGAGAAAGGGAAAATTTATAGGCTAAATAATAATTCCAGCCATAAAATTAAAAAAGTAAAAATTGATAATTGTATTCAACAAAATAAGGGAGAGAAAAGATGCGACTATTTAATGGAAATAAAAGCTATAAAGAAAACAATCTTTATAGAATTGAAAGGAGGAGATTTAGTTCATGCGCTAAGACAGCTCTACTCTACAATAATTTATTTTAAAACGGAGTTCAGTAATTATCAGATTGACGCTAGAATAATTGGAAGTAGAGATGTTCCGGGATTTATAAACACAGCTGATTATATAAGACTTGAAAAAGAAATTCGCCCGACTAAGGGTACAATAAAACGAGGAACCAATAATATTTATATCGAAAGTATTTAAACAATGCAACACTACTCAATGAATCTTACTTTAAAAATCTGGCGCCAAAAAAACCATGAGGCTAAAGGAAGTTTTGAAACCTATGATGTGAAAGATATTTCATCAGAAATGTCTTTTCTCGAAATGTTTGATGTGCTTAACGAGCGACTGATTCATGAGGGAAAAGATCCCATCGCATTTGACCATGATTGTCGTGAAGGAATTTGTGGTTCATGTAGTATGTATATAAATGGACGAGCCCACGGCCCGTGGCAAAATAATACAGTTTGCCAGTTGCACATGCGTGCTTATAAAGACGGAGATACTATTGTGGTAGAGCCATGGAGATCCGTTGCATTTCCTGTTATTAAAGATCTTGTTGTGAATCGCAAAGCATTCGACAGGATCATCCAGGCCGGTGGATATATATCAGTAAATACGGGTAATGCAGTTGATGCGAATGCAATCCCTATTGATAAATACAAGGCCGATGAATCGTTCATGGCTGCTTCATGTATTGGCTGTGGGGCCTGCGTTGCAGCTTGCCCTAATGGTTCAGCAATGTTATTCGTGAGCGCCAAAGTTTCGCAGCTTGCATTACTTCCCCAGGGAGATCCTGAAAGGAATAGCCGGGTATTAAATATGGTAGGCCAAATGGATAAAGAAGGATTTGGTAACTGCGGAAATATTTATGCGTGTGAAGCAGAATGCCCTAAAGGAATTTCAATAGAAAATATTGCCCGGATGAACAGGGAATATCTGGGAGCATCTCTTTCTTCAGAAATATAGATATTCATTCATTTAATGAATGTATTTTTTCAATCTTCTATTAAATGTGAAATATTGACAGTGCCTGGTTGAATATCGTTTTTCCATTTTCGTAAATGCCTTTTTCCAAATTAGTAAAGCATCCTTTGCGGAGGACTTATAAGTTTGCTTTAATGAAAAAAATATTATTATTAGTTATAGGTTTTACTACTTATTCCGTAACCATTTCCCAGTTTAGAACAAAAGCGCAGCAACAAATTTTCACTAGCGAAGATTCCCTCAACGCCGGGGCCCCTGCTAACAAAACAGTTATTTCCGGCTATGGCAGTGCAGCTTATCAAAGGAATTTTAATCTCAAAGAATCAAGAGCAACATTAGAAAGAGTTGTGTTATTTGTTGGGCACCAGTTCAATAAAAAGATCTCATTCTTTTCTGAATTGGAAATTGAAAATGCAAAGGTGGAAGGGGGAGAAGCCAATGATGCGGAGATAGCGATGGAACAGGCGTTTCTTAAATTCAATTTCAATGTTAAGCAATATATTATTGCAGGTTTATTTATTCCACGTACTGGTATTTTAAACGAGAATCATTTGCCCGTAAACTTTAACGGAGTCGAAAGGCCAATAGTGGAACAGTTAATTATTCCTGCCACGTGGCGGGAGCTGGGCGTTGGATTTTATGGTTCTGCAAATCGTTTTCCATTAAATTATTCATTTGCTGTAATGAATGGCCTCAATAGTGAAGGATTTGAACATGGCAACGGAATTCGTGGTGGAAGAGCAGAAGGCAATAATGCTTTAGCCAATAATATTGCTGTGAACTCAGCGCTGCAATATTCTTTTAAGAATTTTAAATTCCAGGTCTCTGGTTATGCCGGGGGCACGGTAGGTTTAAGTAAACTAAATGCGGATAGCCTGGGCCTTGACAGTGGCGCATTTGGTACACCGGTATATTTGGGCGAAGCCGATGTGCAGTATACAAATGGTGGTTTTTCATTCAAAGCTTTGGGTGCATATATAAATTATCCGGGTGCAGGAAATATCAATGAGGCATACTCGAAAAATATTGCGACAGGAATGTATGGCGCATATGCAGAATTAGGATATGACTGGTTGTCTAAGAAAAAAGAGACCTCTCAGCAACTGATAACTTTTGTTCGTACCGAGTTCCTTGATTTGAATTCTAAAATTGCCGCACCACCAAAAGCAATTTACGACGGCACTCAAAAGCAATCGCATTTAATTGCCGGCTTTAGCTATTTGCCTATTCCTAATGTAGTGGTAAAAGCTGACGTAAGAATTTTACATACCGGGAAACAAAATCCCGATCTTGTTATCAACCCTCCCCCGAAT
>DASYOM010000139.1:0-24876 GCA_036007765.1 Chitinophagaceae bacterium | reverse complement strand
GTTAGGATACTTTGGAGAGCTGGTTAAATCGGAAATCTGTGAGCCGGGAATGTTTACATAACCTTCAGCAGAAATGTTTCCGCCGCCATTACATCCGTTTACGGTGATCCTCACTGTATCAGAAACGGTACTGTCGCCATTGTTATCAAAAGCTTTTGCAGTAACCACATAAACTCCCGATTCTACTTCCATGCCTATAAAGGAATAAGGCGCCGTGAGGTCTTCCCCAAATTTAACCCCATTGTTATAGAAGGCCACTTTGGTAACCGAGCCATTAGCATCGGCAGCAGTTACAGTAAGGGTAATGATTGTTCCTGCATTAAATGTAGCGCCATTGGCCGGGCTGGTTATGGTGACGGTTGGTGGCGTGTTAACCGTGTACGGATTATATAAAGCTAGTAATTGACCACCTTCTACGATTTCCGGTGGAAGCCCTGTAGTATAATGAGCCTGGTCAACCAGTAAGAATTTACCGGCGCCGAGTATATCCTGCATATCAATGATACCGGAAGTTTCCTCGTCTTTATTAAATGGAGCCGTAGCAGGAATGGTAAGGTCACCAAACCTTGCAGGGTCATGCTTGCCTATCAGTTTGAGTGAATCGGTAGCTACATCATACTGCCATACTTTACCATTGTGTGCCTGGTTGCCTACATCTTCGAGCAACATGATGTGGCCATTTTTATCTATAGCCATATTGTCAAGCATGTTAAGGCCTTCGGTTCCGTCGAGTACTGCTGTAATCGCTCCACCCAATTGAGGATTTTTCACATCATCAAAACGTAAACGCCAAACTCTTGTGCGGCCTACCTGGGTACCCACACCATCACTTACCTGGTCGTACTGGTCCGTAGTATTGAAATAAAAATCATTAGGGTTAGAAGGATCCCATGCTCCATCTTCAGGACGTGAGAAGCTGGTGATACCAGCTGTATTGCTGTTATTATTAAATGTAACACCTGTGATATTCCTTACATCGCCGAGATCAACAAGACTGAACCTTGTGCCAGGAGCAGGCGGAGGATTGATGGTGGTAGGATCAATACGCTCTTTAGCAAAACCAGTTACTTTCACTCCCCATGGAGTACCGTTAGTTAACCCTGCTTTATCAACTTCAGAACCTGTATTTGTTTTGTTACCTATATAAAAGTAAACCTGTCCGTCAGTACCATCATTCATAAGCCCTACTACAGTCTTGTCACCGGAATTAGGCGTAGCCACTGAGTTTTCCCATGCTGCTTTACCAAGAGCAGGGAGTTCCCATGAAGTACCTGCATTGGTTCCTGTAACAATATGTCCCATAGCACGGCTTTCATCGCTGGCTTCTTCACTATTCATGAAGATGCGTTCCTGTGTTCCTAACCCTGATGTGGCATTATAAAATGCTGCAGGTGCAGGAAGATCAGCAGAGCAGAACCTGCTGAAAGCAGCCAGTGAAGAAGGATTGGAAGCATTATAAGTATTGTAAGTGGAAGTTAAAGGATCCCACAGCTTCACATTCTGCATCAGGTCGCTTCCGCTTAATACAGCAAGATTAGATTTATTGATAATCCATTTGGAAACAAATGCCCCTTTGGAACCATGTGCTCTTACAACACCTACCGTATTGGTCAGTTCATGGTTCATCAATAAAGTGAATGTGCCGTTGTTATTATCGAATGCACCAAGCCCGTCAGGAATACCCACCATCTTATAACCTCCTATTGAATCATTGGCACTTAACATTGAAGTGAATTGTACACCAGGAATTACTGATTGTACATAAGGTGATTGTAAAGTACTTGGCCCTGTAATGCCGCACATTGATATCGTAAGATTTAAAGTAGCTATTGAATCGCATCCTGCAGCATTTGTAGTAAGAAATGTATAATTGCCGGATGTGTTATATGTGCTACCATTCCAGGTATAACTACTACAAGCTATAACATTAATTGTTGAAGTTGTGGTCAGGCAAATATTAAAATTATTCCTTACCGTAGTTGGGTTAGCATCTTCATTAATGGTGAAAGGAGTGCCAACTACCGGCGACATATCGGTATTTCTGCCAAATCCTATCACATTGACTTTTCTATCAGTATAAAGGGTTACCAGAGTATACCCATAATATTGTCTGCCTGCCCCCACCCATACTGGTTCCACGCGTGAACCACCATTACCTGCAATAACCTGCCAGGTTTTTCCGTAGTGTGGATGAATTGTGTCCCAAAGATGTTCATGCGCAGAGAACATTGCTTCACAATTATTGTTTTCTAAATATTTCCATAAGCTATCTCTTTGCGGGGTTGTGGCAACAGCATCCAATCCACCGTTAGGAGTAAGAGGTGAAGAATAAGCAGGTTTGTGTCCAAACGCAAAAATATGGCGTGCATTATTTGCTCTTGCAGCTTTTATGTCGCCTGCTATCCATTTATAAGGTGCCTGGTTATCTTTTCCAACAGGATCTGTATCGATGATGATAAAATGATCGCCATTGTAATCGAATGAATACGTTAGTTTACTTTGATCTGTTGTAAGAGTATCAGGCCCCCCAATACCGGGACCATTGCTTCCCCCTATGTATGGTGCCATAATCCTTGTGAAGATTCGTTCAGCTTCAACGAAAGATTTTTTACCTGCAGCTTTATCCTGGGTTTCATGGTTACCAGGTATAACAACTAGCTGAATCCCCATAGAAGAAAGCGGATGACTTTCGTAGATCGCTCTCCATGCAGTTAATTGTTTTGCAAGTTCTATAGTATCAGGAGTAGAAGGTGTTTTGTATCCCATTACAATATCCCCTGTCATAAATAGGTATTTAGGTAATGGATTCATTTGAGAGATTTCAGTGAACAAACGTTTCAACTGATAAACGTTAGCTGTGCTGGCTCCTGTGCTATATAAAGGATCACCTGTTGTAAATGCAGTATCCAAATAATCAACCCTGTTGCATCCTACGGTAACAAATGAGTAATCATAAATTGAAGGAGACACTTGTGCATTTGCATTAAAGCAGGTGAAAAAAATAAAACAGGCTAAAAACATACTTTTAATTCTTTCGTAACTAACCTGTTGAAGTAAAGTAACTTTCATAAATGTGATTTTAATTTTTTTGGCAATAAGATTCCCTTAAAGTTTTTTTCAACTTTTTTTTGAAGGAATTAATAAAATACTATGCAAATTTTTACGCATTAAAAGCAGTAAGCTTTACGCATAAACACTCCCATTTAAAAAGGGAAAAAATTTTGATAGGGGATGAATCGGAAGCAAAGAAAGTCATTATTGATTTTCTTTTTTGATAATCAAGATTAATAAAACAATAACAAATTGTTATGACGCTTTTTATGAAAATATATTTTGCGATTTTCAAAAAAGTGTATGTGATAAATTTAATTCGATCACCTATAATATGATTTATTAGGAAAGAAATAAGAGAAAAAAAAGTTTTCGTCAGAAGCCTTACTTATGTTTTTTAAATATTTGTAAATATTCTTTTCCTTCTAAAATATTCTAAAAAAATATATTTCAAACAATGCAAAAAATGCTTCCAATAAAAGTATTTTACGAAAGAATATCTTAAAAAATATTTTATAATCAAGGGCAAGCTATAATTTAATTCAATCAGTTTTTCCAAAAAAACTTTCATCGAAGTCCAATGCTCATCGATCAAAGTTTTCCTCGATAAATTTTTAACCGACTTAGGAAGTTTCTTCCTCCATTTATTAGTTACAAAAATCTGGCTCCAGTTACAGGCCCTGCCATAGGTACCTTCGGAATAATGATGAATTAATATATCAAAAACGACGGCTACCTTATATTCATTAAAAACCTGCAAAGAAAAATCAATGTCGTATCCATGAAATCCGCTGAAAGTTTCAGGGTCAAATTGATATTTTTTAAACACCTCTCTGCGTGTACACATCCAAACGCCATCAATACAAACAACCGGTTTGAGTAAAGATTTATTTTCAGGCGTGGCTGTTTTCAAAATTGTTAGTGATTCCCGGTTTGGGTCTTTAAAATGCTGAATAAGAGAAATTTCATTTTCGAAAACTGAAGAAGCCCATGATGATGGCACTAAACTTTTTGTTTCTCCGCCCGCTATGCCAATAAGGCCTAATGATATATCTTGTAAATGGGCTATTACTCTTTCGCCCCACCCAATAGTTTCAAAAGAAATGTCTTCATGCATAAAGCAAAAAATATCATACTTAGCCTTAGCTGCGCCCTGGTTATATGCATCGCAAATTCCAAATTGCCCGGCACTGTTTTCTATAACAATCGTTTCAAATGCAACACCAATTGTATCTGTAATACTTTTAATTGCTTTCTCTAAAACTGATTTATTTGCAGAGCAAATTATTATCGAAATCATTATGGAATATTATAGGGCAGCTAAAACCGGTTCGGGGTATTTTGTTTCTCCCACCACATCGGGTAAACTTAAATGTTCCCAATTAAAATTATTAACCTCCCTTACTTTCCTGCCTAAATATTCACTGTGACAAAAAAGACCGGTAATAGGCCTGTTTTTTAAATAGCCATCCGCTAATGATGAAAATCTTCCAATCATCGGATTCGACATACCAGCTTCAATACATTCAAACCCAAGTGCGGCAGAGAATAAGACTTTCAAAGACATATCACTAAATTGGAAAAAATTCCATGGCCTTTCATGAGATGAATAAGAGAAATGAGTTTCAACAAAAATTATCCCGCCAATTTTTAGCAGTTTGGCAATTTCAACAGCCACTATCCAGGGCATAGCAAAATGCTCAAAGCAGGCGCTTGAATAAATAATGTCAAATTTTTCGTCTTCATTAAAATAATAACTCAGTTTATGAGCATCTCCAATTATATCAACATTGGCTCCGGCATAATAGTCAAATCCCACGTATGTTGCATTTGAGAATTCTTTACGTGCATTTGATTTTTTTGTTACTTCCCTGCTTCCGATTTCCAATATTTTCATTCCTTGTTTGTTTCCGATTTTATATAAATAGCTTTCCCAGTTTTGATGACTAACAACTTTTGAAATTGGCACATCATTCGGTAAATAATCTTTATCGAACCTGGATTCTACCTTGCTGATTAATTTGAACATTTTTATTAAGATAGCTTTTGTGATCTTCTTCATATTTTTTAATTTAAAAAATACCGTGAAATATTTTCGATACCTAATACCTTCTTTTTAAGGATTTTTATTAAATAATTAAAAATTACTTTCCAATATTTTTATAAATGCCGGCAATGTTTTTTTAGCATCATGCCTCAGTTTTACTTTTTCCTGCGCTTTTAATCCCATTGTATTTCTTAGGCCAGCGCTTTGTACAAGTTCATTAAGGTTTATTGCCATCTTTTTAAGATCGCCGTATGGAACGCAATAGCCGCAGTCATCCTCGATAAATTCGCCGCTACCCCCTGCATCCATAAAACATATCGTAGGTATTGCAAAAGAAGCAGACTCTAATAATACAAGTGGATAAGGGTCTTCACGGGAAAGCAAGAGATGTATATCCAGACAGGCTATTTGCTCCAGCACATCGCTTCCATGTGGAAGTAAAATCGCTCTTTCTTTAAAGTTAAATTTTTTGTAATCGTACAGGTCAAAAAAGGAAGTAATATTATTTTCACTAAATCCCTTCCAAATAAAATAAGCATTACTTTCCGGAAATAAATTGAAGTAAAGAGTTATCAAAGGCAGGAATAAATCAAATCCTTTTCTCCATTCATTGGGGCCCACAGCGCCGATTATTACAGCATCAGCAGGAATAAGATGAACCTTTTTAAACGAATTTATAAAACCGTCGTAGGTGGCTTTTGTCCTTGAAACGCATCCCATAGGAGTTGGTAATACTTGCACAATACTTTTCTCAATTTTATAGTTGTTAACGAGATTATTTTTTACCGCTTCGGACACAGCTATAAAAAGATTTGTATTATTCAAAATCAATTGTAAGCTTTGTTGATTGGTTAGCATATAAATAGCTGCTTCCAATTCGTGTATATAATAAATGTATCTGCATTTTAGAAATAAGAGCTTTTTGTGAAAATGTCCGTTTGCTATTGTATTGAAGAATACAAGTGAACTATTCCTGATTTTAAATAGTATAAAGACTCCTCTTGCTATAAATAAAGTCCTGGAAAAGAAACCAATAATACTTTGTAATAATGATATTGCAATGCGCTTGTTATTTTTATTCCATACATATGTTTGACCTAATGCAGCAAACTCTTTTACCAATTCACCTTCATTTACTATAAGTATTTGAAAAGGGATTGTTGATTGTTTTTTAAACTCTTTAATTATTTCCAATAAAACTAACGGTGCCCCGCTTCGATTAGCTTTGTGGCTTACAAATAATATTTTTTTTTTGGAATTCTGCATCTGGTAATTATTTGTAAATAGAAAGGTGGCTAAAAATAATCGGAAAAGTTAAGCCATTAATGCTTCGTTACTCATTGTGAATTCTATATCAGGGTTGACCATACCCAAAAATAATTTTGACTCAAGTTTATCCAGGATAGTAAGTTTAGTAGAAGAATTCCAGGTATCTATAATGTTATCCTCACTTAAAAAAATAGCCGCAATGTCAAATGCAGCGTCCCTGACCGGTAGCCCAACTTTAAATTTAAAATTGAGGTAACCTGGCTCAATTGAAAAATAAATTTTTTCATTTGACAAACTGCTTGCATGCAATATTAATATCTCATTATATTTTATTGTAAAGCGCACTTCACAATTTCTAAAATTTCCTAATGCCCTAAAACCAAATGAGAAAATACATACATCGCCGCTATAGGTTGCATGATTATTTTTTACGTTCTTATTGTCCAGCTTCCAATCAGTAAAGTATCCGGGTATACCTTTCGGTAACTTTCCTCTTTCACCATCATGTAAATCCGGTTCCTCTTCCTGGTATTCCCTGATAAGTTCATTTATTTCTCCAATAAATTTTGTTTCTCCATACTCCAATAAAATACCCCTGGTGCATAATTGCTTAACTGCTACAATATTATGGCTCACAAAAAGTACTGTTCTTCCTTGTTTGGCAGAAACCTCTTTCATTTTTCCGATACATTTTGCCTGGAACTCCCAATCGCCAACAGCCAGCACTTCATCCACAATTAATATATCCGGCTCAAGATTCGCGGCAATAGCGAAGCCCAGCCGAACGTACATTCCTGAGCTGTATTTTTTTACAGGCGTATCAATGTATTTTCCTATTCCTGAAAAATCAACTATTTCATCAAACTTGTCTTTTATTTCCTGCTTGCGCATTCCAAGAATCGCCCCGTTTAAAAAAACATTTTCTCTACCCGTTAGTTCCGGGTGAAAGCCGGTTCCTACTTCCAGGAGCGAGGCAATACGCCCGTCAAGTTTAACGCACCCTGTTGTTGGCTTGGTAATCTTGGATAGAATTTTTAAAAGGGTTGATTTGCCTGCACCGTTTTTCCCTATAACGCCAAAAATCTCACCTTCCTTTACCGAAAAGTTGATGTCCTTCAATGACCATATAAAATCTGATTTTCCGGAAACATGCCTGTCATTTTTTTCACCTGCTAAAATATCCGGATCTTTCTTTTTTATTGTTTTAGACCACCAGCGATTGAGGTCGTGCGAAAACGTGCCGGTGCCCATGCTTCCCAACTTATACAGCTTCGACAAATCTTCAACCTCAACTATAATTTCGGACATTAAAGGGTTTTTTTGAATTTCATTGCTGAAAAAATTAGATAATTAGTTCTGATAAATTATGGCGCGTGAAAGTACATATTCCAATATTAACGCAATGTAAAATCCAATTACTTATTAAATAATTTTAAACACTTTCAGGCAGAATTTATAAGAATAAATTAGTGACTTAAAAAAGCATTTACATTTTAGTTTTTGAATGATAAGAAATTACTTCTTGATTATAACTTTTTTTGTAAGGTTATTGAGCCCTTCTCTTTTGAAAAAGAAAGTATATTTATAAAAAAATTATAAGACGGCCTTTCGATAAGACGATAAGCAATTATAGAATAAATTAAAATTGACGTAAGCATAGCTGTTAATATAAAAATATTATCCCACACCGCTGCAGGCCTTTGAAGATAACTGGCCCATAAACGTCCCCAAAATCCGAGTATAAGTACATGGGACAAATATATTGTATAAGATGCATCACCTATCTTTATAAACAAATTAGGGAACCTGATATTTGTCTTTTTTTCAACCGCAACGCAAGCCAATACAAATACCGAAAATAGAATTCCAAAAACCAGCGACTGTATAAACAAGCCACTAATGTTGATACTATAAAATCTTAAAAAAAGAAAAGGCAGGGATAATATTACCGCCGTAATCAAGAAAAGAAAAAATGCTAAAGGCAGGCGTAATATTTTTTTATCGTTTGCTATAAATGCACAGAAAGCACCAAAAATAAATTCAATTGAATAGGGGTTCATAAGCAACTTTAAAACTGCGGAAGCGGGCGGCACTAAAAAAAGATTTGTCAATATTAGAAATATTAACCAGGTACTTAACAACAAAATCACCAGTTTTTTTTTCAATTGCATAATGCCTGAAAAAATAAGGTAAAAATATATTTCATAAATAAGCGACCAGCCCACCAATACAAGCGGTAAATTATTTGAGGGTAATAAAAAAAAAGATGTGATAAAATCAAAATGATTACCCTGTGATGAATTCACAAATTGTGGCTGAATAAGAAAAACTAAAAAAGTGAGAGAAAAGTAAAACCAGTAATTAGGATATATTCTTGCAAAACGATGTAAAAGGAATTTTTTTATTTTTATTTTATGTCTTTCTATCGTTTTAGTTATTGTAACCATAATAAATCCACTAATAACGAAAAATAAATCAACTCCTGATTGGCCTATTTTAAAAAAAGCCGGTAATAAAGTATTTCCCTCGGAATATTTTTTTTCAATAATACCCATATGGTATAGAACTACCGCGATTGCCGCCAGACCTCTCAAAACCTGAATAGAATTTATTTTTTTCACACTTATATATATTGAGCAAAACAGAGAATGGTAACCATAGTGCTGAAGAAAAGTTTAATGAATTCAGAAAATGTGAAACTGTTACTTGTAATTATTTACAATCAAAAATAGAAGATTCAATATTTCATTCCTCTGTTATTGTAAAACTTAATTAATTTTTAATGATACCTAATGTTCCGGAAAACCGGATATGGAAACTTACTTAGCTCAATTTGAGAATACCTAAAAAGTTTGAGTGTTAGAAGTATTAAAGCTGGCAGTAGTGAAAAATTAAAGAAAAGTTCTTTATTTAAAATATAAAAACCTGTTCTAAAAAATTCAAATGGTAGCATGGCGCACACAAGAATATAATAGGTAGCCCAAAAACGGCTTTTCTCAGAAAGGTGCCTTAGAAAATTGAGCATAAAACCGGTAATAAAAATAAAAACACATGACCCTATTGATCCAAAATTAATTACTAATGAAGTAAATATACTATCGGCACCAAACGGATTTTTATAAAAATATCCCATGTCTGCTACTGATATAACATATTGTTGTAAACTGAAGACAGTATTTGGGACAATATTAAAAAATGAAGTCAAAAAATTAGTTGGTATGTTGAATAATGGTATTTCATTCCCTGACATAAAAGAGGCGTTGCTAAACCATGTAAACAAAGGCTCAGCAAGGAAAGAAAAACCTGCACTTGCAAAACTGAATTCAGCATTCGCCCTCCATATTCCTATGAGTCCCCCCAATATAAAAGCTAAAAGTGAAAAAATAAAAATATGCGAAATTTTCCATCTCTTTGTCGCAAAAGAAGTTTTATAAATAAGAAATACAATAAAGGTTTGCAAAGCTGTAAGCCTGCCTCCTGCCACTAATAATACCAGCGCATTAATAATAATTCCAATAATTACAAGTTTTGAGACCTTTGTGCGGCTAATTAATTGATAAACTAAAAAAAAATCAAAAATGATTATTAATGTAGATAGCTTACCTCTCACTGCCACATCATACCTCCCTGCTCCAACTAAGGCTCCTCTTGCTAAAAATATAAATAATATCAGGCAGGCAAAAAGTATGGGTGCCAAGTATTTAATGCTTCTGGTTTCAAATGTAGATGGGAAGGATTGTAAGCTTAGTTTATATGGCTTAATTATTTTAAAAAATAAATGCCCTAAGTAAAACGCAGGAATCCAGGAGAGTATAATTATTAAGTAATACCTGATTTTGCTTTCAGGAATTTTTTTAAAGAACCCCTGGAATAATTCTACCCCGGGATATTCCTGAAAAGCATTTACAGTTCCAAGTAAAACGGGTGTAATAAGGTAAAAAATAAATCCAATCAAAAACAAAATTTTGTGATCAATTAAATAATATTTCTTTTGATTTATTAGCATTCTTTGTAAATGTAAATATTATAATTATACATTATCACTTCATATTTGTTGAAAATTATTTTTAAAATAGCTTATTGATAAACTTTATTTAATGTACATAAATCATAATCTATTCTTATATATTTTATTTTTATTAAAAAATATTTAATAGAAAAAAAAGATTTATGGTGGGACCATTTTGGTTTTAATTATAAAACTATTGAAAGCTACTTTAAGCAAAGGGGAATAAAATTCAAGACAAAAACATTTTTCACCACAAGATTTATTATTATCTACAATTAAAATAAAAAATTATGATTTACACAGTTGCAACTGCCGCCGCTTTAGTAGCTCAGTCTGGAAGTGCGGGAGATATTTGTTTATTAAGTGATACTTTATTGGGAGGAATTTTTGTATTAAAATCCGGCACAATTACACCCGATAATGGGATAACGGCATCCAGCCCTTCACCAAACCTATATTGGCAAAGGATATTCCAGGGGGAGATTCAAGCTTCTTGGTATGGCGCAATTCCTGGAGCCAGAATAGACTTCCCTGGTGGTGTCGCAACAATATCAGGAACAGATGCGTCTTTGGCTATAAATAATGCTACAAGAGCGCTCATGCCATACCCTGCCGGAGATCTTTATTCAACAATAAAAAGAAAAATAAAACTTAACAATGGAGACTATGTTATAAATAATCCTGTATATGTTAGAAAAGGGCAACACTTACAAGGTGAGGGTTTTGGAGCAACCGTCTTAATAGGTTACTTTACCAACCTTGCTGAAAAAAATCATATTTTGCTGGGTATGAAATTAAATGCTGATAATACAACCGGGCCAGTTGATGATGGAAGTGTCGGTTTGACACCCGAAATTTCAGCTTTTGCATTTTCAGGTACTCAAGCCAATCGTTGTATTGTTTATTCAAATGTTCAAGGGTGTAATATTCATGATATATGGTTTTTAAATGTTTGGCAAGGAATAAATTTGGGCCCTGTTGCTGGAGATACTTTTGTACATTCCTGTACATTTGATCAACCATCAAGAGAATGCATTTTGATTTCCGGATTTAATACTTTGGTATCTAACTGTATTTTTTATAGACTCGTTTTTGGAATTCTTATCAGAGGTGGAGATAGTACTTATGTTGGTTCTAATGATATCCAAATAAGCAATTGTAAATTCGAATTTAACAGACAGGCGGGCACACTTTCTGGAACAGAGGATAGGTTTGCTATCAAATTGGGATTCGGAGATAGAATTAATAACGTTTTAATTTCGAATTGCATTTTTACTTACTATGATTCCAATCCTCTACAAAATAGTGTAATAAATTTAGAGGCATTTAATACAAAAAATATAAAAGTTATTGGGTGTATGTTTAGCAATTGGTCCGGGTATGTAATTGCTGATAATAATTTTCAGGCAGGTACAAAAACATTTGGCACCTATATTGAAAATTGTAATTTTGATGGAAATCAATCTTCAGGCCAATACATAAAAGCGGTAGATAATACAGGAGCTAATAATTCCAAAGGAATATTACTTCGTTCTGGAGAATATCATATTTACGATTGTAATTTTATAAATATTTCAGGAGCTCCCATAATTTTGACTGGAAACCAGCAAATTACTTTATATGTGGCAAATCTTACAAGTGCAGTAAGCATCCAGAATAGCAATACAAATCCAGGAACTATAATTCGTATTTTAAGCTAGCTTTTGAATAATCGTTCTCTAATTTTTCTTTTCCCTTGACCATTTAACTTTTTATACAATCAGCTTTTTTATTATACAAAAGAAATTGCAGTTATTGCAGGTTATCTCGTGGTATGGCTACGTTGCTTGCTGCAGATGCACAAGGTAGAATGCAGGTAGCCATGGTAAGGTGATCCCTATATAACTGTTTAACTTGCCAACAGGGATTTTTGAAAAAAACTTTGGAATAGCGCTATTTCCGGAAAACCCTGAAGCAGATGAGTAATGCCTATAAAGCATGGAATAAATAAGTAAAAAATATATCCATGCAGTACTGTTTTTTTAATTTTTTCTATTTAATACATCATTCGATTATTGAGGGATTATCACGGTTACATTAAAAACTTCCAGCCTTTCAATGCCTGATAATGCAAACCTATTGGGAATTTAACAAGAATCTTCTTGCTAAAAATGTAATCTGAAAAATTAATACAATGGTAATATATGGGATTTTGAATTGTTTATTTTTGCTTCACAAAAAATTCATTTATCGTCTGGAATTGATGATAAAGCCCCGTTCGGCAAATGCTGCTTTAAATATAATTGATTGAAACATTTTAAACTGTCTTTCCCCAATTCGTTTGCTAAACGTTTTTGTCTTTTTATCGCTTTTATTTTATCCATTCACGTTTGTGCAGTTGCCCAAACTTCAGATGAACTTGCTAATGTGAAAGTGGAGGAGTTAACGGATCAGCAAATCAGGAGTTTCATAGTTGAAGCAGATAGGTTAAACCTTAAAGATGAACAGGTAGAACAATTGGCATTATCAAGAGGAATGAATCCCGTTGAGCTTGTTAAATTTAAATTGCGAATTCAATCGGTACGAAAAGCAATGACGGCTGCAAACGCTAACGCTTTACAGGAACAAACAAAGCCGAATCCGCAAAGCAGGCAACTGGATTCCATAAGCAATATTGAACAGAAACCGCTTGAAGATTACAACAGTGTTTTTAATCCATTACAGGCAAAGAATTTCGGCTTTAATGTTTTTAATAACAGGCGTATCACTTTTGAACCAAACCTGAGAATTCCTACTCCTAAAAATTACCAGCTGGCTGCAGATGATGAATTGCTGATAGATGTTTCGGGATATTCCGAAGCAAACTATCGCCTGAGAGTTTCGCCTGAAGGAGTAATAAGAATACCGGTAGCAGGCCCTGTAACTGTAAGTGGCCTAACTATTGAGCAGGCGAAAAGACGCATTACACAAAAACTCGCCGGTACCATTTATACAAATATCCTGGGCGGCCATACTTTTGTAGATGTAAGCCTTGGCTCCATTAGAAGTATGAAAGTTACCATTATAGGAGAAGCTACCGTACCGGGAACTTATACATTGCCATCACTTGCCTCTGCATACAATGCTTTGTATGGATGTGGCGGGCCTAATGCAAACGGCTCATTCAGAAATATAGAAGTAATAAGAAATAACGAAACCGTCGCAACGATTGATGTTTATCAATTCCTCGTAAACGGAAGTAAGAACAATGATATTCGTTTAATGGATGATGACGTTATAAAAATAAATACTTATGAAGTGAGGATCGAATTGAAAGGAGAAGTAAAAAAGCCGGGCCTTTATGACGTTAAAAATGGTGAAACCTTGGCACAGATTATTGACTACGCCGGTGGATTCACTGATAATGCTTACGCGGCAAGGATACAGGTTTTCAAAAATACTTCCAAAGAAAGAGAAGTGACAACAATAACTCAAAATAGTCTTTCAAATATTACTCCTCAAAAAGGAGATACTTATGTGATTGGAAAAATATTAAACAGGTTTGCCAACAGAATAAGCATTAATGGAGCGGTGTACCGCCCCGGTGAATATGAATTGAAACAAGGGATGACATTACAACAATTAATTAATGAAGCTGATGGATTAAGGGAAGATGCTTTTACAATGAGAGCAACGCTTCATCGCCTTAAAGAGGATCTGAGCCCTGAAATAATTTCCTTTGATCTTGAACAATTATTGAGTGGCAAGACAGACGATATAAAGCTTAAGAGAGAAGACCGCATAAATATTTTTTCAAAATTTGATTTAAAAGAAGGCTATTATGTAACTATTGAAGGTGAGGTTTCCAATCCCGGAACATTTATATATGAAGAAGGAATTACCGTTCAGGATTTGGTATTGATGTCGGGTGGGCTTAAAGAGTCTGCTTCATTAAACCGTGTTGAAATATCAAGACGGGTTAAAAATACAAGCAGTGATACTTTGAATAAAAAAACAGCAATTATTTATCAGCAGGATATAAATCTTAATCTCAACGGAGGAGCCGCAGGTGATACTTCATTAATTCTGGAGCCTTTTGATGAGGTTGTAATACATCCAGCTCCCGGCTATTATGTACAAAAAAATGCGGTAATAGAAGGTGAAGTTTTGTACCAGGGAAAATACACCATAGAAGCCAAGAGCGACCGCATTTCAGATTTAATAAAACGCTCAGGCGGACTTACACCCGAAGCTTATCTCAAAGGCGCAGTTTTGGTAAGGACTAAAAATTTAACCAGGACCGAGCAAAACAATTCTGAACAGGGTTTAATTAATTTGCTCAAGCAAAATTATGAATCGGGAACTTCTCCGGCATTGCTCCAAACTCAATTAGAATTTTACACCAGGAAAAAATCTGAAAATGTTGGGATAGATCTGCAAAGAATTATTGACAATCCTAAATCCGAATATGATCTCTTATTAAATGATGGAGATACATTACGAATTCCAAAACAATTGCAGACGGTAAGAGTAAATGGAGAAGTATTATATCCGGCGTTAGTACGATACGATAAAAACTTTAGTTTCAAAGATTATATTTCAGGGGCGGGCGGATACAGTGAAAGATCGGCTAAGAAAAGGCCTTATGTTGTATATGCTAATGGATCTGTAAAAGGAACACATTCTTTTCTGTTCTTTAAGAGTTATCCAAAGTTAAGTCCCGGCGCAGAAATTTTTGTTCCTGTTAAAAGGGAAAGAGAACGATTAAGAACCGGGGAGTTAATCACAGTTGGCGCAACGGTAGTAACAATGCTGGCTATTATTTATAATATATTCGGCAAATGACAGATACATTTATCCAACCGGATTCTAACCGGGTATTTGACGAATTTTCTCCTAAGAAATTAATTATACTTGTTCAGCGTTCCGGTTCCTATATCTTTTCAAAGTGGTTGATTATACTAATTGTAGCAGTACTTTTCGGTACTGCAGGAGCTATAAGAAGTTATTTGAAAAAGCCGCTTTATAATGCTGAAATTACTTTTGCTTTAGATGAAGGTGCAGGCCAAAGCGCTAAAAATGATTATTCTCAATTATCGGAGCAATTAGGAATAGAAACAGTATTAGATGCGGGAGGAGTTTTTAGCAGCCCTACTAATATTGTTGAACTTATGCAATCAAGGCTCTTGATTGAAAAGACGCTAAGAAGCACTGTAAATATTAATGGCAAGCCTCTTGTGTTTGGTGATTTTTTTCTTGATTCCCTTGATTACAGGGATAAATGGATGAAAGGCAGCCCTTATTATAAACTGCATTTTCTTAGCCCAAAAAAAGATACAGCCGAAATTTTATTTGAAAATAATATCATAAGAAATATCTATGAAACTTTAATTACAAAAAACATTTTAGTAGATAAAAAGGGAAAAGGAACGAGTATTATTTCAGTGAGTTGTATTTCTGAAAATGAATTATTTTCTAAATATTTTCTTGAAGCATTAATAAATGAGGTAACACAATTTTATATTGAAACCAAAATCCAACGTGCAAAAATAAATGTTGCATTTCTTCAAAGGAGAACAGATTCAATCAGGAATGCTTTTAGCGGAGCATTGTACGGCAGAGCATCTTTTACGGATGCCAATATAAATCCTATAAGGCAGATAACTACTGTTTCCGGTGAAAAACAACAAACTGATGTTCAAATTTTAAGATCAACTTACATCGACCTGGTAAGAAGCCTTGAATCGGCAAAAACAACTTTGATGAGGGAGACCCCATTAATACAATATATTGATCTTCCTATCCTTCCTTTAAAAATGAATAGTTCCGGTATGATGAAAAATTTTATTATTTTTTTTATCGTTGGATTATTTCTTATTGTTGCCTATCTCATTTTACGAAAAGGCATACGTTATATAATTCTCAATTAGGAATGTTTTCATTTAGTTGAGTTTTTACGCAAGCCAATACGTTATTAAAAAATCTGCGCTTCTTTAAACCCCCTTCACATTTTGCTAATGATTTCTTCACATTAAGATAATGTGAAGTTTAAGGGTTGGCTTAACACATTAATTTACTTTGTATTAATTAATAGTCAATTTTTAAAGCACGGCAAATAGTAGATAGTGACCTTTATTAGTATATCAGCTCACCAAAAATTTATTTCACTTTGTAATAGTCTTATTGAAGATAATTCAGACGACGCAGATTTATCGGCTAAAGATGAAAAAGAAGAACAGTTAAAACAAGATCTGGACAAACTCCATCAGCTTGCCCAGAAATATAAAACTACATTTTCTGAACTCCCAAAAATAAGCCAGGAATACAATATTTTACAGCGAAACATTAGAATTAATATTCGTAAACTTCGAATCAAGAAAAAAAACACATCTTAGACAATGGCATAATTTTAAATAAGAAAAATTGCTTTCTTTCCCAATGGGTTAAAGCTATTATATTGGACTATTTGGGAAAATAACGATTCTCTAATTTAACTCAATTATGTTTCACCCCTATTTAAGATCCAGTAAAATAAATTACAAAGGAAATTTGTTATAAACGCCATCCTCTCGATTTTTTCTTTTTCTTTTTGGGTAAAAGAACATCATTGGGAATAAGTTCATAATTTTTTTCGGGCTTCATCAGTTGTTCAATCACAAGTGATTTTTCTTTCTTTAAATCCTTTCCCGTTTCATCAAATGTTGTTTTGGGCTTCGAATGGGTATTCCCTAAGAACTTTCTATAGTTTTCAGGTTTCGTTCTTAATTTGTTGCCTGTAAATTTCTTTCTCCAGATTTCTTAATCTATTTCTAAAACTATCTTACCATTCAGCCCACCTTTGGAAACAAGTTCCTGTACTTCAGCAGCGTCTTTAAGTTTCATTGTTTTTACAACATGTGGTTTTATTTTTCCTTCTTCCACCAGCTTTTTGCCGTAGTCCATTTTTTGCGCCGTGATAGCAGATGAAATAAATTTTGCTTCCACACCATATTGCTCTGCCAGCTCCTGCGAAGGCTGGGCTGCAGCGCTGTAGAGTTTGCCGCCTTTTTTTAATACTGTAAAAGATTTGTCTGTAGAATTACCGCCGGCAAAGTCTATAACGAAATCTACATCTTTTACTAGTTGGGTAAAATCCTGTGTTTTGTAATCAATCATTTCATCGGCACCCAATGCCTTGCCTTCTTTTACGCCATCGCCGGAGGCGGTGCCAATTACATAAGCACCCAGGCTTTTGGCCATTTGCAGCATTACCGCACCTGTGCCACCGGCGGCGCCTTGTATCAAAACCCGGTCGCCAGCTTTTACTTTTCCGTTTTCTACAAGAAACGAATAGGAAGTAACAACGCCTACTAATAAAGAAGCTGATTCGTTCATGGAAATATTGTCCGGCATCAGCGAAACCATGTCTTCTTTAAGCGCTGCATATTGAGCATAAGTTCCGCCAAATGTACCAGCCCAAACTTTGTCACCAGGTTTCAATCTACTTACATTTTTTCCTACCGCTTCCACTACGCCAGCCACATCCAGCCCCGGAATGTAGGGCAGGGTCACGGGCATTCTTTGTTGCATTTCACCTTCACGAAATTTAATTTCTGCGGGGTTTACGCTTGTTGCTGCTACTTTTATCAGTACTTCATCATCGGCTACTTCCGGCTTTTCTGTATCTAAAAATTTTATTACTTCCGGGCCGCCAAAGGCGATGTATTGTATTACTTTCATGGCTTAATTTCTATTGACGTATTAATTAAAAAAATGTTTTTTCTTTCGGTAGATCCTATGTTTTACAAAAGAAATTTCAATGAAACTAAAATCGTTTCCATTGTCTGTTTTTTCTATCCTTGGACCGTCGGACGAATTACAATATCGCCCACATCTACATCGTCCGGTTGAGAAATGGCATACATCACAGCCTCTGCAATAGCATCCGGCGAAATGCCGATTTCATCCATTCTTTGCTGGCCGGCTTCACGCATTTTTTCATCTTTAAGGTTACTTACCAATTCTGTTTTTACAAAACCAGGCGATATACCTGTAACACGGTACTTGCCATCAGACTCCTGGCGCAAGGCTTCATTTATGGTTCTAACAGCATTTTTTGTGGCGGCATAAACTCCTTGCAGCGGTACAATCTTTATGCCCGAGGTGGAAACAGTATTAATAATGTGCCCGAATCCTTGTTTTTTGAAAGTGGGCATGGCTGCTGCAATGCCATACAACACGCCTTTAAAATTTACATCTATCATATCTTCCCAACCTTCCACATCAAGTTCATCTATTCGGGATAGCTGGCTTACACCGGCGTTGTTGATGAACACATCCACCTGCCCAAATTTGTTATTGGCTATAGCCACAAGTCTTTCCAGGTCTTGCCGGTTTTTTACATCAGTAACATTATATTCTGCCACACCTCCGGCGGTTCTAATTTCTTCTGCTAAGCTCTTCAGCCGCTCTTCTCTTCTTGCACCCAGTACGAGTTTTGCACCCTCTTTAGCCAAAGCCACTGCTGGCGCCGGTGATGATGACTATTTTGTTTTTTATATTATTCATTTGAATTTAATTGTGTCGGTCTTATAATTGCCGTCATGCGGCAATACCGTTCTCTCAAACAGAGAAATGCATCAAACTTAATGTCTATACCAGTTCAATATCCATAGTCTTAATTAAGCCGTCATCAAACGTATAAACATGCTTTACAGTTCCATCAAATACCAGCTTGTCTTCTAAGTCTTTCACGTTTTGATGAACTTCAACTTCTAAACTGCCGTTCTGCCTTTCGGTAAATCCGACTGGTTCAACATTTGGATTTAATTCTTTCCATTGCCTTGTCCAATACTTTCTTATTTCATCATGTCCGCTAATGTAGCCTCCTTCCCAGGCTTTGGACCATTGCACTTCCGGATGCATTACCGAAAGTGCTTCATCAATATCTCTTGCATTGAAAGCTGAATAGGCTTTATTGATTACGCCTTCGTATTTAGATGCCACGATAGTTTTATTTTTAATTGCGACAATTTAGTTATAGCAACATACCACCACTTGCCTCAATCCTTTGCCCGTTAATCCACTTCGCATCTTCGGTGCATAAAAAAGCAACTATAGGGCCAATGTCAGTTGGCAAGCCGGCACGCCCAAGAGCTGTAATACCGGCTACACGTGCATTTGCGTCTTTGTTGTCTCTTGTTTGACCGCCGCCAAAATCTGTTTCTATTGCACCTGGTGCAACTACGTTTGCGGTAATTTTTCTTGCGCCAAGCTCTTTAGCCATGTATCTCGTCATCACTTCCACTGCTCCTTTTAATGCGCCATATACGGATAAACCGTTGAAAGACACACGTGCAAGCCCGGATGAAATATTGATGATACTACCGCCATCGTTCATGAAAGGCAATGCTTTCTGAGTCAGGAAAAACACGCCTTTGAAATGGATATTTACCGCATCATCAAATTGCTGTTCTGTCGTATCTGTAAGTGGGGAATACAGCGCTGTACCCGCATTGTTGATAATAAAATCAAATGTTTTCGTGCCGAATTCTTTTTGCAAATGCCCCGTCATGGTTTCAAAAAAACCATCAAAAGATTTGATGTTGCTGGTATCTAATTGTAAGGCAAAAGCCTTTTGGCCAAGCGCTTCAATTTCAGAAACTACATTGTCTGCCTTGTCTTTGCTGCTGTTGTAAGTCAGCACAATGTCAATTCCTTTTTTGGCAATGTTTATGCTCATATCTCTTCCCAAGCCGCGGCTTCCGCCGGTTACTAATGCTACTTTGTTATTTGAATTTACCATGATTTGTTTTTGAATTTAAAGTATAGTGAGTTTAATTTAAGAAAGAATAATTTTTAAACCTGTGTTGGCGTCAAGCTAATCAATCGCAAACTAATGTCGCTTAACCGGGTTGAAAACCTTTTTATTTTTAGCTATTACATTTTATATTGGATATACAATTCCGGTTATTTCCTGTGCGGCAATCCAAAGTTTTTTGCCAACCATTTCGTCCATCGCATTTTCATTGATAGTGGCTAAAGTTGGGTAACCTCTTAATCCTTTATTGTCTGGTTCGTACATATTTCCACCAGTTGCTTCAGCTGAAAAGGCCGCATAAAGTGATTACAAAGCACCTTGCCAGGGTTCCATAAAGTCACCAAGCCGTTGCTTACCAATAGCAATATCTTCATCACTTAAATGTCTTGTCAACTCTGTATTATTTGCTCCGGGCTGTGCAGCAATGGATAATACCCGGTGTCCTTTGGATTTTATTTTTCGGTGCAATTCAATTGAAAATATCAGGTTCGCTAATTTGCTCTGTCTGTATTCACGCAAGGGATTATAATCTTTTTCCGATTTTAAATTATCAAAATCAATGACGGCATTTTGATAGCCGTTACTACTCAACGTAACTATTCTTGAACCCGGCGTTGATTGAAGTAATGGATATAAAAGTCCTGTAAGTGCAAAGTGCCCTAAAAATTTACTCCGAATTGCAGTTCATATCCTTCGCTTGTTTTTGAGGCTGGTGGTGTTGCTACTCCTGCATTATTGATTAACAAATGCAGTTGCTGGTGTTGCTGAATAAATGTTTCGGCAAATTGTCTAACAGAAGCTAAACTTGCCAAATCAAGAATACCAACTTCAAAAGAACCTGTGCCTTTACGACTTTCCACTTCAATAATGGCTTTCTCTGCCTTGTCTTTATCCCTGCAGGCAATAGTTATATTTGCACCCGCCTGGTATAAGGCTAAAGCTGTTTCATAACCAATACCCGTATTGCCTCCGGTGATAATTACAGCTTTTCCTTTTTGATTATTAATGTTTTTTGTTGTCCACATATTTTATTGCCGGTAGTAGTGAGTTTTTGAAATTCTGTATCTGTTTAATTTTCATGTTTTTTTGTAAGACTATTAAATGGGCTTATGGTAGGCAATCGCAAATTCTTTTGCAAAATCTTCCAATTTTACTTTGCCTAAAACCGGCTTGTGTTTTTGGTAATCTTCCCAAACCTTACCGCTGCGCATCGCACTGTTCATTTCTGCCAAACCTGCTACGATGGCGGGTTGCATACCGGCTGCTTCCAAACCACTTTTTGTTTGGTCGTCAGTTACCAGTTTCCAGGTTAAGTCCCGCTTGCCTATGGCTTCCCCAATCACTTTCGCAGTCTCCGGGCCCGTGAGTTCATCGCTTGCTACGTAGAGGATTTTTTTGCTTTGTGATGGTGTTACTATTTCATCCGCTACAGCTTCTGAAATGTCCTTTGGGGATACATAAATTATTTTATCTTCTCCATAATTTGCTGCAATAAAACCTTGTTTTATCATGCCCATAAAACCATAGATATTGTAGTAAAAAGAAGTAGGCCGCATAAAAGTTATGGCCACACCAGGTACGTCGCTTAACATATTTTCCACTTCGTGAAATTCTTTAATAATGCCATTCCCTTCGGCTAAATGGGCGCCTATGCTGCTGAGAAAAACTACCCGCTGCACTCTTGATTTCTCAATGGCGGTTGCATAATTGCCCGCAATTCTTAAAGTATATTCAGGAAGATTTAGTGAGTGATCAAAATAATTTGCAGGTGGTATCATGCAATAGGCAGCATCTGCGCCTGTAAATGTTTTTGTGAGAAAATCAACGTCTTCTACAGAACCAATAGCAGCGGTGGCGCCCATTTCTTCAATATCATTTTGTCTTTCTGCGTTGCTGCTGATGACAGTAATGGTGTGCCCTTTTTTCAATAACTCTTCGGTAAGAGGTTTGCTAATGTGTCCTAAAGAACCTGTAACTATTATTTTCATAATTTATGATTTTTTTCGTTTTATATTCTTTTGAATGCTCGTTATGCAAATGTCTGCCGAAATACAAAGAAACAAATAACCAAATCTATCTTTGTTGTAGCCTGATGTGATGTCAGTGGCAGATTAGATTTACCTGTGTAAAAAACCCGCCCGCCCACATTGTTCATTAACAATGGAGGTAAGCAAATTGTTGTTTTAATCAGGTGTCGGTTTAATGTAGGATTTATTAAAATTGTCCGCAACGGGATTTTATTTGATGTTTTCATTTTTAAAAATCTATCTTTTAATTGAAACTCTGCCTGTATTCCAGCGGGGTTTGTCTGGCTTTGTTTTTAAATAATTTGCTGAACGATTGCGGTATTCAAATCCAAGCCGGTAAGCAATTTCACTCACATTCAAATCTGTTGTGTTTAGAATTTCTTTAGCCTTTTCTATCAGTTTATGGTGAATATGTTGCTGCGTGTTTTGCCCTGTTATATTGCGCAGATATCGCTTAAATACGACGATGAAACGTTCAGTTCACTGGCTATCTTTTCTACCGTTGGTAAGGGCAAGTTTGAAGTCTCGCGGAAATAGTTTTCCAATTCATCTTCAAACCTTGTTAGAAGATCATTGCTTGCCATTTTTCTTGTTATGAATTGCCTGCTGTAAAAACGGTTGCAATAACTTAAAAGCAATTCAAGATTTGAAATAATAACATCCTGGCTGAAATGATCTAACCTTGAATTGATTTCTTTTTGAATGTTTTGGATGATTGATTCTATTGTTTTTCTTCTTCATCTGAAAGGTGTAACGCCTCGTTTACACCATAAGAAAAGAAGCCATAATTTTTAATGGCTTTGCCTAAAGGATATCGTCTGATCAAATCCGGGTGAAATGAAACTTCTTTGCATTAGATACTAATTCACGGGAAGAAGTGCAACAAATGGTTAAGAAAGCCAAAGAGTTGGGTGCTACCATTTATGCAGAACCACAAGACCACGGTTGGATGTATCAACACGGTTTTGCTGACCTTGATGGACACCAGTGGGAATTAATGTACATGGACGCAACACAATTACCTAACCAATAAAAACCTGGAGAGTTATGAAAAAAGTATTGTTATGTGCATTAATCGTAATTCTCGTTACGATAAGTAAAGAGGGTAGATCACAAACAATTATCCCTTATGGTTCAAATAATGGGAAGTATCAAAAGGTAAACGGTGTCAAACTATACTACGAAGAATATGGACAAGGCGCTGCCCTTTTACTCATACATGGAGGTCTTGGCTCGATAGCGGATTTTGCACAACTTATTCCTGAGTTATCTAAAAAATTCAAAGTAATAGCCGTGGATTGCCCCGGCCAGGGACGCTCAGAACAAGCAGATTCTTTGAGTTACCAATTGATGGCTGATTATTTTTCAAAGATGATTGATTTGCTAAAACTTGATAGTGTTTACATCCTTGGTTATAGCGATGGAGGAAATATAGCTTTGTTAATGGCTGCCGACAGGCCCGATAAGATTAAAAAAGCGGTTGCATTTGCAGCTGCTTCAAGAACTTCTGGCTATTACCCTGAAGCTACAGCCGGGCTTGGCCAGTTGACACCAGAAACCATCGAAAAAAATTTTACATGGTGGTTGAATCCACATCTGCAAAGAACTCCTCAAAAGGATAAGTGGAAAAAATTCATAAGTGATTTTGGTAAGATGTGTGCAGTTCCCGTTATTGTACCTGATGATAAACTTAAAAAAATCAGTATAGGAGTTTTAGTAGTCCAGGGTGATAATGACATTGTAAAACCTGAACATGCAATAGAGTTACATCAAACGATTAAAGATAGTCAGCTTTGTATTGTTCCTGCTGCCTCTCATTTCATACTACATGAAAGGCCTGAACTTTTCAACTTAATTGTTATTGAGTTTTTAACAAAGGAACCTAAGTTATTTGATTGGACACAACTGGGCAAATAGCAAAAGTTTACATACAATCTATACAATCAAAAGTACTTTTCCGTTCTGCGTAATTTTTTCGTAGCACCCACCGTTCAGAAAAATGATCTAAACTATCAATTCATTTTACGAAATCGTTCGTATGTTTGACTTAATATTGTTTAAAGCTGTATAAAAATGAAAAAAGGTATATTTCTTCTTTCCATAGTTTTTTTCTCACAAATAACATTTGGACAAAAAACGTTGACACTACAAGACAGCATTGCGAATTATTTCAACGAAATAAAAATTGCAACAAAAAAGAATCAACAGCTTTGGGGCAAAGACTTATATGGAGCACTGCTTTTTGTGAATCCTGCCTCAAGGCAATTATTTTCTAATGCCCCTGATTCTGCTGACATATTAAAAACCGACAATAAAATCTATTCAGGGGAATTACCAAATAATGTAAATATTGCCAATACATCTCTACATTGGAGTGGAAAAGATTGGGCAATGATTATGCTTCCGCTTCCGACAAACAAACAAGACAGAATTAACTCACTTGCCCACGAGTTATTTCATAAAGCACAACCGTCATTAGGTTTCTCGCTTTTTAATATAGAAAATAACCACCTTGACCAGAAAAACGGCAGGATTTATTTACGTTTAGAATTGGAGGCAATAAAAAAGGCAATTTATTCAACAACAATAACTGAAATGAAAAAGCATTTGACAAATTCTTTGATGTTTAGAAAATATCGTTATTCTATTTATCCCAATGCGGAAACAACTGAAAATTTACTGGAATTAAATGAAGGCATTGCAGAATATACAGGAG
>DASYOM010000138.1:0-18183 GCA_036007765.1 Chitinophagaceae bacterium | reverse complement strand
GTGGTTTTCTAGGAAGTTTAGAAGGGCTGGCAGCAGGGGGAATAATTAGTTTGGCCAGAAAAAAAATTACATTCCCGGTTGCAGGTAATTTTACAAACTGGCTATTACTAAAAAAAATATTGGAAACTCAACCTGAATATGATATTAAATAAGCGATCCAAAAATATTTTTGAGCAAAACAAAGCAATTTTAAGCGACTCATAATTTTTTAAGCAGGTTTCCTTTTATCTCACTAAACCATTCATCTCTCAAAATACTCAGCACAATACTATCTCTTCTTCTGCCTGCTTCACGTGTAGGCATATTGCTGCGCAGAATACCATCAACTTTACATCCGATAGATTTCATGGCAGCAATGCTTCGTGCGTTATTGTTATCGGCTCTTAGCTCAAATCGTTCCATACCAATTTGCTCAAACGCAAATGAAAGCAACAGGAACTTACAATGCTTATTCAATCCTGTTCCCTGGAAATTTTTTCCATACCACGTATAGCCGAGCTGCAATGTTTGCAAATCATTCTGTATATCATAAAATCTTGTACTTCCTGCATACTCCTTTGTGCGTTTATCAAAAACTATAAAGGGGTATTCCTTTCCTTCTTGCCTCGCCTTAAATGTAATATTCATATAGTTTTGTAATCCTTCTTCACCTGCTGCGCTTACCAGGGAATACTTCCATAGTTCAGGTTCATTTAATGCAAATGGAACTAAATATTTATAATCTTCCTGTTGCAGTGGGCGAAGTAAAACCGTTTCGTCTTCTAAAACATAATTTTTAGTGCAATCTAATTTTTCCAGCATACAGTTATCTAATAGTTACAATCTAATTATAATAGTTACAATCTAATTTCGAACAATTATTTAAAGATAAAGCTTACCATAATATTTTTTATTTTCGACGTCAGCCCAAGCTTTTAAATTTATTATCATTTAAAATATTTTTATGGATAAGCCTTCTTCTTATTGCGATGTAGTGAGTAGGTTGGATAAAAATAATATACATCGTATTTATCACGATACCGCTTATGGATTTCCTATAGATAATGATGATGAGCTTTTTGAGCGGCTGGTTCTGGAGATAAACCAGGCAGGCCTTAGCTGGTCCACGATTTTAAACAAGCAGGAAAATTTTAAGAAAGCTTATAAAAAATTTAATATAAAAAAAGTTGCAGCTTTTAATGAGAAGGATTTTGAAAGGTTAATGAATAACCCGGGAATTATCAGGAACCGGCTAAAAATAAATGCGGCGATAGAGAATGCAAAAACGCTTTTAAAAATTCAGAAAGAATATGGTTCATTTAGAAAATGGATAGATCATCAGCATCCAAAAACAAAAGAAGAATGGGTAAAGCTTTTTAAAACTACATTCCGCTTTACCGGTGGTGAAATTGTAAATGAATTTTTAATGAGTACAGGTTACCTGGCAGGAGCCCATATTGAAAGTTGCCCTGTGTATAAAAAGATGGTGAGAGCGAAACCGGCGTTTTTAAGAAATAATTTGATTCAAGAAGGGAGGAATTATTTGTAATAGTATTCATTCATTTCTTTTCCGGCGCATCAAAATATTAATATCCGAAATCCCTAATTATGAAAGTTCTTATATTTATTAAAGCATCTCTGCTTTCCGGCAGAACCTTCTACTCTCTCACGATAAAAGCTTCTATATGAAAAAAGACATTAATCAAAATGTTTCAACAAAAGGAATTGAAAACGAAATTTCAGAAAACATCCCTGTAAAAAATACGCAGATGTCCCGGCGGAAATTTGTGGAGTTGACTGCAGCCACTGCCGCAGCTTTCACCATTGTGCCAAGGCACGTACTTGGTGGAAAAAACTATGTTGCCCCCAGCGATAAAATTACATTGGCCTATATAGGCGTAGGCACACAGGGTATAAGAGAGCTATTGCCTTTGCTCGCTCAAACGCAGATACAGGTAGTTGCCGTGTGCGATCCCAATAAAGAAGCGATTGGGTATAAAGATTGGGGAACAACTTATTTGAGAGATGAAATTCGTAAAGCCATTAATGATCCTAACTGGACTCCCGGTGGAGACGGTATTATTCCCGGTGGAAGAGATAATGGAAAATCTATCGTTGACAGTTTTTATACAAACGTTCACCCCGAACAAAAATATAAAGGTTGCAAAGCCTATGCAGATGTACGGGAGTTATTGGAAAAAGAAAAAGATGTTGACGCCGTTAAAATAATGACCCCTGATCACCTGCATGGTATTCTTTGTATGGCAGCGATAAAAAGAGGTAAACATGTGCTCGTGCATAAACCACTGTCTAACCGATTGATGGAAGGAAAGAAAGTAATTGAAATGGCGAGGAACAGTAAAGTAATCACACATTTGATTCCGTGGGATTCAAATGGCTCCATGGAAACCGTGATGGCATGGATAAACACAGGTGCTATCGGCACACTTACAGAAGTTCATAACTGGACTAACCGTCCCGTGTGGCCGCAATATCCTGAGCTGCCAAAAGATACCCCACCTGTGCCTGAAGGATTTAATTGGGACCTGTGGCTTGGCCCGGAAGCTGATCGTCCTTACAGTCCCGACTATACGAATATGGTTTTTCGCGGATGGTACGATTTCGGCGGAGGCTCTATGGCAGATATGGGACACTATAGCCTGTGGACCGTTTTCAATGCATTGAAATTAACATCTCCAATAAGTGTTGAACCACATCGCAGCCATGTTTGTGATTTTAATGGCTCCGTTCCATTCCGCGTTAATAACGATTTTTCATTTCCAATGGCAAGCACCGTTCGTTTTAAATATCCCGCAAATGGCAACAGGCCTGCCGTAGATCTTTGCTGGTACGATGGAGGCATGCGGCCACCGATCCCTGTTGAATTAGTAAACGACAATAAAGAATTACCAGAGGAAGGAATGATGTTTGTTGGTGACAAGGGAAAGATATTAGCAGGTTTCAATGTGCAGGATCCTCAGATAATTTCAGGTAAAAAAATGGCAAGTCCGGCCAATGCAAATACAGATAAGCGAAGCCAGGTAGAGCAAACTTCCCAGGCATTGCCATTGTTTGTTGATGCTTGTAAAACAGGGAAACAATATCCCGGAAATTTTTCCGAGGCGGAAGCAATAACAGAAGCGGTAAATTTATATGCAGTGGCATTAAGAGCTAACAAACTGTTGCAGTATGATGGCGCAAACCAAAAGATCACTAATGTTTCCGATGTAAATAAATATTTAAACCGGGAATATAGGTCTGGCTGGGCTCCGGAATCTATTTAAACCCGTCCGTCGCTGCGGGGAATTATAAAACCTGACTTCTAAAATAATTAACACACAACCAATAAAAATATCATGAACCAAATAAACCGCAGAGCATTCATCACTCAAACTTCCATTGGCCTGGGAGCTGCATTGGCATTATCACAATTTCCAAAGCAAATCTTTGCAGAAGCAAAGGCAGCGGAAATCCCGCTTGGGTTTCAAACATGGGTTGTGAAAGATATGCTCGGTAAAGATTTTGCCGGCACATTAAAGATGGTTTCCGCGCAAGGGTATCAGCTTGTTGAAATGTGTTCCCCGAAAGGTTATAAAGATATTGGCTTTGGGTCCCTGGTAAATATGAAGACGAGTGACATGCGCAGTATTATAAATGATGCAGGCCTTTCCTGCCCAAGTTGCCACTTTGGTTTCGGCGAGCTTACAACCGACCAGCTTGATGACCGTATTGAATTTGCAAAACAATTGGGAATGACACAAATGATTTGCTCTACGTTTTGGTTACCAAAAGAAGCTAAACTAAATGACTATTTCGTTGCTGCAGAAAAATTAAATACAGCTGCAGAAAAAATAAAAAGCGCCGGTATGCAAGCCGGTTTTCACAATCATGAATTTGAATTTGCAATGCTGGATGGTCAGCTTATTTATGATGCATTGATGGCCCGTTTTGATCCTGATCTTGTTAAAATGCAATTCCAGACAGAAGTGATCAATCTTGGATATAAAGCCTCCACCTACTTCAATAAATATCCCGGAAGATTTATTTCATCACACTTATCAGACTGGACCGCCGATAAAAAAGAAGTGCCCGTTGGCAAGGGACTTATTGACTGGAAAGAATTTTTTGCTGCCGCAAAAACAGGCGGTGTAAAAAACTTTTTTGTTGAGATGAACCCGGATACTTTTAAAGAAAGTGCAAAGTATATTCATGGGCTTGAGGGTTAAGTAAGTATGACTTTGATTGTGTTTTAAAAAACTTTTATTATCATAAGCCTACACCGCCATTTGTCGGTGTTCTAAGCAAAAAACGGAACTGACTGTGTCGATGATTTTTCACATATTGAAAATTTTTCTTTATATAAAAAATGGTAAAAGCAAGCCAGCGTTTGAAATAAAATAATTTATCCCTGTCTCACAGATACTGTCTTTGGCACTCTTGCCAATGTCAAGAAATATAATTTTCTTAAATAAATGTTGTCGTGGACGCCAGAAACCTGCGAATCTCAAATTGAATCATGCTGTCGACCTTCATCTAAAGCATTGTACTCATATAAGGCTATCATCATTAAGTATATGATGATAAATTAAGGGCTTATGAAATTTGCGAAGTACATTTTTGTCATATACATTGCATCGTGACCAAGTGAAATTTTGTCCTACATCGTTATTAAAAATATATGAGAAAATCACACAAATCAAAAAAGTTTCCTTCAAAAAAAGATGCCAATCAAGTAAAAAGACTTACTCCAAAACCGACAAAAGAGAACGATGCTGCATATAATAAAAAGGAAGATAGTATTAACAAACGAAGTTTAGATATTACAGAGAATTCTAAAACCGAATCGAAAATTTTTACTCAAAAAAAAATAGCCATTGCTGGACTTATTATTTCAGCAATTGGAGTTTTTTACTTAATAAAACAAACAAATTCTGCAGATGAAAATTTTAAAAATTTAAATTTTGCAAGAATATCAGTTACGAAAATTGAATTTTTGACAACCAAATTAATAAGCAGGAATGAATTTCATAATATAGATTGGGGTTATAATGCTGAACCTATTACAGATCCTCGAGAGGATGATCCAAATTTAAAAAATGTAAAGGTTATAAATACGATAGCAGCATTTAATAGAAAAACTAGAGAAGAAGTTCTTAATACATTCTGCATCACGATTCCAGAAATGCTGAAACTCTTAAACATTCCTCTAAGTGATACCACGTATTACTTAATGAAAAAATATATTGTGGTGATCAATTTCAAAAATTCAGGTCAAACAATCTGTAGTTTGGATAGCATCTTAGTTCGAGATAATACTTTAGATAAAAAAGATGATACTGGATCCCATAGATTGAAGGGAGATTTAATAATAATGGATCCTAATCAAACTTACAATAGTAATTTTGAACTTAAATTAAACATTGCTAAACAATTACCTGATTCGTTTAATTTTAAATGCGATTTTTTTTGTAAAAACGTAAATAAAGAATCTTTTATAAAAACCACTCGAGTTAAATATTTCAATCACAATTTTTTTACTTCTGATGAAGAATCTAATTGATTTTGTTTTGTGTTTTAATCTTCAAATTTTTCTAAATTACCCAGATAACACGACAACCGCAATCATTTTCAAATCTTACCATAATGTTTCGGTTGCAGCCCGTCTATAGTCTCATCTGCAATGATGATTACTATTTCTCAGTATTCTCAAAATAAGTTATCTCTTATACATATTATCATTATGCCATTGAATAAACTCAGTTTTAGGATGATTGGAAATTTCTTCAGATAAGTACAATAGCCTCTTCCCATGAAACCGGTAATACTCTTTACCATTTTCATATTCCACTTTTATCCGTGTACTAATTTTGTTTTACGATCGGTTTTAAGATAGTAAGATAACCGTTATCAAAAAAAGCTTGTGAACATCAGCGCGCAGAAAAAATACCCGATGTTTAAATTACATATTTAGAGATTAGGATTAAATTTTTTGTGAGGCAGTGGTAGAAAGAATCCTTGTATGCATTCTTTATTTAAAACACAAATCTGAATGTGTAACCTTGAAGTTATAGAAGCACCCGGATAAGCCTCATCTCCTTCAGGAAAAGCGCATCTTATTGTATCATACGGTTTAATTCCTTCCTGCTTGTTTGATTGGTGAATATATTGTATCACTTTACAATCTAAAGCCCTGTTGTTTTCTTTATTCAAAGGCATTTTTTGCCCGGCTTCTTCCATAACTTTTTTTAATCCGCGGTAAGCCACAGTTAAAATTTGAAGTGACTCACTTTCCACAAGGTTTAAGCAATTTCCTAAATTGATTATAGCTCCAACAACAAAAGGAATCTTAATTGGAATCCTGTTGAATTGTTTTCGTTGAGAACTTTCGATAGCATACGATAATGCCCTGACCGGGTCTTGTTCCCAGAAATAAATTCCTTCTCCCAGCCAATCCCAGCTGTTTTGACTGGCAATAAGCTCCTCCTGTCCATTTAAAACTTTTAACCCAACCTTTTTATCACAACTATGGAATCCAGTTACATTAAAGGGAGAATGCAAAGACATTTACTTTTTGGCTTTCGGCTTATTTGTATCAACGGCGGGAGAATTTATTATACCGGCATCTTTCAAAAATTTCAACGCAATCTCTTTTGATTTAGAAGCATTTTGAGTAGCCTTCTCAATCGTTCTTACTTGTTCTTTTATATATGTCGTTGTCATGTTATAAAATTCATTTAGCAATATAAGATTCAAATGGCTTCAAATCCAAATTGTAAAAGACCTTTCTTAAATAATCTTCTGTTATTTTCTTCACACTTGTTGATAAAAATCTTTTAAATTCTACATTAAATTTGTCAGCTCACCAGATAAAACAAGCCATCTTTAGATTGTTCAAAAAGTTTGTGAAGATCAGAGCCTAATCCATTTTGCAATAGCATACGCCAAGACAATTGTAAAAAGTCCCATATGAAAAACCTCAAAAAAGAGAAAAAACATAAACCCAGCCATATTTTAAATACGCACAGAACTTGCAAAAGCAGAAATTAAGTTTTACATTTGCCTCAACTTACGCACACAATCCTCCTCCCCATTTCCTCTGAAGTACCGTTACGGTTTATTGTTAAAAAAATTTTGATTAAGTCTTATCCTCTGAATTATTAGTTTCGTATACCTGTTGGTATATCTCCATTATTCATGTAAAACTGTTATAAAAGGTTTCACCTCTAAAAACATTTAACATGGAAAATTTTTATTCAGCGTATGTAAGAACAGTAGATGGCAACTCATTTTATTTTGTAAAAAAGTACCAGCTATTCCCGGAACTTAAAGATGTTCCAGCTATTCTCGACACGTATGCAATGCATACTGATTTTGAGAAGGCGTGCAAAATTGCAATGATCTCTGACAAAGCAGTAAAGCAGCAATTAATAAATGAACTTCAGCTCAGTAATCCGTTTACCGCTGCTAATAAAAAGCAACCTGCCAAAGCCAGGATATATAAATTAAAACCGCGTCAAATACATTTTCCTTCTTTGCTTAAACTAAACTGGCTAACCAAAGTTTCATAAATATTATAGAAAGATATTGGCAGGTGGGGTTCTGATTGAACCAGGTATAATTATTTCATCTCTTCCAACTCTCTTTGCAGCCTGAACATCTCATCCCGCAATCTTGCAGCTTCCATAAAGTCAAGATCGCGGGCTGATTTTTCCATTTGGCGCTTAACGTTGCTTATTAACTTTTCCATCTGGGGAATGGTTTTCCTGGCAGTCAAATATTCTCCTTGCTCCTCCGCCGCAATTGTTATAAGATCATCATTCGCGTAAGGAGATGCGGTAGTGCCCTTAATGTCCAACACAGAAGTTTGCCCCATTATTTGCTCAATAGACTTTTTAATAGTTGTAGGAGTAATGTTGTATTCAATATTATAGGCAACCTGTTTTTCCCGGCGACGTGTCGTTTCATCAATTGCCTTTTGCATACTTTCAGTTGTAGTATCAGCATAAAAAATTACAAGCCCTTCAATATTACGGGCAGCCCTACCTGCAGTTTGGGTAAGCGATCTTTCATTTCGTAAAAACCCCTCTTTATCTGCGTCTAAAATGGCGACTAAAGAAACCTCCGGCAGGTCTAGCCCTTCACGTAAAAGATTTACTCCTACCAGTACATCTATTTCCCCAAGTCTTAATTGACGCAAAATTTCAATCCTGTCGAGTGTATCAACTTCGCTGTGTATATATTTTGATTTAATATTAATACGGTGCAGGTATTTGTCCATTTCTTCTGCCATTCTCTTGGTAAGTGTTGTTACCAGCACCCGATCACCTTTTGTAACTCTTTTATCTATTTCATCCAGCAGGTCATCAATCTGATTTATTGAAGGGCGTATCTCAATTGGAGGATCCAATAAACCCGTTGGCCTTACAACCTGCTCTACTACTATACCTCCCGTTTTCTCTAATTCAAAGTCTCCCGGCGTAGCGCTTACATAAATTGTTTGATTAAGCATATTTTCAAACTCATTAAAATTAAGCGGCCGGTTATCTAACGCAGAGGGTAAACGAAAACCATAATCAACCAATATTAATTTTCTTGACCGGTCACCACCATACATACCACTTACCTGTGGAATAGTTTGATGGCTTTCGTCAATCACACATAAAAAATCATCAGGAAAATAATCTAATAAACAGAAAGGCCTTGTGCCTGGTTCCCTTCTATCAAAAAATCTTGAATAGTTTTCAACCCCATTACAATAACCAAGCTCACGAATCATCTCAACATCATAATTCACCCTTTCAGAAATTCTCTGCGCTTCTATATATTTTCCTATGCTTTTAAAATATTCCGTTTGCCTTGCTGCTTCATCCTGTATCTCATAAAGTATCTGTTGCAATTTATCTTTTGGGGCTATATATAAATTCGCAGGAAAAATTGCAGCGTCATCAACTTTAATAATTCTTTTACCTGTACTCAGCTCCAGCGTCTCAATACTTTCAATTTCATCTCCAAAAAAAGTAATACGGTATCCATTATCCATATAGGGAAGATTAATATCTATAGTATCTCCTTTCACCCTGAAAGTGCCCCTTGCAAAATCGCCCTGGGTTCGTGAATACAAACCATTAACCAGTGAGTGAAGAAATCCCTGCCTGCTTAATGTTTGCCCTTCTTTTATTCTGACAACACCTGCGGCAAAATCTTTAGGATTTCCAATTCCATAAATGCAGCTTACACTGGCGACAACAATTATATCTCTCCTGCCTGTTAATAATTGAGAGGTCGCAGCCAGCCTTAATTTATCAAGCTCTTCATTTATGCTAAGGTCTTTCTCGATATAAACATCGCTTACGGGCATGTAAGCCTCTGGCTGATAGTAGTCATAATAAGAAACAAAATAGCCTACAGAATTATCAGGAAAAAATTGGCGGAATTCTCCATACAATTGAGCCACCAATGTTTTATTATGTGTAAGCACCAAGGTAGGCCGTTGTACATTTTGAATAACATTGGCCATGGTAAAAGTTTTACCACTACCTGTTACGCCTAATAAGGTTTGATATTTTTCTCCCTCCAAAATTCCCCTGGTCAATTGTTCAATGGCCTGGGGCTGGTCTCCTGCGGGTTGGTATGATGAATTAAGTTGGAACGGCATATTGTTTACAAAATTAACACTGCTTTTTTTGAATTTATCAATTGTATTCTGTTTTAGATTTTTAGTTGATATAGTTTTTATTAAATTCGTATAAATTGTCTTAATGGAAGCTATAACACTTCGCAAAAAGTTGCACACTTTAATAGATATTTCTACCGAAGCGAAGCTTAAAGAAGTATATCATTTGCTACAGGACGAGGAATATTCTGAGACATTCAAAGCAATGTTAGATGATGAATTTAATCAGTATCAGAAAAATGGTGAAGTTATTTCCCTGAAAGAAATAAATAATTTGATAGAGCAATTGTTACATCCCAAAAAATAGTGATAGTCTATAAAATTAATTTTCGTAAAAGAGCAGCGAAAGAATATATTGAAGCGATATCATGGTATAAAGAAAGAAGTTTACAGGCTGCTGAGAATTTTATTTTAATAGTACAGCAAACACTAAAAGAAATTGAGATTCAACCAAAAAATTTCCGCATAATTTATAAACAGTTTCATCAGGTTAAGACAAAGAAATTCCCTTATAATATTGTTTATTTTATTGATGAAAAGCAGGATGCTGTTATCATTACAACAGTTTTCCATCAAAAAAGAAATCCAAAAAAGAAATTCAGATATTGACTTTTCTGTTATAAAAATATGCCAATCTATTTTGCCAATAAGTTATTTAAATAATCCGCAAGCTTATAGATCGCTTTTGCGTCAACTTCTATTTGCTCCTGCGCTTCTTTCCATTTTCTTTGTTCAATAGCTTCGCGAATGCCAGGCATTGTTTTTACTCCATACCCTGTATAAAAGCCGGGTGCATACAAAGTATGTTTGTACCAGCCCCTTCGTGGCAAGCCTGTTTCATTAAGCAATTCCTGCTCTGCTTTATAAAGAGATTGATTAAATGCGACTGTTGCATTACCATTCTCAATTTTGTTTTCATAAGTTGATTTCAAACTGTCACTACTTTTTTTCAAAGCTTCCAATGCATTTTGCAATGGTGAAAAATCAAGGTATGGCACTTCTGATTTTACAAGAGGGCTGATTAACTTTTTGGTAGGATCTTCCCCAATTGCATACCCCCCGGATTTTATGATTTGATTTTCTACTTCTGTGGTTTCTTTTGTTTTTTGCAAAAGACTAATAAGATCCTGTGAATATTCATCAATTGTTTTATACAAATGTGTAAAATCAAATGGTAATACATCAGCATTAGCCATTCTTAAAACTGCGTGGCCTGCCGTTTCAGCAAGAGCAACTCCATACCGAAAGCCGGGATCTTTAAATTTTGCATACAAATCATAAGAATCATAAATAGAATGATATTCGCCGCCGCCATCTTCTCCTCCATATCCAATGATCAAGGCAGGTACGCCTGAGTGTTGTATAAAAGCAGAATAGTCGGAACCTGAGCCCATCGCATCGAGCTTCAAATCTTTTCCATCCAATATTTTTTTCTTTGCTTCGGTAGTTTTTGCTGCTATGGCTTCGTTAGATTTTTTTCTCTCAAATACACTCACATTTGTTTGCGGGTCAATCACCTGTTTTGCAATTTCGTCCATCAAAGGCTCGAGTGCATGCGAGCCTTCCGCATATAAAAAACCCCTGCCATTGTCATCAGAATTTATATAAACAACCGCTTTTTGCTGCAGCTCTTTTTCGTGTTCTTCTACCCATTCAGTAGAGCCAAGCAAGCCGGGTTCCTCACCATCCCATGCACAATAAACCAAAGTGCGATCAGGTTTCCAGCCTGTGCTTAACATATTGCCAATCGATTTCGCCTCTTCTAACAGTGCCGCCTGGCCGCTGATAGGATCATTAGCGCCGTTTACCCAAGCATCATGATGGTTACCGCGTATAATCCATTCATCAGGATATTTAGCGCCTTGTATTTTGGCAATCACATCATAACAGGGAACGATATCCCAATTGAATGCAACTCTCAAATGCACCTTTGTTTTTCCGGGACCAATGTGATAAGCAAAAGGCAAACCTCCATGCCAATCATTTGGCGCCACGGGGCCATCGAGTGCTTCCAGTAAAGGTGTGGCATCATGATAGCTTATTGGTAACACAGGAATTTTTAAAAGATTTGGCGCTTTCAATCTTTCTAATCTTTTTGCATCTTCTATAGCGCCGATCCCTGGAGTTAATGGATCGCCGGGATAAATGACCATATCCATTATAGAACCTCTCTGCACACCAAACTCGTTTTTAAATGCTCCTTTAGGATATACATCTCCGGCAAAATATCCATCATCCATCGGATCGCTGTAAATAATGCAACCTATAGCTCCATGTTCCTGCGCCACTTTTGGTTTTATACCACGCCAGCTATGTCCGTATTTTGCAATTACAATTTTTCCTTTTACATCAATACCCATTTTATCAAGCACTTCGTAATCCTGCGGGAGGCCATAATTTACAAATACAAGTTCCGCTGTTACATCACCATCTGCGCTCCATGCATTATAAGTGGGCAGTTGATCCATTTGGCCGGATGTTGCATCTTCTTTTAATGCAGGTTCCTTTAATAATGCTTTATAAGATGTAGGGGCCGTCATTTCCAATAGCCTTGTTTTTGGCGTGGGAAATAACACGTGAAATGTTTCAATTTTTGCATCCCAACCCCATTTTTTATAAAGGCCAAGAATATATTCAGCATGCTCTTTACTTGCTGGAGAACCTACTGCATGTGGTTTTGAAGAAAGCTTTTTAATATTTACACCAATATTTTCTTTGCTTAAATTTTTATCGAAAGTAGCTTCAAGATTTAATTGCTTCTCAATATTCTTCTTATAGAAGCCCGTAATATTTTTTGTTTGGGCAAATAAAAATTGAATAGTAAAAAGAAATAAAATTGAAAGTAGGGATTTATTCATCTTATAATTTTGGTTTAGTTGCTCTGCATTTCCTTTTGAATATCATTAGCAAATTCATTAATGTTCCTTTTTAATCTTCCAAAAGTAAAAAGCGCCTGGTTCTTAAAAATATCTAAATTACAGATTGAGTTTATTAAAATTCTTTCGTTATCAATTAAAATTGAAATCATATCTCTTCCCCATTTCACGGCTAATCTTCCTTCACGAAATGCTTCCAAAAAGTAAGGCTGATTTTTTTTAATGTACCAGTTTAAATTTTTCAATGAATTAATTACAATCGTATGATTTTCTTTTACTCCGAATGGAGTTCTTATTTCAAAAAAAATTAATTCCTTTTTCTTATAAGAAAGCCACCATAATACAAAAAGAGTTGGAATGATTATTAAAATAGGGTCTTGCCATTCCAAGTATCCAACTTTTAATATTCGCATTAATGAACCAAGAATTAGGACTAACGTTAGGCCTGTTATATAAAAAGAAAATTCAAAAAATTTCCACCATCTTTTTCCATTCAAGCTAAGCTTGTTAGAAGAAAGCATTAATTTATAGTCTTCTATTTGTAATTTTTTTAAATCCATATTTTTTTGTTTCATTTTTACAAGACCGTAATTAATTTTTCAATTACTTATTTAAAAAATTCAGGATGCATTTTATTCCACTGTGTAGCATCCTGGTAAGCTTTTGCAATTGCCAGTAATGTTGCTTCATCATATAATCTTCCGACAAGTGTTATACTCGTTGGTGAATGATTTTTATCAAAACCTGTCGGCATGCTTATAGCAGGATGGCCTGTTAAGTTGGTGATCGCAGCCTGGTTCCCAACCCATGTGGGGCAAATGATTGCATCATATTTTTCTATAACTTCATTTACTTTTTGAATCAGCTGGTACCGGTACCTGTTAGCATTAATATATTCTACCGCTGGAATAAATCTTGCTGCCCTGAAATAATTTGGCCATTCGCCTTTGCCCTGCCGGGTCATTTTATCATCAAGCCCTGTTCTGGTAAAACCATCAAAAGCAGCTGCGCTTTCGGCGCCAATTACGATACCGATGATATCAAAATTATAAATACCTGAATCGGGGAAATTGACAGGTATCAATTGTGCTCCGGCTTTTCTGTAAACATCCAGCACTGCATCTTCATTTCCAAGTGTATCTTTTTTTCCAAAATAATTTTTAGCATACCCGATTTTCATTTTTGAAAGATCTGCTTTGCCAGTGTAATTAAAGGGCATATTTACAGCAGCAGCATCGCTACCATCTGTACCATGCAAGTAATTAAATACAATGGCTGCATCTTCCGCGCTATGGCAAATAGGACCTGCTTTATCGAGGCTCCAGCAAAGTGTCATGCCTCCACTGCGGCTTACTGACCCAAATGTTGGACGAAGCCCCGTTGCACCACAAACGGTTGAAGGGGATATTATCGAACCGTATGTTTCCGTACCTATAGCAAATGGAACCAGTCCCGCAACGGTTGCTGCTGCCGAGCCTGCAGAAGATCCACTGGATCCTTCCAGCATATTCCAGGGATTTTTTGTGCGTCCGCCAAACCAATAATCATCCATTGCTAAAGCCCCCAAAGTTAATTTTGCAATCAGCACTGCGCCTGCTTCTTTCAGTTTTGTATAAACGTAACTATCATTGTCTATCATCTGATTTTTGTATGGTTCTGCTCCCCATGTTGTTTTCGTTCCCCGAACTGCAAAGAGATCTTTCAATCCATACGGAATTCCATGAAGCAGGCCACGGTATTTTCCCGCTGCAATTTCTTTATCGGCCACGGCTGCCTGCTGCATTGCAATATCTTCTGTAAAAGATATTACACACTGAAGTGTATCTCCATATTTTCTTAAACGGCTAATAAAAAACTTAGTCAGCTCAACAGAAGATATTTTCTTATTCTTAATTAAAGATGCCAATTGAGTAATTGAATAGAATGCCAGGTCATTTTTGTTAGCGGGGAGATTTATTCCTGCAGGAATATTAAAATTTACCGGTAATTGTTTCTTATTAAAATTCATGTAAGGTAAAAGCGGGCTTTGGGTCATCGTCATAGGAACAGAATTGTCAAGCGAAAACCGGTGCATTTTATCATACTCTTTTGCCCTATCTCTAACCCCACCTGACAAAGAATCATTTTTAGTTTCAGTAAATTGAACACTAATAATTTTTTCAGCGGAAATAATGTCTTTAATAGTAATACTATCCTGCGCTAAGCAATAATTGGAAACAAAACTTAACAGGAGTAAATATTTTTTCATTGCAATAAATTTAGTGTTTCTAAAACTACTTACTTTTTATTGCAGATAAACATCAAAAAAAATTACTGTTTTATTTAGCCGACGGTAGCAAAAGTTTTTCTATTTCATGTTTTCTTATAAACCACGCTATTGTAAATGTGGGAATAAAATCTATACCGGGAAGCAACTCTTCTATAAAAGAAAAAATTCCGCCAAGTACACCAAATTTTCTTCCGAACATAAAATAAAAAATAACACCGGAAAGAAATGCCCATATGGGGCCAAAGGGAAGTATTAAATAACTTAAACATCCGATGACGTCTAAAATTATACATGTTTTTAATGAGGGAAGTTTTCTTTTCATGATAAAATTTTATGCGTAAATATTATCAAATTAAAAACCAATTTTCTATTCTTGCAATTTTGGCATAGATACAACGTTTAAATTTTGTGTTAACTATTGTTTCAGCCTTGTAAGCAGGCTGAATTAACGTACCTTCGCACACTTAAAAAATTCAGAGCTTATTTTTTTGAATTTATAAGAACAAAAATAAAATTATGGAAATAAGGAATATAGCAATTATAGCTCACGTTGATCACGGTAAAACCACATTGGTTGATAAAATATTACATACCACGAATATTTTTCGTGATAACCAGCAAACCGGTGAACTTATTATGGATAGCAACGATCTCGAAAGAGAGCGTGGCATTACAATATTCAGCAAGAACGTTTCAGTCACATACAAAGGTGTAAAAATTAATGTAATTGATACCCCTGGCCACAGTGACTTCGGGGGTGAGGTGGAGCGTGTTTTGAAAATGGCTGACGGCGTTCTCTTATTGGTTGATGCTTTCGAAGGCCCTATGCCTCAAACCCGTTTTGTATTGCAAAAAGCATTGCATTTAAATCTGCACCCAATTGTTGTAATTAATAAAGTTGATAAGCCGAACTGCCGACCCGATGAAGTACATGATGCAGTTTTTGAATTATTTTTTAACCTTGATGCTACAGAAGAGCAATTAGATTTCCCTACAATTTATGGCTCCAGCAAACAGGGTTGGATGAATACTTCTCTGGAAGAAACAAATAATATTTTTCCTCTTCTTGATACAATACTTGAGAAAGTGCCGCCGCCTTCAACTGCCAAAGGTACTTTACAAATGCAGATTACCTCGCTGGACTATTCTTCATTTTTAGGAAGAATTGCCGTGGGTAAAGTTGCAAGGGGAATTATAAAAGATAACCAGCCTTTGTCATTAATGAAGCTTGATGGTTCGGTACAAAAAAGCAGGGTTAAAGAATTATATGTGTTTGAAGGCTTAGGCAAAAAGAAAGTGAGTGAAGTATCTGCCGGAGATATCTGTGCAGTAGTTGGCATTGAAGGATTTAATATCGGCGAAACGCTTGCTGACTTTGAAAACCCGGAAGCATTGCCTGTAATAAGTGTGGATGAACCTACAATGAATATGCAGTTCAGCATTAATAATTCCCCGTTTTATGGAAAGGACGGCAAGTTTGTAACATCCCGCCATTTGAAGGACAGGCTTGAAAAGGAGCTTGAAAAAAATCTTGCTTTACGTGTAAGCCCAACCGATAGCGCTGAAAGTTTTATGGTATATGGCCGCGGAATTTTGCATCTAAGCATACTTGTAGAAACCATGCGCCGTGAAGGATATGAAATTACTGTGGGCCAGCCCCAGGTAATAACTAAAATAATTGACGGGAAAAAAAGTGAGCCTTACGAAAACCTTGTGGTAGATGTACCTTCAGAATATAGTGGTAGAGTAATTGACCTTGTGACACAACGGAAGGGTGAAATGACAATAATGGAAAGTAAAGGAGAAATACAACATCTTGAATTTGAAATTCCTTCGCGTGGGCTAATCGGTTTACGTTCCAATATGCTTACCAATACCGCTGGTGAAGCGGTAATGGCACATCGTTTTCTTGAATACAAGCCATGGAAAGGATTTATACCTGGCAGAAGTAATGGAGTATTGATTTCTAAAAACCAGGAAAAAACAACCGGATATTCAATTGATAAATTACAGGACAGGGGAACATTTTTTGTTGACCCGGGAGAAGAAGTTTATACAGGGCAAATAATTGCCGAGCACATTAAGCCGGGAGATCTTGTTGTAAATGCAACGGAACCGAAGAAGCTGACAAACCACCGTGCAAGCGGTAGTGATGATGCTTCACGTATCGCGCCCAAGACACAATTTAGCCTTGAAGAATGTATGGAATACATTCAACAGGATGAATGCATAGAAGTAACGCCCAAAGTGATTCGTATGCGCAAGGTGATCCTTAACGAAGACGAAAGAAAAAAGACCCAAAAATCTCAGCAGGTAGAGGCAGTTTAATTTTTTATTTCAATGATTTGTTTTCCTTTCAAATACTTTTTACATTTGACAAAACATTAATTCATGAGATCAATGAATTCTTCAAAAAAAAATAAATTAATAATCAAGTACGAAGAAATCATAAAAAAAGAAAATAAAAAAGTAAATGATTTTTTAAATATAAAAAGTGTAGACTGGCGCAATGGCGAGAATTTTGAAATTTTTACTTTGTTTAAAAAAATTCCTTCCGGCACAACCTCAGCAGACTCATGTTTAACTTCCCAGAATGCCTAATTGGAAAGAGGTCTTAGATGAAATACAAAATGTTCTTAAAGAACAACCCGAAAAAAATCCACTTGATATTGTTAGGAGAAAATATTTATCTGCAATTCAAAAGCATACTGGCCGCAATATAGTGGCATATTATTCTGGTTGGTTACAAAAAGCAGGATTTCCAGATACTAACATAAACGATAAAGATAAAAATGCGTTAATGGTAAATATCCACAAGATGGATAGAAGCAAAGGTTTAGACTTAATTCTTCATACGCCGGGAGGAGATTTAGCTGCGACTGAAAGCATAATAGATTATTTACGCTCGATGTTTGGAGATAATATTCGTGCAATCATACCTCAAATCTCCATGTCTGCGGGAACGGTTATAGCACTTTCATGTAAAGAAATTATTATGGGCAATCAATCAAATTTGGGTCCCATTGATCCTCAAATGGGAGGTATTGCTTGCCAGGCTGTTTTAGATGAATTTAAAAAAGCATTGGCTGATGTGAAAGCTAATCCTAGTTCTGCTGCATTATGGCAAGTGATCATTGGTAAATATCACCCTACATTTTTAATTGCGTGTGAGCAAGCCATACAATGGAGTAAAAAAATGGCAGCAGAATGGTTGAAAGCAAATATGTTGAAAGGAAAACCTGCTGCCGTCGCTAAAGTATTAAAAACGTTTGGAGATCATTCCAGAAATAAATCTCACGCCAGGCATATATCAAAAACCCAATGCCACATGGCGGGTTTAAAAATTGTTGATATGGAAGCGGATCATAAATTGCAAGATCTGATAT
>DASYOM010000137.1:0-19424 GCA_036007765.1 Chitinophagaceae bacterium | reverse complement strand
CTTTTAACAAGGTCCCCATGGGTTTCCATCAATACGCTTACTTTGCTGCCTTTTGCATAGCTACCCAATTCAATCAAGCCTCTTATGATGTGATCCATTGTTTCATTCTTCTCCTGATCTTTTGGAATCTTGTTAGGGAACACTCTTATATAAGGACAATTTATTTCTTGCGCCAAATCAATAAATTGCCGGGCTTCATCTAAATTTTTCTTTCGTTCTGCAGAATCAGCAATATGCATTTCAGCAGATGAGCCAAGGTCTACAAACCGCAGGCCTTTATCCTTCATTATTGCAAGTGTGGTCTTTATATTTTCCCTGCTGCTGAATTCATTGCATTTCGTAAGATCCATTTGGCGTTGTATACCTCTTACCTCAATACCTTTATAATCGTGCTGTACTGCAAAGTCCGTAATCTTTTTGAAGTTCCAATCGGGGCAACCCAGGGTGGAAAATGCTAAAAGGGGTTCATTCCTTTTTACATCAAACGAAGTTGCGGTAAATGAGGCCGCTAATAAAACCGTTGATGATTTCAAAAATCTTCTTCTTGTGAAATGGTACATGATAAATTGATGATTTACATTTTAGATTTTATTTCAAAAATTAATTCTTTTTAATATTTTTCATTTACAAAATATTCTATTTTAACATTTAAACTAATAAGCATGTAATTTAAAGAAGTTTTTTACTTATTGCCGGCTATTGCTGGGAGAAAGAGACGACTAAGGATGAATCATTTTTTCTTTATCAGTCAATTCTTTAATTACTCTTTCGAGTGCTTCAATTTTTTCGTTCATCTTTTTGAACTGCTCCGTCTGGCTATCTATCTTTTTATTTTGATCTTCGATTATCTTCTGCTGCTCCTGAACTGATTTTACTAATGGCATAATGAACTGCGTGTATGCAAGACTGTAATGATCTTTATCATTTGCAGGGGCATGAACGCCATCAAAACTGTAGCCCAGTTCTTTTACTATTTTTTCCACATCTTGTGCAAGAAAACCAGTATGCACTTGTTTTTCTATATTGTACAATGCAGGTTGCATAATGCTTTTATTAATGATACCTGTCTTAGTATATTCATTTAACTTCTCTTCATCGAAATAGTAAGTAACAGGAGTAAGCTTTTTTATAAACTCTAGGCCCGGCACATTGTTTTGTATATTATATTTAAATCTTGCATCAGAAGGTGTTATCACATTGTTTGCATGTAATGTTGCTGTGCCGCTTCCAAAGTAAATATCCGAAACAACGGCATTGCCTATCTGCACTGTATTACTTGCATTTACCTTTGCACCATTTCCAATTGCTGTAGCATTGGTTAAACCATCAACTGATACATCTGCGCTATACCCAAGGCGGTATTATTATTTCCCGTATTATTATGTGAAAGTGCACTAAATCCATTTGCAGTGTTGTAATTCCCTTCCGTATTTCCCTCAAGCGAACCATAACCAATAGCTGTATTGTCAAACCCTGTTGAATTGTAGAAAAGTGCATTAAACCCAGTTGCCGTATTGTTGAATCCTTCTGTATTTCCTGTAAGCGACTGAAAACCCGTAGCGGTGTTGCAGCCTCCATTTGTATTTGCATAAAGTGCAATAACTCCAGTTGCTGTATTGGCGTTTCCATTTAGATTTGAATAAAGTGCAAGAACTCCATTCGCTGTATTAGCATTTCCTGTTGTATTTGTGAAAAGGGAATTTTCTCCATTAGCAGTATTATTAAATCCTGATGTATTTGATCGAAGTGCAGAAAACCCATTCGCAGTATTGGAAGTTCCCGTCGTGTTTGCATACAATGCTTTTGAACCAACCGCAGTATTTTGAATACCTGTATTATTATGTAATGCAGAATCGCCAATAGCAACAAGGTTAGAGCTTGAAGTATTGCTGAATAAAGCTTTTATGCCCAAACCAACATTACTATGGCCTGTATTTTTTAAGCCACTCTGGTAGCCCCAGAAAACATTGCCATCAATAATTCCTGTACCAATATAACCTGATCTTATATTATTTACTTTGAATTGTAAAGGCTGGTCATCTGTAGTTCCTAAAAAATTTATAAGAGTATCTGTTCCTGCATTACCTGAAAGTTTCCACGATGTAACTAAAGCAGAGCCGGTAATAAGCCGAAGCCATGAATTGCTGCTCCAATAATAGTAGCCCGGAGCAACTGCGGTTCCTCCTGTGGTAGTTGCGGTATTATAAATCAATAGTGATATAGCAGGCGATAGAATGGTAGTAGCATCTGTTGTACCCGAAAGCAATACTCTTGGTACAAGCAATCCTTTATTGGGGCTTTTAACATCAAGCATTGCGCTGGGGTTGGGCGCTGAGGCATCATTATTTATACCCACGTTTTGTGCATAAGAAAACGAAGTAAATAGAAAAGTGACGATCGAAAGTAAAAAGTGCTTTTTCATTATGTAGATTTTGTTTTATTAGTTGGTTGCAATATTATAGGGAGAACAAACTTATCAAATCAGTTACATAAGTGATCAATTAAATTTCAACCGAACAAATGCCCAATGGTAAAGATAATGTGGCACTGGCGCATGTATACAACTCAACCCTTGCCTGCCCTCCTATAATTTCTTTTACTTTATTGAATAAGTAAGAGTAGTATAATAAGGCCGCCTATTTGAGGGCCACCTAAAATTGAGTAATAATATTTAGCCATGTCTCCCACCTGGAGTAATTTCTTTTTTAAATCTAAAGTCACATTTTTTAGCCTCTAAAGCAATTGTACCGGTTCTTATAAGCTTTAGCCCGGCTAAGCGTGAAGTTATTTCATCAACTTCACAAAGTATGGATGAATATTTTTCGTAACTATGTTTTTTGAAAAGTTTACAAATTCCACATTCTAAAATGTCAAAGCCGTAACCGAATCCAAATGTTTCATTTTTGTCTGTTATAATTTTTGCAACAAAACCGTCAGGGTGTGCCTTCTGACTTATCTTCTTACTGAATGCTTTGAGAAATATATTTGCAAAAAAGGTGTTTGTAAGTTTTGCCGGAAGCTTTTTTAAGAATTGCTGAATTTTATTTTTTGGCCTAACGTAGTCTATTACTATTTCGAGACAAATTTTTCTTATAGTTTCGAAAGGTTCTCCTTGTTCGTCTAATGTTTTTATAAGGGCTAAAAAGTAAGCACTAAAATCAAGTCGTTAGTCAATAGGATTAGCTGAGTTCAGAGCAAAATTGGTATCGTTAGAAACTACCGTGAAATTTTTGTTCGTTTCGGCAATTAAAAAATCTGAATTATTACGATAAGTTTTCCTGACTGCCTGCGTAAAGTATTTTTTATAATCACCCATTTTTCAATTTGTCATTCTTTAATCACCGACAATTTAGTTACATTCGGACAGGTAGTATAATATGAACATAGCTTTTCTTTAATTAAAAGTAAATCACCACTGCTCACAGTTAAAGCTATATAGTAAATCCCTTTCCTTAATGAAAAGTTTACTCAGCTTGCATATCATTTTGAATATTTTTTTGAACTAATTTTTTAGCCAGTTTTTCATTTTCGGTCCCTTCTGGTATAAAAAATATAATCGGCGGAATTATAAAGCAGGCATAAGAAAAATATACATTCACATAAGCCAGAGGTATCGAAATCAAATAAACAAGCGTACCGATAATTGCTTTAGTTCTCGACCGGATGGAAATCCTGGATATTTTTAAATTAACTGATTTATCCCTGTCCGTATGTAATAATTTTTTGCGAATAGAATAGCTGCGCATAAGTGTTAAACATAAACTGGTTAATAACATTACAGTGCCATAAATTGCCGGGGCTATGGGAATAAATGGGTTTGCGCCTACAATAGCTGTTGCAAAAGGAATAAGGCTCACCAAAAACATGAACAAAAAATTTTGCCATAACAGTACCTCATCAGTATTTCCAAGCAAGTGAAACATATGATGGTGATTAGTCCAGAAAATACTAATCATCATAAAACTAAAAGTATACGTTACAAAATTAGGAAGTAAGTTTTTTAAATAATAAATTATCTGGTGAGTGGTTGGATCATGTTTATCAAGATCAGGCAACCTAAGCTGAAGTATCATAATGGTTAAAATAATTGCAATTACGCAGTCACTGAAAGTTTCTAATCGCGTGGTACTGATTTTCATAAAAGATTATTTAATGTCACCAAAACTTAAACTTCGTTTCTATTTTAAGTTAGATAAAATTCACTTGTCTCCGGTGCGGCCTGCCGAAAAGAGCGCACTGAGGACAAACACGGCAAGGATGAAACACATTCAACATCAAATTTAAAGAAAGGCTACCGAGGGCAAAAAAATAAACCCTCCTTCTAGAATCATTGGAATGGATACTGCCCTTAAAGAACCATAGTTTAATGTGGCAACTTTTCTCTTAGTAATCCATAAGACCAGGTACCCGCAATAGCGCTTAAAAGGGAAACTATAATTACCAAAGCACCTGTCCCAATTTGAGCAAACATTGGACCGGGGCACGCGCCGGTTAATGCCCAGCCAAACCCAAACAGTAACCCTCCGTAGATTTGGCCCTTATTAAATTTCTTAGAAGGAATAACAATTTTTTCTCCGCTAACGGTTTTAATATTATAATGCTTAATGAGCCATACAGAAATTATTCCTGTAATCACTGCACTGCCTATCACTCCATACATGTGAAAACTTTGGAGATGAAACATTTCCTGGATACGAAACCATGAAATAACTTCTGATTTCACCAGCAAAATCCCAAAGAATAATCCCATAACAAGAAACTTCTAATTAAAAATGAAAGGATGTTTCTTATCAGATGGTTTATAATTAGGACCTAAAGATCCAAATTCAAAATCAGTATCAGGTTGTGCATATATTTCAGTTGCTTGCTGCATTATTATTTTACAAGTTTAAAATGATAGGTAACAGAATATTTGCCATAAAAAAACCGCCTGCCATAAAACAAATAGTAGCAATTAAAGATGGCAATTGAAGATTTGATAAACCCATTATAGCATGGCCTGAAGTACATCCACCTGCATAGCGGGTTCCAAAACCTACTAAAAATCCGCCACCGACAATCATTATGAAACCTCTTGCTGTAAGCAATGCGTGCCAGTTAAATATTTGTTGTGGCACAAGTGATTGATAATTGTCTATTCCATATTTAGATAGGTCCTTGGCAAGGTTTGGATGAACATTTACTGCATTCAAATTCATTAAAAAAGTTGCTGCAATAAAACCCCCTATTATAATGCCTGTTACTAAAAACAAGTTCCAGCTTTCTTCTTTCCATTTGTATTGAAAGAAAGAAATTTTACCGGGGATACAAGCTGCACATATATGCCGCAACGAGGCTGAAATGCCAAATGTTTTATTTCCAAGAATAAGTAATACCGGAACCATTAAACCTATTAATGGGCCCGCAATATACCAGGGCATTGGTTGTTTTAAAATTTCCATCATGATAATTTTGTCAATTAAACCCATATTGGGGTTGGTGGGACACCAACAGCGGCGAACCGCCGTGGCCGGTGTCCCACCGCCTACTTTTGCAAATATTAGTCAACATAAAAAGCAATTAGAGATAATTATTACAAGTATTTTATTCTTTTTAGAATTTAATTCGTTACACAAATTTATAATCTACCCCTGTGACCTGGGTCAACAACGTTGCAGGAGCATCTAAAATGATTGCATTGCCTTCAGGCTTTGGGGTAACGGGAGAATGGGAAGTTAAATATTCTTTCACTACCTCGTGCAAAGTATAAATCGTATTCGCTCCCTCCTTTACATCCGGAATACGGCAGAGCACATTGTCCGGATCTCCTTCACGTTCGCAGGCACTAACTACATATATCTTTTCTTCACTGAGGTTTTGCCCGTTAATCCTTATCTCTTTTACTCGTTTCTCCTTTTCTTCAAATGCTTTAAATTCAATTTTCATTCCTTTAAATTTTACCATCCAGCCACCTAATCTTTCTGATGCATCTTTTGAAAATACGTTACTCAATTCTTTCTCCAACCATTTTTTAATTTGATTGCCTGAAACTTTTGCTGTCCTTATCGTACTATCCACCGGCAGCATATCAAATATATACCCTTCAGTTATCGGTATGTTTCCTGTAGCATCCGGCGTAATATTGGGCGGGCAAAAACGAAAGCCATTGGACAAAACAATATCAGGCTTTATCTTCCACATCAATGCATCAATAATTAATGTATCAATAGTGTTTTCGACAACAAAATAACGATATAGCGGAATGGTGCTATATCCAATCACTTTGCCTATTCCACTTTTATAGGGCTGTTCGTTTTTAGCAATAATTGCCTGAAGAACATTATTCGGCCTATAACGATTCGAATCAATTTCATCAAGGCTGTAATGCTCCTTTAGTATTTTTCCATTTTCTACTACTAATTCTAACCTGCCTACAAATGAACCGAAAGCTCCTGGTTCAACTACTTTAGAGTATTTGCATTGTATGGGTTTGCGAACACGTTCATGTGTATCTCCTCCAAAAATATAATCAACGCCTTCGCACGCCGCATTGTTTGCCAATGATATTTGCTGCGATAGCCCTAAATGTGATAGCAGTATTACAAAGCCGCATTGCTCCTGTTCCCGCAACACTTTTACATAGTACGCCAAATTTTCTTCCGGGAAAGTATAAATAATTCCTTTGCTATATGCAGGCGACTGGCGGATGGGAACTAAAGGATCAGTATAACCCACAAAACCAATTTTTATCCCGGCAGCATTCCATGTATAATATGGAGGAAAGATTAACCCGCCCTTTTTTTCTTCACTTAAATCATGATACATATTAGTACAGACCTTCGGAGCATTTAATCCACCCAACAATTTAATCATGTTCTCTTTGTAATACACAACTTCCCAATTGCCGGGTATGTAAAGATTATAGCCAAGTTCATTTAGTATTGGTTGCAAAGCTTTTCCCGTGGTCTTTACACTTAGCTCACTGCCCTGAAACATGTCGCCGGTATCAATAATAAAAGTGTTGGGATTTTTTTTGCGTGCCATGTCAAAGTAAGTTGCAAGATTTGCATATCCCCCTGTTTTACGAAAAACAGCTTTACCATTTTCCCAAAATAGTTCATCATGGGGATGTACCTGGCAATGTACGTCTGTGGTTTGCAATAAAGAAACTAATTGTTGTCCCGCTTTTATTCCAGTTTTTTGTTCATCAACATTCTTCTCTTCGCCATTTGAAATAGAAAAAGCTGAAAGAGGATTAGTCGTAATACCTAAACCCACAAGCGTTGATAATTTTAAAAAATTTCTTCTTGTATTTTGATTAGGCATGGATGATAAATTATTCCTTTTGGCACTTTATATATTTTCAATTACATCATCAATATTTTTTGCCAAAAATTCATTCTTAGCTCGTGCAACAGAATTATTAGAACAATATCGAAAAGGTAATTTTATTCAAGATTAAATTTAACAGTTAAGATATTATTTTAAAAGGATTTCATGAATAATAATATAAACACCCATCACCAATACAAACCACCCAAATCCTTTTTTTAATTTATCGCCAGATATTTTTTTATTTATAAAGCCACCAATAAAAATTCCGGCAACAGCAATACATGTTATTTTAAAAAGAAAAAACCAGTCTATTATAAAATGCCCAAGGTCACCTGTAAAGCCTATTAAAGAATTTAAGGCGATAATGAGCAGCGAAGTACCTATGGCTTCTTTCATTGGCAATTTTACCAATAGAACTAAAGTGGGTATTAATAAAAACCCGCCGCCTGCTCCTAAAAGGCCGGTAGCAAAACCAATAGCAATGCCATAAGCCAATAGTTTTGCCAGGTTTATTTTTTTGTTTCCAACAGTAATATTATCTTTTTGTTCTCCCTTACTTTTTATCATAGATAAAGAAGCCGCAACCATAAGTATGGCAAACAATACCATGATAACAAGTGATTGCGTAATTTGAAAATTGCCAATACTTCCAATAGTTTTGGGGATAACCGGTATTAAAAACTTCCGGGTAAGAAATACAGTAGTGATTGAAGATAAGCCAAACAGTAAAGCTGTTTTAATTCGTACAAAACCTTTGAGGTAATTATTATATGCCCCTACCAGGCTGGTAGAGCCTACAACAAATAAAGAATAAGAAGTAGATAAAACCGGGCTGATGCCAAACAGATAAACCAATACCGGCACAGTTAAAATTGAACCACCTCCGCCAATCATTCCCAGTGAAATGCCAATAAGTAAAGAAGCGAAATAACCCAATATTTGCATGAGTGTAAATTGGATTTATTTTTTGAAAAAAATGCGTGATAATTGCCACACTATAAATATTTAAATCAAGATCTCAATATTTTGGTGCTGAACTTTAATCAATACCTTTTCTACAGTTTTTTAATAGTCGAAATTACTTCTCTTTGAAGTATTTAGTTCGGTAGCTACTTGAACGTCCCACAGTTATCTTCTTTTTAAACGAAGAATTGCCTGAAAATACTTGTAATGGTATTAGCGGATATCCCCGCATTAGCGCGAGTATGCGGCTTAGCCTTGTGTGGAGCGTACTCGTGCCATAAACATCTTTACACTCAGCACAAGCATGGCTAACGCACAAGGCTACACTACCAGGCTTTGCGTTATGAACCTTATATATATTGGGACGAAAGCAGGGAAATTACGCCATGTATTGAAAGATCATTTGATTGTAAACCATTCACAAGGGATTATAGTATTTGCTTCCCTTCTTTCTTTTAAACAGTTTCAAGTTAAATAAATACTTGGACAAGGACCGGAATTGAATTTATCTTTAAGCTATGATATTACTACTACCACATGAAGGTAACTAAAAGTACAAACGAAGTGATGAAAAACAGAACATCAAAATTGAAAATACTTATACCCGATCCCATAAAATATAAGGTAGATTCTGAAATCAGGTCATACCTGTCTTTCTCCGCTTATTATGAACACCTGCAGAAAAGAATACAAAATCCTGATGAACAATTTTTGAATTTTTACCTGTATGTGATACAAAAACTGGAAGAATACCCCGAACTATTGCAGCCACTGAATAACCCGGATATCATTGAAAAACACGAAAGCCTGTTTCAACTGGTTGCTGCGAGCATACTTCCGTTCTCAACTGATGATGATCTCGAGTATTTTGCATTGGGCACTCCATATAAATTTGAAACTTTTTTTTATTCGGATTCCTTTGCCAAGTATTTTACCCCGGATGAACACGGGTATATCACATTTCCACCAGAGCGCCCATTTGAACAAATTCAATACGAATATGTGATGATGGCGTATCGTTTAATTTTCAGAAAATTCTTCAGCTTTGAAATCACGGTTCCGGAACGAAGGACAAACCGATGGGTTGATAAAGTGACAGGATTACCCAGGTACAGCCGTATACATGTTGATGAAAGTTTCATTGATGTAAAACTGATAGGGGCACTTCCTTCTTTCCCGGAAAGTCTTATTGATCAAAGCGACGGATCCATCATTGATCTTTTGCGTTTGCAACAGGAGTTTCCCCTCTCATTATTTTCTTTTGAAGGATTTATTATACGCAGAAGCATCGTAGACGTAACGGTAGAAGAATGTGTGACGGAAGTAAAAAATGCCCTGATTGAAATGCAATCTGAAAATCCCCAATCAGGGTATAAAAAACTGAGATCGGCAGTAGAAACATTGATAGGGTTAAATAATGTTGAAGTCAGTTTAAGCCCATTTCTTCAGCTGAATAAAAACTTTGTTTTTTATAATAAATATTCGGGAACTAGTATTTTGTTGAAAGGGCTTTCATCAACGGAAGAAAAAGAAGCTGCTTATCAGCACCTCGCACTACTGCTTAACAGAGAGAAAAAGACTTTGTTTATAAGTAACCTGCAGGATTCCGGACCAGAACAAAAGAATTTTCCATTCGCGGTATATCTGAAAAATTCATCGGACCGTTGCTATATAGTTGCTCCTTTATTTGATAATAACGAATTGATCGGTATGATGGAAGCGGCGTCTCCTAATGCAGGAGTGCTGAACAACGAAACGCTGAAAAAATTTGAACCGGTTTATTCATTTTTTGAAATGGCCTGCAGGAATTATATCTCACAATTTAAAAATGAAGTAGGATCCCTTATTTTGGAAAAATTCACTGCTTTGCTACCGATAGTTGAATGGAAATTTCTGGAAGAGGCGTGGGCATACCTCAAAGAAAAAGAAACAGGTTCAACCCGCGAAATTGGCGTTGTAGCTTTTGACCAGGTTTATCCTGTATATGGCGCTATCGATGTAAAAAATTCATCTACGGAAAGAAGCCGGTGCTACCAGAAAGATCTCCTTGACCAGTTGAATTTGATAGAATCAACTCTACATCAGCTTAAAGACAATCCACATGAGTTAGTAAAGGAATTGTTACATACATTACTTGAAAAGAATGAGGATCTCATACAAAAAATAGAACATAGATTATTGGCCGAAGATGAAGAAAAAGTCAATGAATTTCTTGAACTTGAAATAAAATCTTTTTTCAAACACTTATCACTTACTGATGGTGATAAATTTACGCCGGTAACTCACTACCTCCAATCAGTTGATCCTGTTACCGGCCATTTGAATAAAAACAGGCGTGATTTTGATGAAAGCATTGGGAAAATAAATGCAACGATATCCCGCTATCTTGAAACTGAGCAGGATAAAATTCAGCAGCTTTATCCTCATTATTTTGAAAAATCCAGGACGGATGGCATAGAATACAATATTTACATGGGGAAATCTTTTACACCGCATAAAACATTTGATTTTCTTGACCTGAAAAAAATCCGGCTATGGCAATTATCGGTTATGGCTGAAATTGCCCGACTTACTCACCAGTTAGTTAAAAGCATTCCTATCCCCCTTGAAACAACACAACTGGTTCTGGCTTACAATAAACCAATCTGTATCAGTTTCAGAAATGATGAAAGATGTTTTGATGTTGAAGGTTCAGAAAGTATTCGTTTTGAAATTCTTAAAAAACGGATTGACAAAGTCAGAATAAAAAATACCGGAGAAAGGCTTACGAAGCCAGGAACCATTGCCATCGTGTATTCCCATGCTCTTGAAGTTGCGGAATACGATGAATATTTTCATCTTCTTCAAAAGAGCAATTTCCTCACCGGTGATAAAGAAATGTTTGAACTGGAAGATGTTCAGAGTATTAGCGGACTGAAAGCAATAAGGGTAAAAGTAAATGTTGAAAAATGACCTTACTGTTTTTATTTGGCTCCTTTAATCTTTCTACAATTTTATAAGCCATGAATCTTTTGCCATTGCCGATAATTGTATTTATATTTTTTTAGAAACCTTAAAATCAATTAAATCATGTAAATGATTTGGCATGACCACATAACTCTTTACATAATGCCCTTTAGTTTTCCAATGACAAACCCCTTGTAAACTGTGTCGTAATTTTTTGTTATTTCAAATAATGAAAGCCATTCCTGGAAGGTAAATGTAATAATATAAATACCTTCCTTTATAATGGCAGAGGTTTATAGGCCTTATATTCAGGCGAGCCTTCCACAGTGGAACACGGCTGGTACAGAAATTTGCATAAATCTTAATATTTGGAAATGGGCGTAGAAGCAGCAGTTCCCATAAAAACCTTCTCCAACAAACCATAAAGCACCGGATGCTTTTCCTGCATCAACTCGGGCTTTTCAAAAAAATACTCTGCGGCTACCGCTAAAAATTCCGCTTCATTGGTAGCGCCATAAGGATTGATATCAGATTGGCCTGAATTAATCTTTTGTATTTCTTCGTGTATGCGTTTCAGAAAGGGCAATACATATTTATGCGGCAATAATGTTTCGGGTATTCCATCAGTACTTCCGTCAGTTTTATCTATGAGGTGTACAAATTCATGAATGGCGGTATTAGCTTTATCGGTATGATTTAAAAATCCAGTTCGCAGATCCTGTTGTGAAAGAAGCATCACATTTTGCATTGGGCCGGTGCCAACCATGCCCGATACATTGCGGCCCTCACCTTCAAGATTATATTCGTGGTTAAATGAACCTGGGTATAATAATATTTCATGAATATTCCGGTACTCCCAACCTTTGAAAGCGAAGATGGGAATGATGGCGGCGGCGGCTACAAAAACCCTGTCTCTATCTTCTACCGTAGTTTTGATGCCGGTGATCCTTATCTTTTGTAAAAATGTTTTCACGCTTTCTTCAAACCGGATCTTTTCTTCACCAGGCAAACATTGGTAAAACAATACATATTGTTGGAGTATTTCTTTTTCGGTATCAGCATCCGGCTGTGATAGCTTTGCTTTTTTCCCGGAAGGCAGCAAATAAAAAACCTCCTATAATAATTACACTAATAATGAAAATTATTAACTGCATAGTTCCTGTTAATCCGATTAGAATCTAATTCGCATAAGCCTAACCGTTATCAACCGGGGCATTTAAACTATCGTTTACTTTCTCCTTATCTTTTTTGAATTCCAGCTTACCGAATTTCCAGGTAAAATTGATACCGATAGACCTGAAAGGAATGCTGCGCTGGCTGTTGATCGTAAAGTTAGGCCCAAAGAGTTTACTTCGCTGATCAACATTTTTATTGAAAGGATTGGAAGCAGTTAACGCAAGGCTGCCGTTTTTATTCCAGAATTGTTTGCGCACAGCAAGGCTGTATGTAGTGAAGGAAGGATAGGTGCCTTGTGCTTCATGTCGTGCCGAACTAAAATTTCCAAAGAACTCTGCTGCAAGGGTAGTTGAGAATTGATACGAAGCATTTAAATTGGTACGGTAATTAAAGCTGTTGTAATTATATCCCTTATCAATAACATTAATAGTATGCCTGTGAAAAAAGAATAAGTTAGTTCTTAGGTTCAGCTTCGGGATAAATTTGAAATCTCCAAAAAAGTTTACACCTGCGTTATTTTCTCTTCCTATATTTTCACGCTTGCTTACAGCCACGTTAGTATAAGTAGTATCACCTACAAGATAAGAGGGATAGAAAATTATAAAGGGTTGAATATCCTGCTCATTGATCCTGTAAAATAAACTCACCATTAACGACCCGAAATTTTTAATGTCATTGCTATAGCCAAGTTCATATCGCTTCCCCAATTCGGGTTTAAGATCCGGGTTTCCTGTAGAAAGATTTTTTGGATCGGTTGTGTTGATATAAGGGTTCAGGGCCCTGTAATCAGGTCTTTCTATTCTTTTGGAATAGCTAAGTTTCAGAAGAGAATTTTCGCTGAGCTTTTTCGAAAAGAATATGGAAGGAACGAAAGTATTATAACCTGGCGTGGCAGATTGTTGTTGCGCATTGGAATAAAAAGCATTGAGCTCTGTGCGCTCATATCGCTCCCCTATTTTAGCATCAAACAATTTAAAAAAAGGAAAGCTTAGCTCAGCATATAGCGCATAAACTTTTTGATGGTAGTTAAGGCTGTTTGATAAAAAATTGTCTTTATTGTATTGTCCTGAAACGGAATCTAATTTTGAAACAATTGAGTTACTGGTAATATCATACAAATTCACTTTGCTTCCTATGCCAAGCAATACATCCTTTTTTATCGGCTGTACATAATCTGCCCTTATCTCTGATTCTTTTTCAGTGCCGGGGTTCACCGCTTGTGTACTATAGTAAAGAGCATGCGTTGGTAATGAAAACTGGTAATTATTATTATTAGAATTCAGGTTACCGAAACTTGTATTGCCTGAAATTTCAAGCTCCTGGTCTTCTTTTTTAAATGTTCTTTTATAAGTGAGCCCCACATCTGTATTATGAAAATGAAAAGCATTATCGGCATTAATAAGAGTTGGTACATCTGAAATATTATTTCCACCCGTGCCTTTTATATTTTGTGACTGGTTTGTGACGCTATTTCCTGTGTTGCTGAAATTATTATAGGAGAATGAACCGGAAAAACTATTATACTCATTAAGGTCCCAGTCAAAATTAATTCCTGTTTGATAGCCGTTTCGCACAAATTGATTCAGGCCATCCTGGTGTAATAAAATATTAGTATTAGCGGATGTATCCGTTGTCGACCGGTCAGAATAAAAAGTAGTCTTCGCATTTAATCTTTTATTGCCACTTATGAATGCGTTCATGCCAAACTTTCCCTTTCGGGCATTGAAATTGAAAGAACCGTTTTCATTCCTGGTTCCTCCCGTGAGTGATACATTTCCGTTTATGCCCTGCGAATTATTTTTCTTTAGAATAATATTTATAATGCCCCCAACACCCTGGGCGTCGTACTTTGCCCCGGGATTGGTAATTACCTCTATGCTTTTTATCTGGCTTGCCGGTATGGATTGCAGGACATCTGCAATGCTGCTTCCAAATGCTGCGGAAGGTTTCCCGTTTATTAAAAAACGAACGCTTGAGCTTCCGGCCAGCTGAACATTTCCATCAACGTCTACTGATACCTGCGGTACCTTTTTTAATATATCCGTCGCAACTCCACTTTGAGATGTAAGGTCTCTCTCAGCATTGAAAACCATCTTATCAATTTTATTTTCAATGATTTTACCGGCTACGGCGACGCTTATATTTTGCAACGTAGTAGTTTTTGGAGCCAATACAATATCTTTCGTTTCTATAAGCGGATTCTCCTTGCTTATTTGCAGGTTGAGCAAAGAAAAAGGTTTATAGCCTAAGAATTCAGCTACCAGTTTATAATTGCCTGGCTTTATATTATCCACCACAAAATTTCCTTTGTTATCGGTAACGGTTCCATTCATCGGTTTTTTTTCTTCGCTTAAAAAAAGAGAGATAGTTGCATACTCAAGAGGGCGCATTGATAAAGAATCAAAAAGTCTTCCTTTTATTTTGAAGCCGGTATTCGTATTATTACCAGATATCTTTTGGGCAAATGTTGAAGAGCACACTATAAGCAGAAATGTAGCAATGCAATAGATTTTTTTCACGATTAAGATTAAATGAAATGCAAAGCTATTTCGAAATTCTATAGAAATTTTGAATATATAAGAAAAATCTTAACTGCAATGAGACCGAAGCCTATAAAGAAACCGCAATGGTAAGGAAGAGACTTCTGTGAGCAATGACGATGACTGCTGTGCCTCCAGAGAAATATGAAATTTCAATAAGCCATAGGTTCGACCTTAATTTTAACATGGCTTAATAGTTTGCCGGCAATCCCACCAATTATTCCAAGTATAACCCCCATAATAGCCCCAAGTATTACGAGGTGCATAATAGCTCCTGCCATGGTTTGATATGCGAAGTAAACTGCTATGTTGGGATATTGTATTATATTTTTTATATCGGACCATTCTTTTATATTTAAAGGGTCTTTGACGATTAATTGCATTCCAAAAGATATTAAGATAAGTGCTGTGAGGCATGCTATAGCACCGCTTGAAAATCCACTCAGGAAGCCAGCCTTAATTCCATAAAACAAACTCTTTGTTTGAAACGAATCCCGAATTGAAAGATATAAAATCAGGCAGGCAATTAAAGCCCAAAAGATATTATCAATGATATCTCTTAGTGGAAGGCCAGGGTGAATAATATTGTTAATGCATATTTCAATTGTCCAAAGAAATCCAATATAGAGGCCAACAGTTATATTTCTTTGTTCACGTTGCTTGTAAAGTTGAGTTCTAAATCTCCCAATAAGAAATATCGATATTAATAAAATGGCAAAAGATAACAAGCATTCTACGGCTTCAAGTCCCGTGGGCCAGGAAAATGTTGGATACAGGAAGCATATCAATAGCACAAGAATAGCACTAATTGCTAAAATGGATTTTAATATTGAAACACTTTTCATTGAACAAATAATACACCCTTAGAGGTCTTAAATTATAAAGATAGATTATCGAAAGTATACCTGGCCCTAGCTTAGTATCATTGGAGGAGAAAAAAATCTTTTACTGTAATGAAATGCATTTTTTTTAATTTCATAAAAATGAAAATTTCTTTCTCATGAAAAATATTATCATTTCTATTGCTGCCATATTAATTAATCTTTCCACTTTTGCACAAAGCGATACGTTAAGTGTGAAAGGATCAGATCTTCGTGAACAAACAGATACTATTAAAATGTTATCTGATAAGATTTCTTCACAACAGGAAATGGCAAATAAGTCATTAGCCGAAAAAGCCCGTACTATTAGCCGTAAAATTATAATTTGTAAGAACTCATTAGCTAAGAAGACTAACTATCCTTATTATCTTAAGCAATTATTCAGCAACTATGAATCGGTTTTAAATTTAGCGCTTAATACAAATAATCCTGACAGCGCTGCAAATGCATTAGATTTTGTTGAACAGGATCTTAGTGCCAAAACAGTATTCCCTCCGTCTTCCGATGGTACAACTTACTCTCCCTATTATGATACGACACCTATGAATGTGAGAGTAGTAGTTGTAGATTCAAACGGAGTTTCATTGAACGGGTATGAAGTAAAAGCACGGCCTTTTTTTATGCTGGATCCTGCTTCTGCATTTAACTTTCATGGATTAACGAATAGCGCCACGGAAAATATAATTCCGGGCTGGTATATGTTCATGGTGCAAAAAGGGTCGTTCAAAAAAGAAAAAGATTTTAAAATTTTAAGAACACATACCGAGCCTGTTTTGCTGAACATTCCTGTAGGGAATTAATTTTATTCAAGCCTTGTAAGTCATTCATACATTTCGATTTTGGAACAAAAAATCTTTTTCAGTTATTCCCGTGGTGATTCAAAATTTGCTTTAAAACTGGCAACTGAATTAAAAAATGCCGGCATTAAATTATGGATTGATCAGCTTGATTTACCTGCAGGAAAACCCTGGGATACTGAGGTTGAAAAATCACTTGAAAACTCAGCTAGTTTATTGGTTATTCTTTCAGAAAAATCAGTCACGTCAAATAATGTTTTAGACGAAGTTTCTCATGCATTGGACAACAACAAACAGATTTATCCTGTAGTTATTGATAATTGTAAAATTCCGTTTCGCTTAAAACGGCTGCAGCATATTGATTTTACTGCAGATTATGATACCGGGTTACATCATCTGTTACAGGCCCTGGATGTTTCTGCTCCGTCGGATACTGATGCCCTGCAGCGGCTAAGCGATATAGAGAACCTGGAGCACCCTGAAAAACAAAATGTAAAACAGCACGAAGGAGAAAGTATTCCAACAGCAAAACAGCAGCTAAAGTTTTCTCAATTTTTAAGTAACAACAGTAAACTTATACTATTGATTTCAGTGGCAATAATCGCATTCATCAGCATGGGCGGAACCGTTCCTGTTTTTGAACCACGGAGCTTATATGAAGATCAAAATTTCACCACGTATTCAAAATTTATTTTAGCAGCCTTTTTTGCATTGAGCATTGTGCTTTGCAATTTTTTCAATTCTAAAAAATATGTATGGGCGTGGTGGCTCCTGGCTTTTATAATGTTGGTTGCAGGCATCATTGTTAATATCAATTATAATAGACTTGAAGGAATAATGGTAATAAATACCGGCGAGTATGGCTACGGCAAATTGGTAAGAGGAGATAATTATTTTCCTGAGGTACAGAAAATAAGGGAATCATATAAACAATCAAACAACGTATATCCTGCCGATATAGATTTAGTTGCAGGGCTTGGTGGAAATCATTTAAAAGTTTGGCCTAAAAGTCAAATTTTGTCCAATAGTAACTCAATAATTTTTCTGTACTCGAGCATGTTTCTATGCTTTACATTATTTGCGATCTTCTCCATTCAGGCTGTATCGTTTTTATTTTCAAAAACAAAAATCGCAGGTGAATTAGAAAGCTTCAACCCGCATTGTTCCTGGAACTCAATAAAATAGCGCAAGAATTTTCCTTTGCCGTCGTTAACCTTTCCTGCATTAATATTAAAAAGCCGTTACAGGAAAGTAACCTTTTTTTTATTTCTTCTTCACTACCAATACCTGGAAGCTCCCCGGAACCATGGGTGGCCTTCTTTCCCCTGGCTCAGCCGGTTTAAAATTGGCGGTAGGTAAGTAAACTGTATGGGTCTCACTGTCGAGGCCGATAGTTCTTGCACCTCTTTTGGTTGTTATGTTTTCGACTACTTCAAATTTATCTTTTGAATTTTCCTTAATTATTGTAAGTGTACCATCACCATTAGATGAATAGATATAATTTAACTGAGGATCAAAGGCAGTGCCATCACATCCATCGCCAATTGCAGGCGTGCCGATAACCTTTCCACTTGTGACATCTAAAACTATCAGCATTTTATTATCGCATCCTGCAAACAGCCTTCCGGTTTTACGGTCAATTGCAAGGCCTGAGGGAGATTCTCCGGGAGCAACAGACCATGTATTTTCAACTTTATATTTTCCAATATCTACTTCACTTATTGAACTTTTAGTTTCAATATTTACAAATACTTTGCCTTTGCCATCACTTACTGCTGTTTCCGGTTTACCGCTCAATGCAACTGTATCTAAAACTTTATCGGTCGCAGGGTCAATTACTGTAAGGCTATTGCTCCTGCCGTTGCACGTGATAATTCTTTTGGAATAATCGTCGAATAAAATAGCATCAGGATTATTGCCAGTTGGAATTTGTGTCAATACATTATTAGTTGTGAGGTCAAATACGGTTACGTTGTTCAACCTGCCATTACTTGTATACCCTTTATTGAGCTCATTATCGAAAGCTATTCCATGCACTCCAGTAGTATTGGGTATTATACCAAGGGAATCACCGGTTTTTTTGTCAAGAATATTTACCTGTGTTCCATGGGATACATACAACTTATTTTTATTAACAGCGATATAATCCCAGCCGCCCGAACTTGCAATATGAAAACTATCAGCCATATAATATCCTGATGCCTGGGCAGACACATTTGTTTTTATAGCAGCAACCGTCAAACAAATAATTAATATTTTTTTCATGTTGTTTTTATTAAAATTGATTTCAAAAATAAATACCAATTTCGTAGAAAAGCTGAAGCTATTAATTAAAAGCAATTTGACAATAATAGAAGTTAAAAAATTCGCCTTACCAAATACAGAACAAACTTATTATTTTCCTTTTTATGATAATATAAAGTTCTTTGGTCTGGTGAAATTGTTGGAGCTTCCGCAAAACCTGTAATGCTTTCAATTTTTGATGGACTGCTAAAAACTTCATTTATATTTTTCCTTGTCGAAAATAAAATCTCCGGCTGGGAAGTGATAGAAAAAGGAACGCTTAGTCTTGTAAAATATATTTCAAGTTGGTTTGCAGAGATGCATGCTGCATATTCAAGTGCATCTGTATTTATATTTTTCATTATCTCATTACTGTTAGATAATGGTTGAAAACCCGTCGCATTTTTTTGTGCGATAATTAAGTCAGTAGAGTGAGGATTACCCGTTTGATCAAATTGTGCATCCACAAAATAAAGTGATTGCCCGTCTGCACTCACTTCTATATCGAAGTTTACCCACCCTGC
>DASYOM010000136.1:0-5739 GCA_036007765.1 Chitinophagaceae bacterium | reverse complement strand
GATCCAATAATCTAATTAATTGATTATTTTACCTTAAATAAATTAAATGTGGAGAGATTTTATAAAAGATTATTTCTCTTTTACAGCTAAAGAAAGAAAAGGAATTATTATAATTATTTCGATAATATTATTGGTCCTTTTTCTTCCGTTGCTGTTGCCCTATTTCAATAAAAAAGTTTCTTACAATCATTCAGAATTTGAAAAGGAAATAACACAATTAAAAACTCTGAAAAATGACTCGCCACATCGCAAAATTTATAATAGTAATTACGAAAATGGATACGTAAATGATTATTCTTTATCTCCCGGAAACAAATCAGACCCAATTGCAGCGGAAGTTTTTTATTTCGATCCAAATACTGCCAGCGCAAGTGATTGGAGAAAATTAGGCATAAGAGATAAAACAATAAAGACAATCCAAAACTATATTTCGAAAGGTGGTAAATTCTATAAGCCTGAAGATATCAGTAAGATCTGGGGCTTGCCACCCTCAGATGTTCAGCGTTTAGTCCCTTACGTTAGGATAAGTCTAGCGGCAAAAGAAAATGCTTCTTTTGAAAAAAAAGAATATCCTAAGCCTTTATCGCCATACTCTCCAAAAACAATTCAACCGGTTGATATAAACCTTGCTGATACAAGCGCCTATATTAGTTTGCCTGGCATTGGAAGTAAGCTATCTAAAAGGATTATTTCTTTTCGTGATAAGCTTGGTGGATTTTATTCTATTGACCAGGTTGGAGAAACATACCTGCTTCCTGATTCAACATTTCAAAAAATAAAGCCGCGGCTTATACTCAGTAATACACCGGTAAAAAAAATAAATATAAATACTGCAACCGTTGATGAAATGAAAACACATCCATACCTGAGATATAATTTAGCAAACGCAATATTTCAATACCGGCAACAGCATGGCAATTTTAATTCGGTGGGGGAAATAAAAAAAATCATGATAGTTACTGAGGAAATATTTATCAAATTATCGCCATATCTCTCAATTGAATAATGTACCGTAAATGTTAAGAAGCAATAACGATAAACTAACAACCGTTAGTATTTATTTAATTCAGATTATCTTGCAGCACTAAATTTAATAAATGGATTTCAGGAATAGTGAACTTACAGAACAAGTAGCTCAGACAGCTAGAGATTTTGCTCTTCAACATATAAAGCCCCACTTAATGGAGTGGGACGAAAGCCAGGAATTTCCATTACATATTTTTAAAGAATTAGTTAAGCTCGGAATTATGGGAGTTCTTGTTCCTCAGAAATATGGCGGTACAGGATTGGGCTATTTGGAGTACAGTGCAATTATACAGGAAATTTCAAAAGTTTGCGGTTCAATCGGCCTTTCTGTTGCAGCGCACAATTCCCTTTGTACGGGCCATATACTTGCATTTGCAAATGAGAATCAAAAAAAAATGTATTTGCCCAAACTTGCCACTGCAGAACATCTGGGGGCATGGGGTCTAACCGAGCCCAACACCGGAAGTGATGCTGGAAATATGCAATGCACGGCAGTAAAAGATGAAGATGATTGGATAATTAACGGAACCAAAAACTGGATAACGCATGGTAAAAGTGGGGATGTGGCAGTTGTAATTTGCAGAACCGGTGAGCCCAGGACAAGGGATAATTCAACTTCGTTCATCGTTCCCCGTGGTACGCCGGGTTTTGCCGGTGGCAAAAAGGAAAATAAATTGGGCATGCGTGCAAGTGAAACAGCGGAGATGATCTTTGATAATTGTCGTATACCGGAGTCAGCCCGAATGGGTGATGTGGGAGAAGGTTTTAAACAGGCAATGGCCGTGCTTGATGGAGGCCGTATATCAATTGCCGCATTGGGCCTTGGTATTGCAAAAGGCGCATACGAAGCTTCCCTCCAATATGCAAAAGAAAGACACCAGTTTGGAAAGCCTATTGCTGAATTCCAGGGAATTTCTTTTAAGCTTGCTGATATGGCCACAGAAATTATGGCTGCGGAACTTCTTATAGGCCAGGCCTGCGATTTAAAAATGCACGGCGAAAATATCACAAAGGAATCTGCAATGGCAAAGTATTACTCAAGTGAAATTGCTGTAAAAGTTTCAACAGATGCCGTTCAAATATTTGGCGGTTATGGATATACTAAAGACTATCCGGTTGAAAAATTTTATCGTGACAGTAAGTTGTGCACAATCGGGGAAGGAACCAGCGAAGTTCAAAAGCTAGTAATAGCAAGAGAAATATTAAGATAAGTCCCCTCACAATACAATTATTTTCTTCAACCTCCGTTTTAGGATTACACTATTATGACCCTCAAAAATGGGTTATAAAATTTTAACCCAAAAAAACAAAATGAAAAAAGTATTTTTATTTACTATTTCCTCACTCGTGCTTACTTTTATCTTTGAGTCGTGCAAGAAGAAAGACACAACTACAACACTTCAAAAAATTCAAGCAAAATGGGCGATAGAAAGTCTTATCGACCATGAGTATGATCCTTCCTCTTCGCCTGCTGACACTACCATCACTTATCAGGGAGTTGCTGCTACTGATTATGTAGATTTTAGAGCTGATGGCAAAGTGTACAGCTTCCTTGATGGTTCGGCTGATACGTCTTTTTATGTGTTATCGGGGGATACTACAATTATAGGTGACCTTTTAGGAAGTGTCAAAATTCAGACATTAACTGACCATGTATTAAAATTATATGGTAGAGAAGATGATCCTTCAACATCAAGTTATTTTGAAGAAACAATTAATTTAAAAAAATAAAAAAAACCGGCTAAGATCGCCGGTTTTTTTTATGCACAGGCATTAAACTCTTTTGTCTTGTCCAAACACGCCACCTAATTTATCTTTAGCAAATTCTTCAATTTTTTCGCCGGTAGCTCCCGGAATGTAATCTGATATTTTATCTAAAAAATCTCCTCCGTCATGCACAGGGCTTGCTGCATTAGCCTGCACTTCAGCAGTCGTTGGACCTGAAAAAGATGGTGTGGTTCCTGATTGAAATAAATTATCAATAGCGCCACCCACCATTGGAAATTTTTCTTTAATGAATGAAGTAATTGTATTTAAAATACCGTGCGATTGTTCGGTACTTAATCCATGAACATTTTTCAATTTGTCAATAAGCTCTTGCATAATATTAAAATTTAATTGATAAAATTATTTCCAAACACAATTTATAGGTTTTCTATTAAAGTTTTTTTTTCGTAATATTATTATTGGAACTGTGAAAATCAATAGATGCATAAATACTTTGCAATAGAATGGGACCGTTGCGATATATAACTTTATAAATTCTCTATAATCCCTGCAATCCCTTGCCCGCCACCAACGCAAGCTGTTACAATTCCATACTTTTTATCCAGCCTTTTCATATCATTTATAATCTGGATAGTAAGCTTTGCTCCTGTGCATCCAAGAGGATGGCCCAAAGCAATGGCACCTCCATTGATATTTACCTTCGCAGGATCCAGTTCTAATGTTTTGATTACAGCAAGGGATTGCGATGCAAAGGCTTCGTTTAATTCAATTAAATCAATTTGTGAGAGATTCATTCCGGCCTGCTTTAAAACTTTTGGAACAGCCTCAACAGGCCCTATACCCATAACACGAGGATGCACACCAGCGCTTACACATGCAACTAATTTTGCAATGGGTTTTAGTTTAAGCTCATTCATCATCTTTTCGCTCATAACAATTACGAAAGCCGCTCCATCACTTGTTTGAGATGAATTTCCAGCAGTAACAGTTCCTCCTATTGCGAAAGCAGGTTTTAATTTTGACAATGCTTCCATGGAAGTATCTGCACGTACCCCTTCATCTGTTTCTACAACAAAATTTCTTTTTTTTCTCTTGCCATTTTCATCAACATAAATTTCTTCAACCGGCATGGGAAGAATTCCGGCTTTGAAATAACCATTTGAAATTGCATTAAGAGCTTTTTGATGTGAATGTAAACTGAATTCATCCTGTTGTTCCCTGGTTACCTCATAATCTTTGGCAACTGCTTCTGCCGTTAGGCCCATTCCCAAATAATAATCGGGAGTTTCTGATGTTACAGAATATGCGGGCACTGTTTTCCATCCTGAAGTTGGAACCATAGTCATACTTTCTGTTCCGCCTGCTATTATACAATCTGCCATGCCGCTTCTTATTTTTGCGGTAGCAATTGCAATTGTTTCCAGGCCACTTGCGCAATAGCGGTTTACAGTCAGCCCTGGAACTTCGATACCAAGAGCTCTTACGCTTATCATACGCCCAACCTGTAAACCTTGCTCGGCCTCGGGTACAGCGTTACCCACAATAAGATCATCCACTCTTTTGCTGTCAAGTTCTGGGACACTTGCCATTAGGCCTTTTATAACATCTACGGCTAAATCGTCGGGGCGATAAAATCTAAAACCTCCTCTTTTCGATTTTGTTACTGCTGTCCTAAAACCTGCAATGATATATGCTTCCATAAAAGTTTAATTAACGTAATAATTGTAAAAACGAGTTAAGCAATTTAGGTATTATCTTTTAAAAAATTTGCTTAAAAAGGTTCGGAATAATTTCGGTTTTAAGAATCGTATTTAAATAATTTAACTCAAATAATTTGCAACGATAGGTACTCTTCTTCCAACCCCAAATGCCTTCGGCGAAATACGAATTACCGGGCAAAACTGGTTGCGCTTATATTCATTCACGTTTACCATTCTTAATATTCTATCTACCATTACAGGATCGTATTGTTGTGTTTTTATTTCATTTGGGCCTTTTACTCTTTCAATATACTGGTACAATATTTTATCAAGAATTTCATAAGGAGGAAGGCTATCAATGTCTTTTTGATCGGGCCTCAATTCTGCGGATGGTTCCTTTGAAATGATGTTGTCAGGAATAATTTCTTTTTCTGAATTAATATATTTTGCCAGTTCATATACCTGCATCTTATAACAATCTCCTAATACTCCAAGGCCTCCTGCCATATCTCCATACAAAGTGCCATAGCCCGTTGCGAGCTCGCTTTTATTAGAAGTATTTAATAAAATGTATCCATATTTATTGGCAATGGCCATAAGCAAATTTCCACGTGTCCTGCTCTGTATATTTTCTTCGGCTATGCCAAAGGGTGAGTCTTTGAAAACAGGCTTTAATTCGTTAATAAATTCATTGTAAATCTTTTTGATTGGTATAATATCATAAGGATTACCAAGGTTTATACTTAGCATTTCCGCATCAACAACTGAATGGCCTGTTGAGAATTCCGAGGGCATTAATATAGCTCTCACATTTTCTTTGCCTAAAGCTTTGCAGGCAAGCGCCAATGTAACGGCGCTGTCAATACCACCGCTGCTTCCAATGATCGCCTTTGTAAAACCCATCTTTTTAAAATAATCACTTATACCTAAAACAATTGCATCATAAACCTGTGAGATATTCAGCTCGGGTGTAAAATGCAATGGCTCCGGTTCACCAGGTGTAGAAATAGCAGGTTCTTTTACTGGCTTATCAATTGTTCCGTCATCATTCAGGTTAATAGTAAATGTCTCCTCTTTAAATTGCGGCAGTTGAGCACATAGGTTTGCATTCTTGTCAAACACTAATGATGCACCATCAAAAACAATTTCCGTCTGGCTTCCTACTGCATTACAATAGATAAGGGGTAATCTATATTTCAATACATTGGCTTTTATTATTGCTTTTCTATCTTCGATATGTGTATAATCAAATGGCGAGGCAGAAATATTGATCATAAAATCCGGG
>DASYOM010000135.1:0-26424 GCA_036007765.1 Chitinophagaceae bacterium | reverse complement strand
GGCCGGTATTTGCGGTATCCTGCACGTAATAGAAATAATCAAAATTATTTTTGAAATAAGCCATGCTTTTAGTGACGAAAAGACTTCCTTTAAATTGTTTGTCAAGCATGCTAACATATCTTCTCAGGCCTAATAAACTTGTGTTTATTACCAATACGTCTTTACGATAATTTTCTTTTTCTTGTAGATACCACAAAGGATACGTGTCATTGTCACCAGCAGTAAAAAGTATCCCATTTTTTGCAGTCGCCTCTAAAATAGCCTTACTAAGTGTGATAAGGCTATCAGGATACTCAAACTCCTCTAAGAAAAGTTTAGCGTTTACGAGATCTCCGGCCATTACTAAATCACTATAAGGATACATGTGTTCATTTGCATACTTTATTGTAATATTTCCAACCCGGGTCTGATATTTTGAATTTAATCTGAGAAGATTTCTATAAGCATCGATAGATTTTTTTTCATATAAAATAAATTTCTTAATGCGAGCCGGGCTGATTATTTCTGAATCATGCAAGGTTTTTCTGTCGGGATCATTATTTTCAAAATGATTGCCATATTGTTCAATAATAAACCCGGAGGCATAATTAGAATATGCTCTTGCGATACTCTCCATTAATGTATCATTGAAATCATTTCTTTTTATCGGGTCATTTATTATGTCCCAGTCCCAACCTGGATAGCCAAAATATTTATTTCTTTCAAAATCATATTGCTGGTTATTCCAATCTACCGAGATTAAATAATTATTTATCTGTGTTGAAATCTGGCCACTGTCATTTTGAGTATCTTGATAATTTAGCGGTTGGTATGCTTTATCTTTTAATGACCAGAATAATTGTGAATTGCTTAAATATCCGGGCTTGCTATAACGGTCTTCAACTATATACCATCCGTCTTTCTTTTTCTGAAATAAAGGGTAGGTGTCTTCCTTGGTTAAGCTATACTTATGAAAATATGTGTTTACAACTTCGGAAAACGAAGGCGGGTATTGAGCATAGGTGCCATTTACAAACAGAAGAATTAAAATAAAAAATATATGTTTACGCATAAGGCACAAGTTAAGTTCACTTTTTTACATCAATCATTGCTAATGTAGGCTTATTTAATTAAGACGAAAGCGGTAGTTCGCCAACAGTGGAGATCAATCTTTCAACTTCAAATTATCTAATGACCTTTAATCCACCCGCCATCAACTGCTAATGATTGACCCGTGATATAACTGGCCCGCTCGCTTACTAAAAATGCGGCAGCTGCAGCAAATTCAGCAGGTGTTCCAAACCGTTTCATTGGAATGGTTTCTTTTACTTCATTAACTTTTGGATTTTTTTCAACAAGTTGTTGAAGCCGGTTTGTATTGGTGTAGCCGGGCATTAAATTATTGACTGTAATACCATAGAGTGCCACTTCGTTGGACAAACTTTTTACCAAACCCAATAAACTTGTTCGCACCGCATTTGACGAGACCAGGTTATCCGCGGGTTGTTTAACAGTAATCGAAGTGATCGTTAGTATACGTCCAAAACGCTTTTCTTTCATAGCTGGTAACACTTGTTGAATAATATCCACCGCACTTAAAAACAGCAAATTATAAATGTGTTTCCAATCATCCATATTGAATTGTTCGAATGGACCAGCAGCAGGGCCACCGCTGTTTGTTACCAGAATTTCAATATTGCCAAAGGCTTTTACACTTTGTTCAACCAAATTTTTACGTTGGCTTTCATCGGTAAGATCACATACAAATGACACGACATTATTGGGAGAAATAGATTGAATTTCGGCTTCGGTTGCTGCTAATGCGATTGGGTCAGTTCCGCAAATAATAACTCTTGCACCTTCTTTTGCCAATTCAATCGCAACGGCTTTACCCAATCCTTTGCTTGATGCCAGTATCAATGCAACTTTGTTTTGTATTCCTAAATCCATTTCTTTATAATTTTATTTTCATCAATCATTACCAGCCTATTTTCTCAAATAATTATCTGAGCCATCTATCCAATCTTGCCTTGGTGGTGCAAAGGTGTCGGTTTCTATTACTTTACCGATCATTAAAGCTCTGTGCCGGCAGTTCCCGGGGATGATAATTGTATCGCCCGGCAATAAATCCAGAGGATTGTTTTCATCATCATCAAACCAAAATCGAATTACGCCTTCAAATACTTCGCTGACTTGTTCATTTTCATGTGAATGCCAGGGCACAGTAAACCCATCTTCAAATTCCATTTTGGCAATCATTATTTTTTCTCCATGAATGAATTGTCTTTTCATTTTTGGATTCACTTGTTCTACCTGTATATTATTCCAATTTAATTTTTCCATAGCTTTTATTTGACCGTCTAAATTAATGAAATGGTTTTACGGAATAAAAACGTGTTTAAATTTGCTTAGCATTTAATAAAAAAATTACTCCGCGTAAGTGCTGCACATGTTTCTTTATATACTGCTATTAATTTACCTGTTGCGCTTTTATTATAATGCTTAAATTTACTATACTGCAAATATTAAACATTATGAAAAAATTATTTACTGCTTTATTGATCTTATTAATGACTAAAGCATTTTCACAAAATGTAGGAATAGGTATAAGTACCCCATTGGCAAAACTCCATGTAAACAGTGCTGACAGCGGGGTTGCTATATTTCAAAATACACAAACTTTAGGGGTTGATATAAATGCCGGATTATATTACAAAACCGAAAGCTATTACACTGGTGCTATTAAAACGATTGGTACAAGCACTAATACTGCGAGATTAGGTTTTTATACTTCTGCGGCTGCTAGCCCCTTGGCTTTATTTGAACGTGTTAGCATTTTAGATAATGGGTATGTAGGCATAAACACCACTAAGCCTTCAGCACAACTGGACGTAAATGGCCAGGTAAAAATTAGCGGTGGCAACCCGGCAGCAGGTAAAGTATTAACCACGAATTCTGCAACAGGTTTAGCAACCTGGGAGAACCCGCCATCAACGCCATCAGGTGGCACCGGGTTTTCAGTTTTGGCCTCTTCAAGTAGTACTATTGCAAATAGTTTTTCTGCAACTGTTCCATTTAACAACACTATAAATGCATATGGATTTGATGATGGATCAAATTTTAATAATAACAGCCATGGATATGTGGCCCCGGCAACAGGCGTATATCAATTTAACTTTACGATTAGTTTATTAGCGGGTACTTCCACAGGCACCGGAATTGTATTTGCTTTCATTAGCAGGAATGGATTTAATTATAATACGCCGGCTCTTACAATTTCTACCATTGCAGGACAACCTTTCCCTCATTCCGCTTCATTGTCGTTTCTAATGAAACTTGATGCAGGAGATGTCGCAACGGTTATTGTACAAAATTCATCTAATGGAACAGTTACTATTTCAAATAACATCGAGACGCAATTTTCAGGAGTACGGGTTTATTAAGATGCATGCTTGCTTGTACAGTTTCTTCTTCCCGCACAGGCTCACTATTTCAAGTGCTATACAATCTGTTTGTAATTTTTACCAGGATGTTCACATTCTGGTACGAGTAAGATGTCTGGCTTATGTGCAAGAATGAAGTCAGTTTTTTTTCTGAAAGCCATATTGCAGTTCCATGTAATTATTTTCATGTGATAACAATACAAATCTCTTTTACATGGAACAGGCATAACCAACACAAATTTTATATAATTGGATTAAGATGAGGGGTCCCCAATAGATACAGTATAGCGTTTTGCTTTCCTTTAGCAATATCAACTTCCAAGTCAAAGCAGGTATTATTTTTTAATTCAAAAATCATCTGTTTTAGTTCTGTTACGGTGTAGGTTCGCAGGACTGAAATAATACCATCCCATAACGTCGTTAGTGGTAATACCGGAATTAAATAAGTGAAAATTATCCGGTTAACTTTGAATGGTCTTATGAATGGTGTCATTAGTAAAACCGCTATGGGTGATAAAAGCATTCGGACTATATTTTTAATATCTCTTTGCTGCGCTTCAAAGATTCCAATTATCTGATTATTGTCTATTGCATTTTGAAGAATGTCTTTAGCATCTTTCGGTTTGAAATGATGTAAGGAATTAAATTGTGTCCGAAATCCTTTCAAATGTTTTGGAACGTTCATTGCATTTATTGGCTGTTCAACGTATTCAAATATGCCAGGTTGCTTTGACTTTGTTTTTTTAAAAGCATCAATATTAGGATAATAATCAGAAAGGACAACTTTCAAAAACGGGATGCGCTTCTTTAAGTGGCCGGCTATTTTCAGGAGCCCTCCGCCGCCGCCTGAACCTATATCAACCATTGTATTGTTGTCGCTGCTCTGGATCCCTTTTTTAAGTATTGATATTACGCATTGATAAATATCTAAAGTGTTTGAAGCGAACTGTAAATAGTCAGTTGCATAATTTCTAAGATTCCTTGGATACCAGCTTAAATCCCCAAACTCAAATGCTTGTATCCGTCTCATCTTATGAATGTTTACTTACGTTCTAAAATTAAAGAAGTAAGGTATTTATATTTTGTCGCTTCAATTACTTCCTGATGTTTATTATTGAGATTTCGTTCAACATTATCCCGGATATCTAAAGGCTAAATGAACTATTCTGCTAAGCTTATTGCTGAACAAAACTATTTAACGCCTGTAAATTTTTAACGGCATCTCCCATTGTGTTATTAAAATACGCATAAACCGTTTTTCCTTCACTGAGCCATGCCTTGATGTATTGGCCGTATTGAAGTAAAAATGTATCATCATAACTTCCGCGATAACGGGCGAGGGGCCCATGAAATCGCAAATATTTGAAACCAGTTGCAGGCGCTGTTTGCGGCGTGGCCGATGCCGGTATATCATGAATGACTAAGCTGGCATTATATTGATCAAGTAAATGATATACTTCTTTATTATACCACGATGTGTTACGAAACTCGATAGCTACTTTCCACGATGCATTTGAGTTTGCATGCTTAATAATTGATAAGAGATTTTGCAATTGATCAAATTTTTCAATCTTCAATGCAGGAGGAAACTGAATTAGTAAACATCCCTTTTTCTTACCGACGAAATCTATGGTCTGCATAAAACATTCAACATCATCAGCATTAAAATCCAGTGCCTTTGCATGAGTTATCGCCTTTGATAATTTGAAAGTGAACCGGAAATTACCAGGCACACTCTCAGCCCATTTGGTAATAGTGGATGCTTTAGGAGGCTTATAAAAGGAACTGTTAATCTCTACACTATTAAACAAAGATGCAAAGTAAGTTAACCGACTCTTGCCCTGGAAGGAAGGAGGGTACTGTGATTGTGGAATTGGAAGCACAAGGCCGCTTGTGCCTGAATAGAAGTTATTATTAATTGAATTCATTATTGATGGAAAGAATGGATAAAGTTAATCATGCTTACACCGACTGACTTGTACCTATCATAACTGTTTGTTATTTCAAATAGTGAAAGCCATTGCTGACAGGTAAATGTAATGAAGTAAATGCCTTCTATGTTGCCTATTGTAGTCCTTACGGCCATCAATCTAAAATAGACACTTCTTCTTTTAGGTCCGCAGTCTGTGTCCGCTCTGCTTCTTGCTTGGAGAAGAAGCACGACCTGGGATGAGTCACGCATCACATCAGGTTTTGGTTAGGTGGTAAACATCTATGATTAATAATTGGGTTGGTATTGACCCATACTGGGAAAATTATCCACGTCTGTCTTATTATGCACCACCCTCGTCCATGATAAAATTATAAACATGCAAAAAAAATGCCCTTGTTTCCAAGGGCATTTCAAAGTGTGCCAATTAATGTAAGATGGCGTTCGCTTCCTTAATTAATGTAACACGTGTATCAATAAGGTAACAGCTTTAATTCATTGATCGTCGCCTTACACAGTTCCCCTGTTAACTAATTTTAAGATGATCATTATAACTGCAATAACTAACAGGATGTGAATTATCCCACCTGTAAAAAAGCCACCCAAAAAGGAAATTGCCCAGATAATAACCAGGACCACTGCGATGATATACAAAATGTTTCCCATAATAAAATTGTTTTAAAGTGAGTAATAGTATTTGTATATATAAATATCCTGCCAGATTTTTTTTAATTCTCATTACGTCAGCGTTGCCGCACGTAAATAAAAGCAAGTAGTATACTATGCACAGTCATTAGAGCGGCATCATTTTTTGTTACACTTCATTCGGAAGTTTTTCTGGTATTTGAGTATAGATTTTAACCGGCAGCGATGTGCAGTATTCTCCATATAGCGCCGATTCAATTAAAATCCTCACGAATAATTTATTAGTTTTTATTGGCCCGCAGGAAGTTCCGGTAAACTGTTTTTTTCAAAGTAGCAGCAGGCAAACTGATAGAAACCTTCTATCCCTTAAAAGGTTTGAAAGATTATTACCAGGAACTTCTAACGAAGGCCGCCTAATTCGCATTATAATTGTACTTCCTTGTCCAGTCTTTACCTTTTACATATTTGTCTTTAAACTTTTTATGGATTGCATCAGGCTGCTTTACGCCATTTACAATTAGTTCGTCATTGCTTAACTCGTAAGCAAAAAGATCCTTTTTATCTTTTATGACATTCTCTTTCACGAAATCTTTAATAATTTCTTCCTCGTCTCTTTTAGATTGCTCCATCTCGTGTTTTGATTGCTCCATGCTCGTCCGCGATTGTTCCATCTGTTTTTTCCCTTGTTCCATTTCTCTTTTGGCTTGCTCCTTATGAAGCATCATATCTTTTTGTGAATGTTCCATCTGCAGCTTTGCATCTGCCATATCTTTCTTAGACTTCTCCATTTCTAATTTTGCATACTCCATCTGTTTCCTGTTTTGCTGCAAGGCCTGCTGCATTTCTTTTTTTGATTCCTCCATCTCTTTTTTGCTTTGTTCCATATCCTTCTGCATTTCTTTTTTTGACTCCTCTATCTCTTTCCTGCTTTGCTCCATATCCTGTTCCATTTCTTTTCTTGACCGCTCCATTTCTATATTCGCTTCTGCCATTTCATTTTGCGCTTCCGCCTGCTCTCTTTTAGCTTCTTCCATATCATTTTTGGATTCTATCATATCTTTCTCAGATCGCTCCCTGTCAATTTTTGATTGCACAATAATTTTTTCAGTTACTGATTTATACCTGCCTATTTGATCTGCCGGTATTTTTTTATCATTCACATCCAACTCATCTACCTGGCCATTATGCGATACCATTTTATATTTTTTTCCGTTCACTGTAGTATGAATGGTTTCGTTTGAAATCTCCTTGCGGTCTACATCCGCGCCCGGAATGGTATCGATAATTTTTATAAGATCGGCTGACTTTATATCTGTGGCAACAACATCACTGTTACGTACAACGGTTGTTTTTTCTTTCGCTTTTTGTTGCGCAATATTTGATGAGAATGCAAAAATAAATACCCCCGTAAGGATCATACCTGCGGCCAGGACTTTCTTTTCCATGTTACTTAAAGTTTTGTTGTTGTTATAAATAATTCTTTTTACACGATTTATTAAATGGTTGTTTTTACCTGCAAATGCATTCGTTAATGGAGAGGCCTGCTGCAGGTTGAGTTCCCCGAAAGCCATCAGCGCATTAATATAGTTTCGCTTGCCACCGGTTTGCATAACCGCTATATCATCACAGCAGTTTTCCCGTTCTGCTTTTATTAATGAAGAAACCCATAATACTGCCGGGTTAAAAAAGAAAATTATTTCTATAATGTTTTGAAACATATTTACCAGGAAGTCCTGGCGGCGTATGTGTGCCAATTCATGTATTAGTATTGCTTCCACTTCATCTGCCTGCAGCGCTGTCAACATACTCGCAGGAAATAAAATAACAGGCGAAAAATAACCAATTACTGCGGGCACTTTTGCTATGCCCGATCGCAGTAACCGAACCGGTTTATTGATTTGAAGCTGCCTGCTTAATTCATTTATCCTGCTGTTCCAATATTCGCCGGCATTAAATACCTGTATTCTTTTTAACCGGTAAACGCTATATAAACCGAGAGTTAGCCTGATACATCGTAGCCCCATTATTAAAAGCCACATCAATACGATCCAACCAGCATGTGCATTAAAAAAATCAATTGCCTTAGCGGGTATAAACAATTTAATGCTGGCATCGGCAGGAGACATTACCGGGTCCATTGACATTACCTGGGTAGTTGGAATTGTTTGTGGCACATTAACACCCTGTGAAGCTTTTAATATTTGAAAACCAAAGGTCGAGCCAACAGCTATCATAAAAATTAATAAAGAACCGGCCATTAAATTATAACGAAGTGCCGGGCTATTTTTTTTTGTAAAAAAAACAATAGCGCCTGCTACTATAGATAATAACATTCCCTGCCACATAGAATGAATAAGTGTCCAGCTTAACGCATGTATGAATTCTTCGGGGAAAATTTGAATTGAAAAAAATAAAGGCATAACAATAGTTTTAGCAGTTAACTTTTACCAAGTTTATTCAATAAGTCTTTGATTTCCTGTAGTTCCTTTTTGGAGCTTTTTTTATTTCCCAACAACTGCATCACGAGGCTGCTTGCCGAGCCATTGAACATGGAATCCACGAAGCGACCCAGCAAAACACCCTTTGTCTTTTGCTCATCCATCAGGGGAATATAAATATGCTTCATATTGCTTTCATCCCTTTTCAGCATTTTCTTTTCAACCATTATCTGCATAAGCTTTAATGTGGAAGTATATTGTACTGCACGTTTTTGTTCGTTCAATTTATCATTTACAAAACGGACGGTTGAAGGGCCGTGCTGCCATAACACCTGTAATATTTCCAATTCGGATTTGGTGGGTTCTATCTTTACAGCTTCAATCTTTTTTTGCTTCATGTAATAAAGGTAGGAAAATTTTCGTACGAACAAAGTCCGTGGTTGATTTTTATTTTTTTAACAAATTTTGAACGCCTCATTCAGGATATTGCCTGGACTACCTGTATCCCTGCAATTATCGCATGTGGAGTGGTCACTGTAAAGCCAGAAAATTTTTTCAGTATATCATTGAATTATAAATGGTATCGTTAAATTGCTGAACTATTTTACTAAATCAAAGTTCGCATCATGAAAAATTTTGCTTTTCTTTCAAAGTATAATTATATCCTGCTTATTTTTTTTCCTGTTTTGTTATTCACTTCTTTTAAAGAGCGATCAGAAAGCGAAACGTCATCAACAGTCATTGCTGTAGACTCAACCGGATATCAAACCGTATGGTCAGATGAATTTAATGGCAGCACTGTTGATACCGCTAACTGGAACTTTGAAACTGGCGGCAAAGGCTGGGGAAACCATGAGCAGGAATATTACCAGGCTGCCAATGCAACGGTAGCAAACGGCAACCTTATAATTACAGTAAGGCCGGAAGATGTTCAATCTAATCATTTTACATCATCAAGAATGACGACAAAAGGCAAGCATGAATTTTTATATGGTAAAATAGAGGCACGCATAAAAATCCCTGTAGGCCAGGGTTTATGGCCTGCCTTTTGGATGCTGGGGGCGAATATAGATAAAGTACCATGGCCCGCCTCCGGGGAAACCGATATCATGGAACATATTAATGCCGATAGCCTGCTATACGGAACTTTACATTGGGATAATAACGGGCATGTGCAAAAGGGAGACACCCTGGTTTTTACACCTTCAAGTTATCATGTGTATGCTGTTGAATGGGATTCAGCTTCGATTCGCTGGTATCTTGATGGGATGAAATATCATGAAGTTGATATTCATAATAATGTTAACAGTACGGATGAATTTCATAAACCATTTTTCATTCTTTTAAATCTTGCCATAGGTGGCGATTGGCCGGGCCAGGTAATTGATAAAAGTAAGTTGCCTGCTAAAATGTATGTAGATTATGTACGTGTATTTAAGAAAGTATGATTACCTTCTACCCGGAGTTCCAGCTGTGGCTTCTTTAAATTCATATTTATTCCTTTCCTCTAATATCTCCTGATAACTTTTAAGAATAGACAATCCGTTATTTATTAGTAAACATAAAAAGGTATTTGTATAACCATGATTAATAAAAATGTTGCAGAACAACCGGAACACTATAAAGAAAGGGCAGGGTGGAAGTACCAGCCGGATCAATTATCCTGCTTCCCTTACATAAATCATTTATGGTTTGCAGATAAAAAAGATTTGCTATCGTCACATAACGAAGCAGATCTACAATCCCTGATAAAATACCTGGACAATAATAAAAATAAGTATCAACAGTTTCTGCGGCATAAATCCCGCCATCCTTCTTATGATATATATGCGTGCTTTCAGCCTTTCAACGAGGCTTTTAAAGCGCTGTTTCCATTTGTAAATTATATTAATGAACATTTGCAGGAAGGAGATATTATATTAAACCTCTGGGACAGGAGTGGCTGGACTGCAGCTATACTAGGAGGATGGTTTCCCGAACAGCACATCATTACTGTATGGGAAGGGGATAAAGATATATTAGGATACAAGGGCTTTGATTATTGGATGTCACCGGAGAGACGTAAAAATCATACAGTTATTTTTGCAGATTTTGAAAGACCACTTCCTTTTGAAAACGGGACTATTGGGGCCATTATTGGCTTCGATGTTTTACATCGTTTTCATCAGCCGGAACTATTAACACAATTGAATAAGATTGCTAAACCATCCGCCCCCATTCTTTTTCCTCATGTGCATCTTACTAACAGTATGCCTGATCCTTTTTTTGAAAGGGGTTGTCACCAGGTTCATGGTAATGACTACCAGGCTTTTTTTGACAGCGTTTCATTTGAAACAAAACGCAAAGGCTATGTGTTAAGTGAACCGGTTTCTTTTCTTTGGAACGATACAACACTTGACTTGCAGAAAACATTAATTTCTGAACCTGGGAATTTAGATTACAATGCATGCATTGCCTGGTTGCTAACAGAGGCTGAACCTCCTGTTTTAAAGCCCTGGCGTGGCCATGAACAGGCTGGTTGGAAAAAAATGTACTTATTGCAAAATCCCTTATTAAAAATAAATCCTGTTACGCTTATTATTAAATTAAAAGAAGAAGACTGGGGTTTTAGCATACATGATTTTCTTGCAACGCATCGTGTTTATACAAAGCGAATAGAACATAGCATCGGAAAAAATGTAGAGGAAGATTTTATGTGTGTATTGTATTGGGCATTCAAAGGACTTCGCGTAGAAGAAATTATGGAAAAAATAAACATGAGTGAGTCAAGAATGAAGGAGATACTCCAAACAGCCTGGGATATGGATCTTGCACAGGCTGTGCCTGTTGATATAACAGGATTCAGGTTGCAGACTTTATTAGGCTACCAGCAATACCTGCCCGAAAAAGCTAAAGATCAACTTTCTTCATTCTGGAAAGAAGCCGTGGGTTTATATGGTGATCAGTTGTGGTGTAAAATGTCGGCAGAGGAAGAGCTAACATACGAACAGGCAGATGAACTTATAAGTGTTGTTCGGAAAGCCTTATCAGGCACAGGGCTTAAGCAAGGGGATTATATATTTTTATGTGGGGAAATGCATTATGAATTATTACTTACTTTTTGGGCAGCAGTTAGTATGGGTATTGTTGTAATTCCCCTGTCTTCAAAACTATCTTCATCCCGCATCAATGAATATGTTCAGTTATTTAAGCCAGGCATTGTATTAGCAGAACCTTCTTTGCTTGTTGCTTTTAAAGATGCAGGCTGTAACCGCATAATCATGATTGACCAACAGGATAACCCTGATTTTAAACAAAACCTTTCATTTTTAAAATGGCTGGAAGATGCTTTTGAAAGTGACTTGCATTCCTCTTATTCACCACAAGCCGATGATATTGCTGTAGTTCTTTACACAACAGGCTCCGCCGGTAATCCGAAAGGAATTCCTATTACACATTCGCAGTTAATACGATCAGGGCGAATCATAACAGAGCTCTATCACTGGAAAAAAAGTGATAAGTATTATGCTTTAGGCGGCCTGGAAACAATGAGTGGATTGCGCCATGCAACAGTTAGTGCAGCCGAAGCAGGCGCCTGTTGTATAATGCCTCTGAAAAATGCAAATATCTATGAACATTATGAAACTATTTGTAATCAGAAAGCTTCTGTAATTACCGCCAATCCCTCTTTTTTTAAGCAATTACTGTTAGTTATAAAAGAAGGTAAACCAAAATGGGAAATAAGGCTGGCACTGTGCGCAGGCAATCAGCTTGGTAGAAAGTTGCGGTTTAACTGGGAACAGCATACCCTCGTGCCTCTATATAATTATTACGGGTTAACTGAAACGGGCGGAGTATGTGTAGCAGAAAAATTAGAATCAAGACCGGAAGAGGACAACAGTATCGGCATGCCTGTGGATTGTTTAATAAAAATAATTAATGAAGAAGGGCGGCGGGTGTCAATAAATACACCAGGCGAGCTTTGTATATACGGCTCAGGAATATTTAGCGGTTATTATAATAATCCGTCAGCTACAGCAAATGTTTTAAAAAACGGATGGCTTCACACAGGTGACCAGGCAGTGCAGCATGAAGATGGTAGTATAACTTTAACCGGCCGCCTTTCAGATATTATAAAATTGCCAACCGGCGAAAGAATTGAATTGATGGCAATTGAAGATGTAATTGAAAATATTCCCGGCTTGAAAGATTGGGCTGTTTGTCCTTTGGCTGATATGGAAAAAGAAGGTATCGCAGTATTCATTGTAGCAGGCGAGACAGAGGATACAGATGAACTCACCACAAACATAAGACAGATGGTGCGTGAGCGTATAGGGGCTTATGCAATTCCTGTCATCATTGAACCCGTGACTTCTATTCCCCGGAGTAGCCATAATAAAGTATTGCGAAAAGAATTATTAGATTCCTGGTTTCAAATTGTAAAACAACAGTAATTCATTTATATGCTACAAGAGGTATTTCAACAACCAGGAAAAAAAACTTTCCTGCAAACGCATGATAAGTCTTACAATTATGAGTGGCTGCAACAAAATATAAAAAAAACATGGAGCCTTTTTAAGTCAATCAATTTGCACAAGGGCGAAATGCTTTTATTAGCTGTGTCAGGCGATGTGGATATGAGTGTTATTTTTCTTTCGGCTTTATCTTTTGGCATTCCTGTAGTTATAACGGACCCGGAAACAAAAGCACCGCGTGCGAACGCCATCATACAACGTTCCGCTCCTTCTTGTATCATTGCTGATAAGGAGTCTTTAGAGAACTGGAAACTTCCCGGAATGGAAAATTGCGTAGTAATTCCTTTTATAAAAGAAAATGTTTCAAAGCCAGGATTGCTTTCAAAGTTTCTTCAAAAAAGTAAAACAGAAATTCAATCCAATGATTATAAGTCAATATTAGAAAAGGCCTCGCCTTTAGAAGAAAAACCTGCTATGCCTGATACTAACGACATAGCGTACATTATTTTTACTTCAGGAACTACTGCTGCTTCAAAAGGAGTGGCAATTACACATGGTAATTTATCAGCTCATTTGGCTACGCTAAAAAAGGTGTACAGCTTAGATGATACAAGTACTATTTTAAATCAACTGCTTTTAGCCCATGCTGACGGATGTATTCAAGGCCCTGTGTTGGCAGCTTATGCAGGTTGCACCTGGCATCGCCCGTTCAGGTTTTCTATAGAAAAAATTCCTGCTCTGCTGGATTATTGCTACGCCAATAATATTTCTCATTTAATTATGGTTCCTGCGATGTTAAACATGCTGATTCAATTTTCAAATGATTATGAAGACACTTTCAGGTATTCGAAATTCAAAGCGCTGATTTCTGTATCGGCACACCTGGAAGCACCCTTATGGGATAAGTTTGAATCAATATTTAAAATACCTATAAACAATATCTATGGGTTGACAGAAACAGTAGCAGGAAGTTTGTTTTGCGGTCCATTAAATGAAACCTACAGGAAATACACTGTAGGCAAACCGGTAGATTGTGATATCCGTATAGTAAATGATTTAGGTGAAGATGTGAAGGAAGAAGAAACCGGTGAATTATTATTAAAAGGGCCGCATATAATAAAAGACTATTGGAATGATCCGGCATTAACAAAAGAAGCGATAAAGGAAGGGTGGTTTTATACCGGTGATTTTGCCTCCCGGGATGCAGGCGGTTTTATTACTATCAAAGGGCGGAAAAAGAATTTGATAATTTCCGGGGGATATAATATACAACCTGAAGAAGTTACCGAATGCCTGCTTAACAATGCTGAAATTTCAGAAGCTGCCGCTTTAGGATTACCGGATGAAGTTTTTGGAGAAAAGCTTGTGGCAGCAGTGGTCTTAAAGCCATCCTCAGATTTGAATACTTTTGATATAGTTGAACATTGTCGTAAATTTTTAGACGATAAAAAAGTGCCTCACAAAGTTTACATCCTTCCTGGATTGCCAAAGGGGATGTCAGATAAAGTACAAATGAATTTGTTGAAAGAGCAACTGTTACATTCGCATCAGCCGAAACAAGAAAATACGGGACAATATGCAGATGCAGTAATTAATATTGCAGCAGAAGCCTTCCAGGTGCCGGCTTCAAGGATTAACATCCGCGACACATCAGATACTATTGCCGGATGGGATTCATTAGCTCACTTGTCTTTTATAACGGCTTTGGAAGAAAAATTCAATGTACGTTTTAATACTGCCGAAGTAATAACGTTGAATAGCATTCAAAAAGCTGTTAACCTTCTTAACGAAAAAAATGGATAACAACGAAGAGAAGGCACCTCCGCTCTGGATATGGCTGATATTTTTTATAATAGTATTGATCGTTATGGCAGTTCTTTTTTATTTGCGAACAATAAAAAAAGAAAATGATTTTACACAGAGAAGCTATTATTTACAACATACAATTAAAGCAGCAGGAATAAAACCTGTTGTTCTTATATTAGGCACTTCTCTTACACGATGCGCTTATGATAGTAGTAGTAAAATAGAAAAGTTTGTAAAGGACAGCACGGGAAAGAGACTGGTAATTGCAAAAATATGGAGTAACGGTACCAACCTTGAAACAATAATAAATCATATGCCGGTATTGATGGAAATACATCCGGCTATACTGGTAGTAGAAGCAAATATGTTTTGCTATGCCGCCGAAGATAAACACCTTGTAGATGAGATACCCTCATTATTATATTCTTTAACAGCAGAGAAAATTTATAAACCTTATTTACCGGAAGAAAAACCGAAAAAGCCACAAGACAATGGAGAAATTAAAAACAGGAATGGCATTATTGATACTGGCCAGCTAAATTCCTTTAAGTTATTGGCTTCATCTCTTGAGAAACGTGGTACAAAAATTATTTTAGTCAATATTCCTATAGAAGTATCAGAAGAAATAAAAAAATGGAATAGCCCGGATACTCTTTATTTTAAACGTAATATCAATTACATTAAAAGAGATATTTCAGTTACATACTTTAATCCTGAACAATATTGGGATATGTCGTATTATTATAACAGGGGGCACCTGAATTTAAAAGGCTGCAAAGCATTTACAAAATGGTTCTGTGAGCAGCTGTCAGAACAAGTAAAGATATTATGAAACTACAACTATTTTTTATTGCGATAGTTTTATTTACATCTCCACTTGTATGGATATTACCAAAAATGTGGCGTGGAAAAATTATGATGCTGGCTACTGTTATTGTGTGGTTATATGTTTCTTCATGGTCATTACTTATCCTGCTTTTAATCACTGTGCTTCAATGGCTGCTTTGGCAGCCCTATTTTAAAGAGTATAAACGACTGCGTTTAATGCTTTCCGTTTTACTTCCTTTGTTACCATTAATAATCTATAAGATTGGTCATAAAACTAATGACTGGATAATACCTCTTGGACTATCTTACTATGCCTTTCGGCAAATGCATGTAGCTTTTGAATATTATAAAGGCCAATTGACAAGGCTCACATTAGAAGAATATTTTCAGTACCTTCTTTTTTTACCGGTAATACTTATCGGGCCCATACATAGAATTGAGCAAATGCAACGCAGCCTGAGGAGAATGAAATGGCAGCCTGCTGTTTTCTCCAATGGCCTTGAGCGGATACTTTATGGGGTGGTAAAAATTATTTTTTTTGGGAACTATTTATTTACCTATAAGTTTCATGAATGGGCGGATAACGTTAACAATCCTTTCCTGAAAGATTATTTGAAGATTATGGCTTTTACAGGAAATGCATATGCACAATTTTCAGGTTTTTCTGACCTTGCTATCGGGATGGGTTTGCTTTGGGGCATTAAGGTAATTGAAAATTTTAATTATCCTTTCATGGCCACAAACATGCAGGACTTCTGGACCCGCTGGCATATTTCTTTATCAAGCTGGTGCAGGGATTATATATTTCAACCTATAATGGCATTAAGCAGGAACAGGTGGCTTGCTCTTATTACGGCAATGCTTGTTTTAGCCCTCTGGCATGAAATATCGTGGAGATATATTTTTTGGGGAATTTTTCATTCACTACTAATATTACTTACAATAATAACCAGGAAAAACTTCCCTGCATTTTCCCGCTATATTAATCATGATTATTTTGGCCGTTGGCTGGGGAGGCTTTGGGTGGTTCATGCATTTGCTTTTAGTTGTATTTTTTTAATGATAAAACAACCATCTGATTTAAGTATCAATTTAAATTTTCTTTTTAGATGATCTATAAATGGCTACTTATATATTTCAAAAAACCCTGGGCAAATTTTTTCATGCTGTGCTGGTACCTTTTTTTGCTTTTCCTGATTTTTTACACTGCAGGTAAACAACAAGGCAGTTTTCGTTACCTGGAATGGTAAATTGATAAACTTCTTTGTATCAACCGGGCTATGTCGCAGCATTTAATATAAAAAAATCACTTACGCTTTAATGCTTCCGTAATTGCTTTATTTGCAAGCGGCTCCATAATCTTATATCCTGCAAGGTTTGGATGCACACCATCTTGTGAAAGCGATTTAGGCAAACCTTTCCTTTCGTCCGCCATTGCAGAAAAGTAATCCAGATAAACAATACCTTTTTTATTTGCATAATCTTTAAGCATAGCATTAAGGCTTACAACTTTTTCTGCGGGCTTCATACCAGGGCGCCATGGAAAATCATAAGCGGGCAGTACAGAAGAAATCACCACACGAATGTTGTTTGCTTTGGCAAGCTCAGCCATAGAAGCAATGTTGCCGAACGTTTGTTCAAGGGTCATCGGGCCGGTGTTTCCTGCGATGTCATTGATGCCTGCAAGAATCACTACTGCTACAGGTTTCAGGTCAATCACATCCTGCCGGAAGCGCACCAGCATTTGCGGTGTTGTTTGGCCACTTATGCCACGGTCAATATAGTTATGGCTCGCAAAAAAAGCAGAATCAGCTCCTATCCAGGCATCGGTGATTGAATTACCCATGAATACAACCCGCTTATTGCCGGAAGATTTTAAATTTTTATTTGCTTCGTCATAACGTTTCATGTTAGGCCAGTCATTATTCTTTTTTTGCATGCTCTCAACTTGCTGCGGATTTAATTTCGTTGTGCCTTTTATGAATCCCAGCACATTAAGCCAGTCCCCAAAACGATCTATCCATGTATCTGTAGGAATATTTTGTGTACGCATACCGAAACCATGGCCGCCTTTTACATACATATGCAATTCAACCGGGTGCTTTGATACAAGCCATTTATTATAAAGATCTATACTAGCCGGGGCAAGCCCTAACTGGTCGTCTGATGCAGCAGCTATAAACATTGGAGGTGCATCATTTGCAATGGTGCCCTGGAATTCAGGAGGTACACCTCCATAAATGGGCGCAACAAAATCAGGGCGGTTCCCTGCATTATAATTGTATGCAGTAGCTCCCGCTACAAAACCGCCTGCAGAAAACCCGATAATGCCAATGTGATCTGGTGTAATGTTATATTCAGCTGCGTGAGCACGTACATAAGTTATGGCCGCTCTTCCATCAGCAATTGCCAGGGGTATAAGCGTTTTATTATTTTCATCAAATGCCGGCTTGCCCATTTGCTCCATAAGTTCTTTTACCGGATCATCAGTTAAGCTATGCACTAAACGATACTTTAAAACAAAACATGTAACCCCTTTCTTAACCAGCCATTTCGCAACATCGTTGCCTTCGCTGTTAATAGAAAGAATATGAAATCCTCCACCTGGGCAAATGACTACTGCGGTACCGGTTGCAACAGATGCATCTGGCGTAAACACAGTGAGCGTTGGTTTTGTTACATTGTATACCACTTTTGTATTGAACATATTCTGTTCGTTCTCTCCTTCATTCCAGTTCCAGTTCTCTGAACCAGGTGCAGCGCCATTATATAAAGGAATTACTTTTTGTTGCGCATTGGCAGGCCCAACTATAAATAGCAATACGAGGATAGCTAATTTTTTCATATAACTTAATTTTTGAACAACAATGTAAGTAGAAGAATTATAAACAGCAAAACTATAAGCGATTTATTTTGTATTTTGTAAATTGAACCTGCACAATAATACCGGTAGAAATTTGCGGGTTCTCATGAGGTTTTCATCCTGTTTTTAATCAAGCTTATTTTCCCCGTACGTTCCATAAAAATTTCATCAATATCATCGAGGGTATTTTGGTGAAGATTTAATCTTACTTCTTCCATAATATCTCCAAAGCTTATCAAACATTTTTTTAAATTTTTATCATTGAGCTTTCCATCTTTGTATAAAGAAAAAGAGTGCCTTTAAAAAAATGATTCGCTTTTTGATTGTTTACACTTATGGCAGCAATTATTCTATGTATAATCACTAAAGCCAATGAAGAAAAAACAGTAGGTATAAATGCCGAAGCGCCTACAATGGCCCTTGCAAGCACCGCTCCAAAAATAATAGTAACACAAATATCGAAGGCAGATTTAATTCCAAATAATCTCATTCCTGTATAACGAATAAGCATAAGCGCAATAAAAAAAATAACTATCGTACGCGTTGTCATTTGAAGTATATTCAAATCGCGTTATCTCTTGCTGAACATCCCATGCTTGTTTCCTAACTATTTTTTCATTCGGTGCTTAAAATTGGCACAGGATGAATTTCCTTAGTAGCATTTCGATCATGCTTATATTTAAAAACGATCGGAAAAATGATCCCTAACGCCAATGCATACCCGGCAAAAGTAAACCACGTACTTCTCCAGTCAGTTACATTATTTGTTGTAAAATGATCTACTACCATACCGCTGAAAAGCCCACCGAAATATGCGCCTACTCCGTTTGTCATTACCATAAATAATCCCTGGGCGCTGGCCCTTATTTTCACATCGGCTTCTTTTTCTACAAATAAAGAACCTGAAATATTAAAGAAATCGAAAGCCATTCCATAAATAATCATTGATAAAATTAACAGCCACAAGCCACTTCCGGGATTTCCTATACCGAATAAGCCAAAGCGAAAAACCCATGCGAAGATGCTTATGAGCATAACAATCTTAATACCAAACCTCCTGAGGAAAAAGGGAATGGCCAGGATAAACAATGTTTCGGAAATCTGTGAAATTGAAATAAGAATATTAGAGTGTTTCACTCCGAACGTATTTCTATAAGCATCAATTTTTCCGAAGTCATCTAAAAATGGTTTGCCAAAAGCATTGGTGATTTGCAGTGCCGCTCCAAGAAGCATGGCAAAGAGAAAAAATATTACCATCTTTTTTCTTTTAAAAAGTACGAATGCATCTAAGCCAAAAGAAGAAACCCAGGAAGCGCCTTTTGATGCTTTCGCAGGCTTACACGCAGGCATGGTAAAACTGTATATTGCTAAACATACAGCAGCTGCAGCACTCACAATAAACTGGTTGGGAGTTAAAGTCCATCCAAATAAATCAACTACCCATACTGCGACAATAAAACCAACGGTGCCCCATACCCTGATAGGAGGAAAAACCTTTACAATATCCAAACCTTTTTTCTCCAAAGTGATATATGACACGGTATTATTTAAAGCGATAGTTGGCATAAAAAACATAGCATTAAATAACATTATCCAGTACATCGCAGAGGGGTCCTGCACTTTAGAGGCCCGGAATAATAAAGCTGCACCAATTAAATGACAAATGCCCAAAACTCTTTCGGCATTGATCCACCTGTCGGCTATTATTCCCATAAGCGCTGGCATAAAGAGAGAAGCGATGCCCATTGTCCCATACGTTAATCCAATCTGGGAGCCGGTTGCATGTAATTCACTAAACATATAACCCCCCAAAGAAATCAACCATGACCCCCACACAAAAAATTCCAGGAAATTCATTACAATAAGCCGAAACTTAATATTCATTCGCCATTTTTTTAAGTAAAGATTATTTTGTAAGAGGAATAAGAAGTTCAAGGTATAAATTAAATTTCTCTTTAGGTACATTACAATTAATACATGGGTACTTATCCAGTATTTTCTCTTTTAATAATCTTTTATCACATATAATCGTTTATCAGTTTTGAATATAATATTTGATTTCTAAATTCCTGAGCCGGAACCTTTAGTTTGAAAAAAAATCATATTTTTAACCCTTCAAAATAATTCGTTCCCTGGAAATCAAATTCCAAAGCTAAATTCATTCCATTGAAAAAATATACTTACCCCGCGTTTCAGGGGATTCTTTCTTTTATATTCTTTTTTACTTTTTCAGGGAAAATTTATTCACAAAGGGCCATCGCTGAAAAATTTAATTTCAGGGAACTGGCTGATCTTAATGCATCTCAACCTCAGCATAGAATTACGGCCCCGGAGATTGACGGGGGCTGGCGACCGTTATATGACGCTGCCCTTCCACCTTCTGCAAAAATAATGAGGCAGAATAATGTAGCTACTTACACCCCGAATTATGTCCAGGTCGCTTCACCACCGCCTTTACAAAGTTTTTTAGGATATATTGACCCACTACAACTAATACCTCCTGACACACACGGAGCAGTAGGCATAAATGAGGTTGTAACAGCAACCAATGATTTTATAATTGTGCATGCAAAAAATGGCGGCGCTGTATTAACTCAAATGACATTGCCAACTTTTTTCGGCAATACTAATATTGGGGATCCCTATATACAGTACGATCCTTATTTAAACAGGTTTTGGTTAAGTGCACATTTAACCGATAATATTAATAAAGTTTTAATTGCTGTTTCACAAACAGGCGATCCTGCACAAGGATGGTACAGGTACAGTTTTACGCCATCATCAATTGATGGGGCTCTTTTTCTTGATCATCCTTACCTTGGTTTTGACAACAGGCTCCTTGTGGTTTCCGGAAGAAAATTTCCGGGAGCCGGAAGTTTTTCAGGGCCAATATTATTCGCATTTGATAAAGCAAGCTTAGCTAAAGGTGATACTATTCTTTTTGGAACAAATGCACAAACCCTTGAGAAAACAACAGCTGACGGAGATGCCCCTTGCCCGGTAACCGCATATGGCCTTTCTGCTGTGCCCGCTGCAACCTTTTACATTATTCAAAACTGGAATGGAAGTGCATCTGCTATAAGAATGTCAACAGTTACAGGTAACATTCCTACTCTTATATGGAATAGCGCGACTGCTGTATTTCCAACAGGTGGTACGCCGTGGTTTGGGGCTGCTCCCCCGGGATCCCCGACGACATCAGATCTTGGAAACCTGGCTCCCCAATTAGATGAAACGAGAAAACTAAGTGCAAACGATGCAAGGATAAGTTCCGCCGTTATGGTAAACGGCCAGATATGGTGTGCCCATCACATTGGATTGCCGGCTACAGGATATAATCATACTGCAGTACAATGGTGGCAGTTGTCCTCTTCCGGGGCAGTTTTGCAAAGGGGCCGTATTGATGACCCATCGGGGATTGCTTCAAGATATTATCCTTCAATCGCTGTAAACCCTGCAGAAAATGTTCTGATAGGTTATACAATTTCTTCACCGTCCACCAGAGTAAGTGCAGCATATAGTACACGCTCTGCCACTACACCAGTAAATACAACAGATGATGAATATGTGTACAAAGATGGTATCAGCACCTATTGGAAAGATTTTGGCAGTGGCAGGGCCCGCTGGGGAGATTACAGTCATTCAGCTTTAGATCCTGTAACCGGAAACTTGTGGACCATCCAGCAATATGCAGATCAAAGAGCAGGTATTGCCGACAATCAATCAAAGTATGGTGTATGGTGGGCGGAAGTTTCATTCACTACGTTTGTAAATGATGCAGCTTTATCAACGATTATTGAGCCCAATAATGCTGCCCCTTATTGCAATCTCCCAATTACTCCGGCAATAACCATTACTAATGTGGGCAATTCATTATTGACATCACTTTCAGTTGGCCTTATTTTAGATGGAGTAAATATTGGAACAAATAAATTCACCGGTTTATCCCTGAATCTTTTTGGAACTCAAAATTTAACCCTAAGCTTACCATTAAATCCTTCACCCGGATTTCACACCATAGAGGTATACACATTTGAACCAAACGGCGCTGCCGATCAAAGAACATCAAATGATACAGCTTCTATAACATTCAATGTATTGCAGGCATTAATTCTTCCTAACGTTGAAGGGTTTGAATCTACTACGTTTCCACCCCCGGGAGGATGGAGCTTATTTAATCCGGATGGGGGAGTTACCTGGTCACGAACAACCGCTACCAAAAAAAGTGGTGTAGCCTCTATAAAATTCGATGCATTTGATTACAGTTCCAAAGGGCAACAGGATATTCTGAAATCACCAAAAATTGACCTGGCCGGGGCAGATTCAATCAATATCAATTTTGATGTGGCCTATGCTCAATATTCTGCAGTCGAAAAAGATTCACTGCAAATAATATATTCTACTGATTGCGGCGTTACATGGTTGCCAACTTCCTATAACAAAGGTGGCCAGAGCCTCTCCACTACCGGGGTATTTGTTACTCCTGCCTTTAGCCCAACAGCAAGCCAGTGGCGCAACGAAAACATAAGCATACCAACATGTGGGCTTACTACTACCTCGATAATATTAGGCATAAGGGGTGTTACAGATTATGGTAACAATATTTATGTTGATAATTTCGCCGTTTCCAAAGCAGGTACAAAGCAATACAATGCTTCATTGCTTTCAATTAATAAGCCTTTCGCAACGTTGTGTGTCCCGGATTTTGTTCCGGAAGTAACCATAGCAAATTATGGGTATGATACACTGAAAACTTTGAAGATAAATTACCAGCTGGATAATGGCGCTCCTGGTACTTTTAATTTTTCAGGCGCATTGCCACGATGTTCAACACAGGTAGTTACTCTTAACCAGGTTACTTCTGTGCAGGGATCGCACTTGCTTACTATTTTTACTACTCAGCCCAACGGAATGCCTGAACAATATACTCTTAATGATACTGCAAAAAAAACTATAGTAATATCGTCCATTTTAGAAGCACCCGTAACAGAAGGTTTTGAAACAACTTCTTTTCCACCGGCGAACTGGAGCGTAATAAATCCCGATGGTTCACTTACATGGGAAAGAACTACCGCTGCTGCAAGAACCGGCACAGGAGCCATGGTCATTAGAAATTATGACTATCCAACTGACAATACAATAGACAAATTTGTTTCCCCGGTTATAATTTATGACGCAAAAGTGGATTCATTCTTTGTATCATTCGATTATGCTTATGCGCAGGGAGCTCAATATCCCGGCAGCACGGTGCTTCCACTTGACACCCTTGAACTACAAATAACCCAGGATTGCGGACAAACATTTACAACCATCTGGAAAAAATGGGGACAAGATCTTCAAACTATTAACGATCCTAATTTTGCAAGCGGCACTTCCTTCACTCCAAACAATAGCCAATGGAAGAATATAAATATTTATCTGAGCGCTGTTATAGGCACCGGGAATTTCCAGGTTTATTTTGTTGCTAAAAGTAACAAGCAAAATAATCTATACATTGACAACATAAATATTTATACAAAGACCTTACCGCAGCGACTTAAGAACCAGGGCTATCTTATTTACCCGAATCCTTTCACCAATTCATTTATCATTCACAATTACCAGGTGCCAACGTCGCTTCAAAAGGTAGGAATTTACAATTCCGTTGGCCAGTTGGTTTGGGCAAAAGATTTGAATGGTAAAGGAAATACTGAAATGACCGTTGAAGCTGGCAAACTTCCCGGTGGTGTGTATATCGTAAAGCTTATGTACGATGAAAAAACTGTTGTAGAACGAATAGTTAAACAATAACCCTACCACTGCCGGGGCGAGAAATAGAATCGATCGTCAAATTAAATAATATTTCAGCGAGTTTTATAATAAATTAGTTTCCTTTCCTTCGACAAGGGGTGGGGGATGGGCTTCTTTTAAGTAACTTTGTTACATGATAAATTCAACTAAAGAAGATGAACTTTTAGAAACTATAAGTTCTCTAAATGAGGGAAAGGAATTTAAAAAAATTGCGGAGAAAGTTACCGCAGACGAAAGGATAAGTGATGAAGATGGAATGATGTTATTTGAAAAAGCCAGCCTCGGCCTTGCCGCTACCTTCGCCAATTACATAAGAGAAAAAAAACACGGAGATAAAACTTATTTCAACAGGAACTTTCATATTGAGCCTACTAATGTTTGTGTTTTCTCCTGTAAATTTTGTTCTTACTCCAGGCTATATGCGAATCGTGATGAAGGATGGGTTTTAAGTCATGATCAAATGCTTGATATCGTAAAAAGCTATGATGGTAAACCTGTCACTGAAGTTCACATTGTCGGCGGTGTACATCCAAAAATGGATCTTGATTTTTTCTGCAATCTTGTTTCCGATATCAAAGCCCACAGGCCCGAACTACATCGAAAAGGCTTTACAGCAGTAGAACTTGATTATATGTTTAGGAAAGCAAAACTATCCGTTGAAGAAGGCATGATGAAATTGAAAAATGCCGGCCTGCAATCTCTCCCCGGCGGCGGCGCTGAAATTTTCGATGAAGAAATAAGACAACAAATAAGTGCCGATAAAGTTGATGCAGATGGATGGTTAAAGATTCATGAAGAAGCACACAAACTCGGAATGCATACGAATGCTACTATGCTTTATGGCCATATAGAAAGCTATTCACACCGCATTGATCACATGAAACGCTTACGCGATCTCCAGGATAAAACGAATGGCCTGCCTACCGGACAGGCAGGCTTTAATACTTTCATTCCTCTCAAGTTTCGCAATCAGAATAATGACATGAGCAATGTGCCTGAATCCTCTGTTACGGAAGATATGAAGATGTATTCGGTGGCGAGAATTTACATGGATAATTTCCCTCACCTGAAAGCATATTGGCCAATGCTTGGAAGACAAAACGCACAGCTTTCATTATCTTTTGGTGTTGATGACATGGATGGCACAATAGATGACTCTACTAAAATTTATTCAATGGCTGGCAGTGAAGAACAACATCCTACAATGACTACGCAGGAATTGGTTACACTTATTAAGCAGGCAAAAAGAGTTCCTGTAGAAAGAGATACTTTGTATAATGTAGTGAAAGATTATTCTGTTCCAGAGGAAAAGGAATTCGATGTAACATTAAATTAATATCGATTAAAAAAAATATTTCGAAGGTTTGGTAGTAACTTTTGAAAATTTAAACTTTCCAAAAGTTTGCAATCAGCAAATGGTGAATTTTCTGCCTTTAAAAAATATCTGATTAACATGCGTTTTTAACTTTTGTAACTTTAAAATATGGAAGCAGAAGAACCAATACATGCATATCAAAAAAAGCTTTACACCATAGAGGAATATCTTGAAATGGAAAACGCGACATTGGAAAAGCATGAGTATTATAAGGGGGAAATATTTGCAATGTCGGGTGCAAGCGGCAGGCATAATATAATATCAGTTAATATAATTGTGGCTCTGGCAAATGCATTAAAGGGTAAAAGTTGCCAGCCATACGGCAGTGACATGCGAATACATATTCCGGAAAATTCATTGTTTACTTATCCTGATATTTCCATTATTTGCGGAGATGTTATTTCCGCTAATGAAGATGAAAATACAGCTATCGGACCAACCGTAATTATTGAAATACTTTCTCCCTCTACCAGGAATTATGACCGGGGCCAAAAATTTATGTTGTACCGTGCTATTCCTGCATTAAAAAATTATATTCTTGTTGATTCTGAATCCATTCATGCGGAGCATTTTGCTATTAATAAAGAAGGGCTTTGGCAACTGAAAGAACATAATAAAATGCAGGACGAAATTGTTATAGAATCCCTCGATGTGAAGTTACCAATGAAAGAGGTTTATGAAAGAAGTAAATTATAGAAAAGAAAATAATTTAATCTATTAAACAGATATAAGGCAGCAATAAAAAATAGGTTCCCTCACATCAGTAATAGTGGTTTGAACAGACAATCATTTAATATAAAAAGTTTTTAGATATAGCCGCCGTGTCCTTGCCTTTCTACGGCTCGGACAAAGAGACACGGCTAAGGATGAGCC
>DASYOM010000134.1:0-3736 GCA_036007765.1 Chitinophagaceae bacterium | reverse complement strand
CCATCAGGAAAAGTAATATTCATAGCTTCATTCACCTCAATAAGTTTTATTTAAGATTTTTTTTGAGATGCAAATTTAACGAAGTATTAGACAAAGAAGCGATTCATTTGAATGATAAACTTTTAATTAAATATAAATTTGTATGAATGACCCGGTGCTAATGAATATGGCGAAACTTGCGTTGTTGCAGGCATGTAATCATCTTAAAAAATTTATTTATTGCAATGAAAATATTTTACTTTTTATTCTTCCTGATAATTTTTTCTACAGTTAATGCTCAAAATTTTAATGGCCAATGGAAAGGTGGTTTTGATGAAACCAGCTATGGTTTTTCAGGCATGGGCGGTAATGATATTGATTATGTTCTAGAACTGGATACCAGGGGTTCCAATGTGTCGGGTTATTCTTATACCTATTTCAGGGAAGGTGCTAAAAGATATTATACCATCTGCAAATTAACAGGTACACTTAACAGAGCCACAAACGAAATAACTGTAACAGAAATTGAAAGAACTAAATTTAATACGCCGCCAAATTTTCAAAATTGTTTTCAAACACATAAGTTGCATTATGTTCAGGACAGTGCAGATGTGGAAATGCTGAAAGGAACATGGATGCCAGCTCCCAATCAAAGTGGAAACTGTGGCTATGGAACTACACTTCTTTCCCGCAGGATCGTACAAAAATTAGCAATGGGTATTACTTCGATTGAGAAAAAAACTGAGAAAAAGATCTTTCCACAAAACCAGGTGGCCATAACCAAAAAAAATGATGCAAGGCCGAAAACTCCATCAATTGTAAAACCAAAGATTGAAAAAGCAAGGCCAGACGTAAAAGATAACGAGGCAATAAAAGATGCAATCGTAACCAAGCCGAAAATTGAAAAACCCGCGATTTCCAGCAATCCCATTTCAGGTTTTAAATTGCGCAGAAAGGATATCATAAAAACAATTCCCATTTCTAATGAAACTTTTAAAATTGATTTCTATGATAATGGAGAAATTGACGGTGATTCTATTTCTGTATTTTATAATGGGAAAATAGTTTTATCGCACCAAAGATTGAGTGACAAGCCCATCTCCCTCAAACTTCAACTTGATGATGACACCGAAGAAAATTTAGTTACAATGTATGCCGAAAATTTAGGCACTATCCCTCCAAATACTGCACTAATGATTGTAACAGATGGAGATAAAAGATATGAAGTAAGAATAACCTCCGATACCGAAAAAAGTGGCAGCGTTGTTTTTGTTCATAAGGAATAAATACTCATCTCTTCCCGGTTTTATATGCCCACGATATCAATACAAATTGAAATGGGAAAAGCCTTAGCCATGCAACCCATTCCGGGAAACAGAAATTAGCAGAAGCACATCCTTTTAACTGTATCAGATAAATATGTGCCGGAATAAAAGCTATCAGTAAAATTATGGTTAGGAACATAGCAATTCGCTTTGTTGAAGAAAATGCCATGAGTACAGAGCAACAAATTTCTAAAACTCCGCTTGCATAATTAATGACTTCCTTAAATGGAAAATAAGGTGGAATAATTGAGACGTAATTTGCCGGATGCCAAAAATGATTGATTCCAGCACCAAAATAAAAAAGGCAGAATATTGCAAGATTGAGTTTTTTAAGCAATGTCAAAATTTAAAATTCCACGTTACTGAAGGGATTATAGGAAATAATGATACCTGTTTTGCCTGTACTTCCAAAGTACCATTGTATGGATTTCCAGCCTGGTCGAAATAAATAAAATAGGGATTTTTCCTGCTATAAATGTTATAAACACTGAACACCCATTCACTTTTTAATTTTCTTTCGGGATGTTTTTTAGGGCTATAAGTGGCCGCGAAATCAAGCCTGTGATAAGAAGGCAACCGGTATTCATTAATTCGGCTATACTGTTGCGTTAGTACTCCATCAAATATATAAAAACGCTGTGGCAAAGTTGCGGCATTGCCTGAGCCAAAAACAAATGTCCCTGATAATTTCCATTTGCGGGATAATTCATAAATGCCCACAAGAGAAAGATCATGGCGCCTGTCGTATTTTGCAAAATATTTTTCGCCAAAATTCAGTTCAATAAATTTCCTAAAAGTCCAGCTAAGCGTATAACCTATCCACCCGGTTAACCTGCCTTTTGTTTTATTAATAAAAAGTTCGGTGCCATAACTTTTTCCCCTGCCGAATGTAAAAAAGTTTTCAGTGTCTTCGAGTGTCGCAGGTGTGTAGCCTTCTTCATATTCTATCTGGTTTTGCAAATCCTTATAATATACTTCTAACGATGTTTCGAAGGTGTTGTCATTAAAATTTTTAAATAATCCCAAAGCATAGAGCCAGCTTAACTGGGGCTTTACTTTTATTGTGCTTGGCACCCAAATATCTGTTGGCAATGTAGTACCGGCGTTACTCACGAGGTGAATGTATTGAACATTTCTTGTAACCGCAGCCTTTATTGAAGTAGCATCGTTGAGCGCATAACGAATTGTGAAACGGGGTTCAAATCCAAAATATGTTTTTACAGGCTCTCCCTTTTTATATACCGTACTGTCGAGCCTGTTGCCGTTAGCATCAGTTGTATAAATTTTGTATTTACCTACCTGCTGAAAAGCGCTTTCGCGAATACCTGCATTAATTTTTATTTTGTCACTTATATCCCAATCATCCTGTATATAAACTGCGCCTTCATGTGAATATTTTTGCTGGGCATTGTTGGGCTTGAACTGTACACTATCCTGCTTACCCGTGAGAACTGACGGAGTAAATGTATGGTAAGTATATAGCGCTCCGAATTTTATTTTATGATTTGTAAATGGGTACAGATCGAAATCCTGTTTTATATTCCAGTCCTTTATGCCAGACCGAAGATTTATCTCAAAATTATTCTGGTTGGCGCCAAAGTTGAAATTATAGTCATTATAAACTAACGTAGTATTAGAGAACAAGCGATTATTAAATACATGGTTCCATCGAAAAGTTCCCGTAGCATTTCCCCAGGGAATATGCACGCTTAATGATTGTTTTCCGTTGACAAAATCAAATTTATCCTTACCAAAATATCCACTAAGGTAAATGCGGTCCTTTTCAGAAAACTTATAATTGATCTTGGCATTAAGGTCATAAAAGTAATAGCCGGATCCGCTGAATGAATTTGTCTTTTTTATAAAAGGTTTAGCAAGTGCATCAACATAAGTTCGTCTTGCGGAAATAATAAACGAAGCTTTATTTTTTTTTACCGGCCCTTGTATAGAAAGCCGTGATGCGATCAATCCAATGCCACCCTCTACCTGGAAATTTTTATCGTTCCCTTCTTTCATCGCTATATCCAACACGCTGGATAGGCGCCCGCCATATTGAGCAGGCATACCGCCTTTGATCAATGAAACATTTTTTATAGCATCCCCATTGAATATTGAAAAGAATCCAAACAGGTGGCCGGTGTTATACACTACGGCGTCATCAAGTAAAATTAAATTTTGATCCGGACCTCCGCCCCTCACATACAAGCCAGAGCTTCCTTCGCCTGCACTCTGGACGCCCGGCAAAAGCTGTATGGTTTTAAGCACATCAACTTCTCCAAGAAAAGCGGGAATAGATTTTATTTGGTTTATAGAAAGATCAAGTTTGCCCATCTGTGCATTCTTAACGTTGGCATCTCTTTTTTTGGAAGAAATAATTATCGCCTGCTCAGTTGTAATTTTTGGCGGCATTTCAAAATTGAACTGTACATCGC
>DASYOM010000133.1:0-6094 GCA_036007765.1 Chitinophagaceae bacterium | reverse complement strand
AACTTCGGGCAATCGGTAGGAATAAGCCTCTCGGTGCCTATTTTCAATGGATGGCAGGCCAAAGCAAATTATGAAAGATCAAAACTTAATATAAAAACTCTTGAATATCAAAGAAACCTGGATAACCAAACTTTGAAACAGGATATTTACCAGGCGTACAATTCAGTTATTGTAGCTCTTGAGAAATTTAATTCATCAGCCAAATCTATTGATGCGGCACAAAGGACTTACGATTTTGCTTTAAAAAGATTTAATATTGGTATGTTAGGCACCTTTGAGTTAGTGACAGATCAAAACAATTTATTCCGGGCAAAGCTTCAATATGTTTTAAACCAGTTTGATTATGTTTTTAAAATGAAAGTGCTGGAATTCTATAAGGGACAAGGATTGAAATTAGCCCCCTAATCCCCAGAGTGGGACTTCGGAGAAGTCTTTATTTAATGGAGGATTTTAATTAGAGTTATAAGCAAGATGTTTTGAACAGGAATAAGAAAATACATTTTTTAAACAATTAAAAACTTGTAAAGCCCCTCCCTTAGAGGGGTTGGCGGAGGTCAATATGAACAAAAAATTAAAGTGGATCATTATCTCTTTGGTGTTACTGATAGTTTTATTAGTAATACTCAAGAAGAGCGGTGTCCTTGGAAAAGATGAAGGCGTAAAAGTTACTGCGGAGAAAGTAACCCTGCGAAGTATTGTAGAAACTGTAAATGCAAGCGGAAAAATTTACCCGGAGATAGAGGTAAAAATGAGCCCGGACATTTCCGGTGAAATTGTTGAGCTCAATGTTGAAGAAGGCGACAGTGTCAAAAAAGGACAGGTGCTCGCACGCATTTACGGAGATATTTATGCAACTCAGCGGGACCAGGCCGCGGCTATTGTAAGTCAACAACAGGCGCAGGTTGCGAATGCATCTGCCTCAATAGGAGCCATGCAGGCAACCCTCGACCAGTCAAAAAAAACTTACGACATGCAAAAAGAATTGTATGACGAAAAAGTTATTTCAAAAAATGAATTTAATACAGCCGATGCCGCTTATAAATCTGCATTGGCAAATTTTAATGCCGCAAAACAGGGTATAGTTGGCAACCAGGCGGGTGTGCAAAGTGCAAGAGCTGCTTTAGCAAAAGCAAATAAAGATATAAGCAGGGCAACATTAGAAGCACCGATGGATGGAGTTATTTCTTTATTGAGCGTAAAAAAAGGCGAAAGAGTTGTGGGAAGCTCAATGATGGCAGGCACTGAAATGATGCGCATTGCTGATATGAGCAAAATTGAAATAAGAGTGGATGTGGGTGAGAATGATATCCCTAAAGTTCACCTCGGTGATAGTGCAACAATAGAAGTGGATGCATACAATGACAAAAAGTTTACCGGTATTGTTACTCAGATCGCCAGTAGCAATAATGGCGCCGCGACTCAATCTGCATTATCTGCCACCAGCACAGATGTAACAAATTACAAAGTATATATAAGGATTTCTCCGGATTCTTACAAAGACTTAAATGATCCTTTGAAGCCAAAGAGCTTTCCTTTCAGGCCGGGTATGAGCGCAAGCGCTGATATAAAAACCAAGACCCACAAAGATGTATTGGCAGTGCCTATAAATGCCGTAACAACCCGCGATAAAAACGATTCCACCGGCAATAAAACTGTGAAACCTCCTGACGATAAGACAACTAATAATATGGCTGTATCGAATAGCAATGAAAATAATGCTAATGAACTCGAAGAGGTAGTATTCTTAATACAGCCTGATGGCACTGTTAGGAAACAAAAAGTAAAATCTTCGATCCAGGATATTAATGATATCGAAATAGCAGAAGGGTTAAAGGAGGGAGATGAAGTGGTTACCGGCCCTTACGATGTAGTTTCCAAAACTTTAAAAAACAAGGTAAAAGTAAAGGTGGTTTCGAAGGGTGAATTATTTGATACTAAAAAATAGGAGAACAAATATTTTAATCCAACTGTGATAATAAAATTAATTAAGCAAATAACTTTTCTGCCTTCATAATACTTTCCGGTTTTCCCACATCAATAAATTTAGAATTGCTATGGTCAAATTCTGTAATTGCATGGGTATTGGCAAGGTCAAGATAAAGGTCAACCATTGAAAATTTTCCATTCATACTTATTAGTGGAAAAATCTTTGGAGAAATAACATGAATGCCGCTAAAAGCTTTTTGTATAAACTTCGAAGCTTCACGCCTTATTTTTTGTTCCCCGGTTTTTTCATTTTTCCATCCGCACAATTGATCCATGTCATCAAATAAAAAATAGCGTGAGGTATGCCTGTTAGTAACTGCCAGCGTAGCCAGGGGTTGCGATTTCTTGTGTTGTTCAATCATTCCTCTCAGGTTTATATCAGTAAGCACATCAACATTCATTACAACAAATGGTGAATTATCTTCTTCGAAAAACCAACCGGCTTTTTTTAGGCCCCCACCTGTTTCAAGCAATTCATCACTTTCATCAGAGATGGTGATCGTACTTCCAAAATCACTGTCACTCTTTAAGAGATCTTTTACCTCTTTTGCGAAATGATGCACATTAATTATAATATCCTTAATCCCAAACCGGGCGAGGAATTCAATATTTCTTTGCAAAAGGGTCTTCTTATTTACCAGAGCCAAAGCTTTAGGTTGGCTATCAGTAAAAGGTTTCAGCCTGGCGCCGAGACCCGCGGCAAATATCATAGCCTTCATAAAAATTAATTTTCAAATTTTTTATATTCACGTATACCCTGCTCAGTATGATTCAGGTCAATTACCACTCTGAATTTATTCCTTAGATGCCGTGCGAGTGCATCAGCAGCATAAACACTGCGATGTTGTCCGCCAGTACATCCAAAACTAATCATCAACGATGAGAAGCCTCTTTTGATATAATCTTCTACAGCAATGTCGGCAATATTGTAAACACTATTTAAAAATTCAGGCATTTTCGTTTGTTGTTCAAGAAAATCTATAACTGCCTTATTTCTTCCGGTTATTAATTTAAATTCTTCGAAACGCCCGGGGTTTAGTAGTCCACGGCAATCAAAAACAAAACCTCCTCCATTTTCACTTTCATCTTTTGGATAGCCGGATTTTAGAAAAGAAAAGCTATTAATTTTTACAACTAAAGGGCTTGATGCATCTGCCTGAATAGGGCGAAATTTTTCTACTATCTCATCCTGAACAATTAATTGTAAAATCCTTTCAAATTCAGGTAAAGCAATTCCTGTATTTTTATTTTCTAAAAACCATTTAAGATTGGTGAGAGCAAGCGGAATGCTTATTAAAAAATGGGCTTTTCTTTCAAATAAGCCACGGAACCCATACGCTCCCAGAACCTGTAACAACCTTATAAGAACATAACCGTTATACTGGCTGATGAAACGGACACGATCAACAGGCGTATTCAATATTTCGCTTACACAATCAATATAATAATCAAGTAAAGAATTTTTCCAATCATCAGGCAGGTTGGCTTTTGCCTGCCACAATAAAGAGGCAACATCGTATTGAAGCGCACCCTGCATTCCACCCTGGTAATCTATAAAATGTACCTCATCGTTTTTTATAAAAATATTCCTGCTTTGAAAATCGCGGAACATAAAATATTTATGCGGAACATGGGTAAGATAATTGCTCAAAGCTTCAAAATCATCAATTAGCTTTTCTTTATCGTAAGCAATTTTCAATGGATCAAGAAAATAGTATTTAAAGTATAAAAGATCACTGAGAATTGCCTGTTTCCCAAATTCTTTTGAAGTAATACAATTGCCGTAATCCAAATCTTTATTCCCTTCAATCTGTAGCCACGCAAGATTTTTAAGGCTCTTTTTAAAAAGATTATACATATAGTCATTAAATCCATTTTCTTCAAGCTTGTTCAATAGTGAAGTATCGCCAAAATCTTCCTGGATGTATATCTCCTTACCAGGATGAACTTTATAAATTTCAGGAAGTGGTGCATTAATTTTTTTTAAATGATAGGTAAAATTCAGAAAGGCATTATTTTCTTTCACGTTTTCATTAAAGGTGGCGATATATGAATTGTCTTCTGTAGCGATTCGAAAATAAATTCTGTCCCCTCCCGATTGCGGAAGTTTTTCAAAGCTTTTTATCTCATTTGGATTGAACTTTTGAAAAAACTCTTTGATATTTTCTGCTACAAGCTGCATGTAAAATTTTAAGGGAAGTAAAAATAGAATATTTTGATTTGTAAATACCTTAATCAAACCGGGATTTATAATTGCTTATTCCAGTGAATTGCAGTTGCGCAAATTATGTGGAATTGATATGTATATCTTCCGGGTTGGTATGCATTAAAATGTAAATATCATATGTTGGTTAATACAAAGAATTTCCTGACTTTGAGACAATGGCTTGCTATTTCCAGTTATTATGTTTCTTCAACTACTTAATAGTTGCGAGTTCTTCTAAGTCGCAACACTTCATAAACCTTTCAACTCCTTCGAAAAGACGACAGCTTTTCTATCACGACCAATCCGAAGAGTAACATCGGCCTGGAGACGATTTATACACAATTCATTAAGTGAAAATTATTCGCGTCGAAAAACTCTCCTGATCTATAAACATATCCCATCCTTTGTTGTTATCAATTTACACCGGCTTGTAGAGAATATTTAATAAAGCAAAAGATTGTAAAAAGTTTTACACTATTAGTCTTTGTAACATATTCAATCGCCGATATATAGAATAACATTTAGCTAATTTTACGCAGCCATCCTCATGGCATAATTTTTCGGTGATAAAAAAAAATACAATGACAAGCTCCTCATCTTTACCCGCAGGTATCATTAAAATAAATGATGCCGGAACTCATCACGCAGACGATATGCTTGCCGTAGAGGAACCTCTCGAGATTCGCATAGGTTTTGGAGACTCAATTCAAAGAATACAAAAAAGTATTTCTGTAACTATGCGTACGCCGGGAAATGATTTTGAACTTGCAGCAGGCTTTTTATTTACTGAAGGAATTATAAAGAATGTAAAAGATATACAATCAATAAAACATTGCAACGGGCTAAATGAAAATGTAGTGAGGGTAGAATTGAAAGATGATGTAGCCGTTGAATTAAATAAGCTGGAAAGAAATTTCTATACCACCTCCAGTTGCGGAGTGTGTGGAAAATCTTCTATCGAAGCGATAAAAACGATTTGCCGGTTACCTGCTACAAATATTGATGACCTCACTATTTCGACCGAAATTATTTATGCGCTGCCTGCTATATTAAGAAGCAGGCAGGATGTTTTTGATTTTACAGGTGGCCTTCATGCCTGTGGTCTTTTTGATACAAAAGGAAATCTTTTACTAACAAGGGAAGATGTTGGCAGGCATAACGCATTGGATAAATTGATCGGCGCTGCTTTGAACAAATCTATGTTTCCTATAGATAAATATATTTTATTATTAAGCGGAAGAGCCAGCTTCGAACTGATTCAAAAAGCATGGATGGCAGGTATTAAGATGATTGCCGCAGTAGGAGCTCCATCAAGCCTTGCCGTAGAGATGGCAGAAGAAGCCGGGATCACACTCATGGGGTTTTTAAGAAATAAGACATTCAATATTTATTCAGGCGCACATAGAATAAAAAACAAGTTATGAAAATTCGTATCAAGGGTAACGCTGTCCGTATAAGGTTATCTAAATCAGAAGTAGACCTATTTGCAGCAGAAGGTTATGTGGAAGAAAGAACAGAATTTGGAAGTGGCATTTTATCATATGCCGTTAAAAGAACAAATAGGGAAGTCATGTCCGCAGACTTTGTCGATGGCAATATTACTTTGTATGTTCCCGATCATTTGCTTAGACAATGGGCAAACACCAGCCAGGTAAGTCTCGTGTACGAGCAGCCCGTTAACATTGATAATTTTCTAAGCCTGTTGCTTGAAAAAGACTTTAAATGCATTGATGCCGTAATAAGTGAAGACCAGTCCGACTATTTTGAAAACCCTGCTAAATCCTGCTAACTATGGATAAAGAAATCGAAAACCCCCGTGCTGAAAATCCAGAAGAATTTACTGGAGAGTTAAAGATTAAAAAACCTGAAAAAGTTGCTGCCGGTGTTGAAGCTGTGTATCAT
>DASYOM010000132.1:0-25867 GCA_036007765.1 Chitinophagaceae bacterium | reverse complement strand
ACAGAAGAAATAATAGAAAAACTATTTTTCATAAAGTTGTGGGCAGAATGATGAACCAGACTCCTCACCCTTATTCACTATTAAAAACACTTTGTGCTTATTCTACTTAATCCTATTTTATTATTCAAATGGCATCTTTAGATGATTTTCAAAGCATGCTCAAAAATGATGAAGCAAAAGAGCATATGAAAATGGCGGCAATTGCCATTGAATTTAAACCAGTAACTTATGATGAAATCTGGACACACTCAAAGTAGCAAGAAATATTTCCTTATTTGTGCATCCAAAGATCATGTATTAAAAGGCGTGGAAGGGGGATTCGCGCAGGCAGGGCACGGCAGAAAAGATCTTATGAGCAAGCCTTCAAAAGGCGATCGTATTGTTTATTATTCTTCAAAGGATAAATTTGAAAATGGCAAATCCTTACAAACATTCACCGATATTGGTGAAATTATTGACAGCGAGCTATACCAGCCAAATACAATTTCTAAGCTTAAACCTTACAGGCGTGATGTAAAATATGATAAAAGCGTGGATGCCGAAATACGGCCGTTGATTGAAAAACTTAGTTTTATTAAAAATAAAAAACGATGGGGATTTTATTTAATCAGTGGGTTTAGAGAAATATCAAAAGGCGACTTTGAAATTATTCAGCAGGCTATGAAGTAGATGAGCCAATAGATAGTTACAAAACGATTGGAAACGTTTTTTTCATTATGACATCAGCTATGAGGTAATTTCTTTTTAGAAGAAGTTTCCTAATCTTACCTTTTAGGTACTTAGACGTTTCTCAAATAAAAAATGAATATTATTTAGAGTGATACGGGAATTTTATTAATTTTGGAATAGCTCTTTCATTTCTAAAAACTTCCTGTATGAACTTTCTACAACGCCTTGATAATTGAGGCACCAGTCATCACCCAAAATGGATGGATATTGTACGCATAGCTTTAGGAATTTTTCTTTGCTACAAAGGTGTAGATTTCCTCCTCAACATGAGTAAGCTCATTAACCTGATGTCCAACAGAACATCATTTGGTTCTTTTGCTTACATTTTAGCTGGGCAGTATGTGGTATTTGCACATATACTTGGCGGAATCTTTTTGATTCTCGGTTTGTTCACGCGTTTTGCCTGTATTATTCAGATACCAATATTAATTGGTGCAATTATTTTTGTAAATTCATCAAGGGATATGCTCCAGCCGTATTCTCAATTGATTCTCTCCATTTTGGTATTAGGTTTGCTTTTTTATTTTTTAATTGCGGGCGACGGCCCCCTGGTCATTTAAAATACCCGAAGAAGAGAAAAAAAGAAACGCCCATCAATAGTTATGAGTATTAAGGCGCTTAATATTCCTTGAAATTATCTGGCTTGTACCTTGTCAGCAATCGACTTGTAATTGGATGTTCAATATAGTACCTCAATAATTTTAGGGTATCTAAGAGCGATGTAAAAATTTTTCACGCGTTTGCGGCGGCTCTTATGCTTTTTTAATTGCTACATACTTTGATGAAATTCAAAAAAAACAGGCTGTATAACCGGGAAACAAGATCATGCAACCTGAAGTTTTGAGATGTTCATAGGAAAATCAAATAGTGTAGGTCTTTGGGGATTTTAATTAAATTGTTTTATAATCAAGTATAAGTAAAGGTCGAACACTGACAGATATTATTTATAGTAATAAGGGTATTTTCTAATAGAAAAATTTCTATTAGAAAATATTCTTATTTGATGTAGCTCCCGGAGGTTTTTTTATTATCTGTTTTTCATAATCTATTTTGGCAAACCAATGGTATGATTGTAGTATTAGCACTTGAATAAAAAATCATTCTAAACACTGATGGTGAAAAGTTACAAACACTAAACAAAAATTAAATCTATGTACAACTTGAAAGTAATTTCTTCTACCGTTCGGCCGGGAAGAAAAGGTCCTATCGTTACTGAATGGATAACCGGAGTGGCGAAGCAAAATAGTAATTTCAATGTGGAAGTATTAGATCTTGGGGAAATTAACCTGCCTATGATGAACGAGCCCAATCATCCCTCTTTAAAAAAGTATGAACATGACCATACAAAACGGTGGAGTGCGAAAATTGAAGAAGCTGATGCGTTTATTTTTGTTACCGCCGAATACGATTACAATTACCCGGCGCCTTTGAGGGATGCATTAGAATATCTTTTCCATGAATGGAGCTACAAAGCGGCAGGGATTGTAAGCTATGGTGGTGTATCTGGTGGAACAAGAGCCTCTAATAGTTTAAAAAATGACCTCGCAACTTTTAAGATGGTTACAATTATAGAATCCGTAAATTTTCCGTTTTTTACAAAAAATATTAATGACCAGAATGAGTTTGAAGCCAATGAAATATCTCATAAAGCGGCAGAGACAATGTTGAAACAATTGGCCAGGTGGACCAAAGGGTTGAAGATGATAAAAGAAGATAAAGAGTGAGCGATGATTTTTTAGATCAAGCTATTATACCAACCATTGCATTTCTCTTATGCATAATATTTTAAAACCTGACTGCAATAATCATTGTCCCGGAGCGTTATATTTTATACTCTACACATGCAGGTATCACAAGTTGATTAATATTTAAAAAGGCTTTCATGATCTCGTGGTTCAATACTCCATTTAACTCTGCAATTTTAATTCTATTTGTAATCGCCTATAATATTGTAGCAGCAATAAACAATTATGATATTGGGCTGCATCGTGATGAGAAAAACGGAAACTTTTCTGAGAATACGAAAATTCTCCCCAAATTGATCCGCTATACCCGCTGGATGGAACCAACCATCTTTTTTATCATGCTTTTATTGAATTGGAAATTTGCGTTGGTCGCATGCATACTAAAAGCTATTTTACAAGCCCTGCTGGTTCTTGAATTTATTGGGTATATCATTTTATCTTCTTTTAATTTTAGGCGTTGATCTGTCAGCTCTTTCCAATAAAAAGTTTATGAATCAATGCAACGCAGCCAGCCTGGTTCATGGTCGATATTACATCTCAAACTCCCACACCGACCTATATCTTCCATTCTTCTCAGTATAAATAATAAAAGCATTGTAAAACGGATCTGCTCCAATGGTAGCGCTGTCGCCTACTACAAACAATTGTTCCTTTGCGCGGGTGATTGCGACATTCATACGGCGGTAATCTTTTAAAAACCCTATATCGCCATTATCATTGCTCCGCACAAGGGATATTATGTCGATTTCTTTTTCCTGCCCCTGGAAACTATCGATAGTACTGATTCGCATTTGTTTTGGTAAAATCTCTTTTGCCGCTGCTACCTGCCCGGAATACGGGGAAATAAAGGCAGTGAGAGATGAATCAAGCCCTTCCGTTTCTAACAATTTTTGTACGATCAATAACTCTCCTTCATTTTGTAAGCTCATGCCATTGCTCCCCTGCATTTCGTTGTAACCGGAACCGGCTGTGTCAATAAAACTTATATGCACACCTTTATTAGCAAGATGGGATGCAGTCTGTAACAGACCCTTATAAAAATAACCACCGGAAAAACCTGCGATAGATTCACGCATGCGATATTGTGTATCCAGCAAAAAAGTATTGGCAACACCTTCCACGCACACTTCTAAAATAGATTTATTCAAACCCATTACAGTGTCCCACTAAGGACTGTAGGCGGCAACTGCAGGTAATCACCAGCCAATACATATTTAGAAGCCAGTTGTATGGGGTTTTCAAAATTACAGGTTCAGTTTTAGCTATGATAATTTTCATAAAAACAGCAGCAATATTTTCAGGGTACTTACCAAAACAACACAAAGTGATAACTTGAAAGGTATATGCCCAATGCCCTTGGCTATTGTTGCAAAAAATGATTCTCAAATGTAAAGGAAACAGTTCGCTGGAACAGCCGTAGCCTTGACATTAACAGATCAAAACGAACCATTTGCTTCACTGGCGCATTTTACTGACCCTTCATTTTTCGAGGTATTTAATTTTCCGCTTAAAGAAGGAACCATAAACTTAGGTGATCGCTCTACTGTATTGATTACTGAAAAGGCTGCAAAGAAATTTTACGGAAATACAAATCCTATTGGCAAAACATTAATGTTTTATTCAGATGAGACTTATAAAAAACCTTTGACCATTACGGGTGTTCTAAAAGATCCTCCAACAAATTCCTCTCTTCAATTTGAAATAATTACCAATTTTGATAATCAACTAAAAACAGATGGATCCGTTTACAGGAATGATGACTGGACTTTATTTTCAGATGCAGTCTTTTTAAAATTATCGCAGCCTTCTGACGCACAAAATTTGAATAAGGATTTCAAAAAATATCTTCCCATGTTGCAGACAGCAAGGACGGATTTAAAGGTTATTTCGTTTGTTATGGAGCCACTTTCTCATGTAGCAAACCATATAAGAGAGATTGAAAATAATGTGCTCATGCAGCGCCCGGAAGATGCTGCGACCTATGGGCCATTCATTCTTGGAATATTAATTTTATTATCCGCATGTTTAAATTTTGCCAATACATCTGTTGCTCAAAGCAACCGGCGCCTTAAAGAAATAGGTGTACGAAAAGTGATGGGCAGTTCTTTGCGGCAGATAATGTTTCAACAATTGCTTGAGTGCTCATGTATTGTGTTATTGGCGATCGGGTTATCGGCAATCATAAACAACTTCTGGCTTCCCGCATTTAATGCCATGTTTATTTATGTAGACATTACTGCTAATTATTTTCATGATTATACTTTGCTTGCATTACTTGGTGTGATACTACTCGGTATAACATTGCTCGCCGGCGCATATCCTGCTTTTTACATTAGCAGGTTTAATGCTGCAAATATTTTCAGGGGCTCAGTAAAATTTGGAGGCAATAATTTTTTCTCCCGTATTATGCTGGGCCTGCAGATAGTTATATCATTTATTTCCGTGATTGCCGGAGTGGCCTTCTCACGCAATTCCAAATTTCAAAGTGAATATGATTATGGTTATAATAAAGAAAATATTATTGGACTTAATTTCCGTGATGCATCTGCGTATATACCTGTACGTGATGAACTCAGTAAAATTCCCGGTATTGATAAAATCGCAGGGACAAATAATAATATAGGTTTTTCTTATGATAGAGCTGCATTGGAAGTAAACGGTGAAAAAAAGCAAATTATGTTTTTTGAAACGGGCGAAAATTATCTTAAGGTAATGAATTTAAAACTCGTTGCCGGAAGAGATTTTAATAAATCCGGTAAAGGCGATTACTTACATTCATTGCTCATAAACGAGAAGCTTGCTTTTGAATTTGGATGGAAACCACAGGAAGCAATTGGCAAGCAAATAAAAATGGATGATACCACGAGTTGCACCGTTACAGGAGTATTAAAAGATTTTACACAAAACAGCCTCTTTGAACCTATTGAGTCTGTTGCTATGAGCCTCTTTCCGCCGGATAAATATTCTAAGATGATTATTCATGCAAAGCAGGGTTCCCTTAATGTTGTATATACTGAAATAAAAAAGACATGGTCGAAACTCTATCCCCTGAAGCCTTTCAGAGCTTACTACCAGGATGAAGTGGCTGCAGAAGGAGCACGGGTAAATAAAAGTATTGCCAGCATTTTTTTATGGTTTGCTTTTATCTCAGTATTCATTGCTGCAACAGGAATGTTTGCTTTAGTATCATTATCTGTTCTTAAAAAAAGAAGAGAAATAGCTATCCGTAAGGTTGTAGGTGCAGGCCCGGGAAATATTTTAAAAGTAGTGCTTAAAGGATATTCCTGGATTTTTATTGTTGCTTCTGTTATTGGCTGCTATGCCGGGTATATGCTTTCAAGAACTTTGATGAATATGATATTCAGGATAAATGCAGGTGTAAGTATTTCATCAATACTGGTATCTTTTGTATGCGTGCTGGTTATTGGCTCTGCTACAATCGGCGCAAAAGTATGGCAGGCACTACAGAAAAAAACCTACTGATGTACTGAAAGCAAATTAATAGTTAAACGGCGTAACGAAACTTTTTTAACTAGTAAGATATCGTATCCGTGCCATACATTATAATGGATAGTAAGTAGCCCCGAAGCCTTGATGAGCTTTAGCCTGAACTATAAAAAAAAGGATACAATAACTGCATCCTTTCTTAAAGCTAATATTAGTTAATAAATTTACTTCCGGCTTTTTACAATGGCTTTTGCAGCCCCAAGGTGTTTGTATAAAGTGGGCAATGTTTTAGCAGCGAAATTTTTAAACGCTGAATCCTTTGAATTTTTTACGGCTTTTTCGAAAAGATCAATGTCATCATTGTGATCAGATACCATCATATCAATGTAATTTTTATCGAATTGCATCGCAGTGTCTTTGCGTAAGTCATCCATGTGCTTTTGCATATCGTCTCCCATTGAAGCAGGTAAGGTTATATTTTTTTCTGCGGCAAGTTTCTTTAATTCATCATTTGCTTTGCTATGATCTTTCACCATCATTGCGCCAAAAGCTTTTACACCTTTACTCACGGCTTTTTGTTCAGCTAATTTTCCCATCTCAACTTCCATCATCCCGCCATTAGCTGCTTTTACAGCAAAATCGGCTACATCATCATTCACTGCCATGGGAGCCATGGCCGCCGTGGTATCCTTATTGTTGTTGTTCATGGCTTCGGATGTATCCTTTTTATCATTGGCATCATTGGCGTTTTCAACGCTGTCCTTTTTGTCGTCGTTATTATTACAGGATTGAGTTATGCTAAATAACCCAACAAGGAGAAGAATGCTTATCTTTTTCATATTATTAATGTTTTATGGTTAAGATTGATAGATTAGCAAAAGATGCGCCAGTTAAAATACCAGGCTAAAAATTCTTTTATTGTCAACAATATGACTTCACAAATAATTCATTTTCACGAGATATCCCTTTAGAAAAGGGATATCCTTTTTTCTTTTTTTATAATAACATTTCCATAAATTGATGATACACACTGCATCACATTTTGTGTATCAAATTAACCAATATTGCTTTTAAATGCGACTAAAAACAGGCTATTGCAGTCAGGTTATGATGAATGAGTTACAATCGGGGCTTGAAACACGCTCAAAATTCTTGCCTGCTAGCACGGGCTAAATCGTATAGTAAATAACTGTCCGCTTTTTCTTTCGAGGTGTTCATAATCGAACAGTTCCAAAAATAACTTATCACCTTCAAATACTGTATATCAATGCAGTACGCCATTGGTATGATGGTTGAAATCTAAGGTTGTATTTGCCCATAGTGGAAAAAACATCAAATAAAATCAATCTAAAATTTAAAAAAATCATATTATGAAGTACTTCTTTTTATTACTGTTTGCAAATATTTGTCTTGCAGTAAATGCGCAAAACAAATCCGAAAAAGCATATTTAATCAAATCACTTTCGGGTGAATCAATAGACAAGGTTGTTTCCGAAACATCTGGGGGCAATATAATTGTTACAGCTGTTGGCAATTCTGAAATACGTGTTGAAGTATATATAAACGAGAATAATAACTGGCAAAAATCTTTATCAGACGACGAAATAAAAAACAGGGTAAATAATGACTATGATTTGAACATTTCAGTAAGTGGGAGTAAGCTAACGGCTACGGCTAAGTCAAAACACAGGATCACTGACTGGAAAAAATCGCTTAGCTTTTCTTTTAAAATATATGTTCCCAAATCCGCGGAAATCAACCTGCTCACCAGTGGCGGAAATATAGAGCTGACAGGCATGTCAGGACTAAAGGATTTTAAAACCAGTGGGGGCAATTTAGTGCTGAAAGATTTAGAGGGTAGGACCAAGGGCTCAACATCAGGCGGAAATGTTTATTTAAGAAATTCTAAAAATGATCTTGATCTTTCTACAAGCGGAGGCAATATTGATGCAGAAAATTCTTCCGGGAACATCAGCATATCTACTTCAGGGGGATCTATAAGAATCGAAGCGCTAAAAGGTATTGTCAAAGTGGGAACAAGCGGTGGAAATATTAAAGGTGACGCCATTGAAGGAGACTTGTCTGCTAATACAAGTGGGGGAAATATTTCCCTGCAGGGACTTAATTGTTCCCTTAAAACTGCAACCAGTGGCGGAAATATTGATGTGTCTATGATTAGCCTCGGCAAATTTGTTTCTATTCATAATTCCGCGGGTAAAGTGAATTTGCAAATCCCGAAGAACATTGGTGTTGATCTGAAATTAAGCGCTATGAAAATTTCAACCGGCACGATGGAAAATTTTAAAGGCAACTTAAATAAGGAGGAAATAAATGGAGCGTTGAACGGCGGAGGAATTCCGGTAACTGTGGACGCAGGCGGTGGAAAAATAAACCTGGAGTTTAATTAAGTTAGGTCAAATGAAAATCAAAACCTGGGATGATTCATTGTAGCCGAAATACCTGTTATGATAAAAAATTATTTCAAAATTGCATTAAGAAATCTTTGGAATAACAAAGGCTTTTCTGCGATCAATATTGCAGGGCTTGCTGTAGGTTTAGCTACCTGCCTGATTATGTTACTTTATGTAACAGATGAATTGAGTTATGATAAGTACAATAAAAATGCTGGCAGGATTTATCGTGTAGACGGGGATATAAAATTTGGTGGCAATCATTTTGTATTGGCGGTTGCTCCTGATGGTATGGGCCCTGTTTTGAAAAAAGATTTTCCGCAGGTAGAGCAATATGTGCGTTTTCGGGGTTACGGTGGCTTTCTGGTAAAGACGGGTTCGCAAAACATTTGTTACAATAGGATTTAAAATTATTCATGCGGCAATGGCAAACCCCGTGAAGAGTTTAAGAAGTGAATAGTAAATATTGATTTAAATAAAAGGAAAATGATCTATCAATATATCAAACAAATTTTCAGAAGCCTGTGGAGGTATAAGAGTTTTAGTTTTATAAACATTGCAGGCCTGTCAATTGGCATTGCGGCTGTAATAATTATCTTTTTAATTACTGACTATGAAAAAAGCTTTGATACTTTTCATTCGGGAAATAATATATATAGAGTCGTAAGCAAAGGGGGGCGGCTTCAAAAAATGAATATGAAGCTGTAGTGCCTTATACTGTGGGGTGCCTGCTCAGGAATGAACTGCCAGGCATACAAGCAACAGAAGTACATTATGTAAAAGAGATGAATATTAAAGTGGGTACAGAAACACCTGTAAATGAAAAGAACATTCTTTTTGCTGATTCACTTTTTTTTAAAGTTTTGGATTTTGGTAAAATAAAAAATTTCTGGCTTCGTGGAAGTGCCGCTGTTTTAAATGATCCACGAAAAATAATACTGACACAAAGCGCTGCAAAGAAATATTTTGGTAATGAAGACCCTATAGGTAAACTTATAAAACTGGATAATAAGGTAGATGCAGAAGTGGGTGCTGTTATAAAAGATATACCCGCCGCTACACACTTACCATTCAACATGCTTATTTCTTTTTCTACATTTTCGAAAGAATTTCTCGGAGGGCTGGATATAGATCAGTGGGGTGTGCGAAGCCACGGGTATTGTTATGTAAAAGTAAAAGATGTTGCTGCTATAAACGAGGCAGAGCATGCATTACACGCCATCATATTGAGGAATGCAGAAGACGATAATGATAAAAAAGAAAAGATGTACCTGCAAAATTTGAGCGCAATACATTTCGATCCGTTGTTTGAAAATAGCAACCCTTCTTATACTGTTAGTTCCCGGTATTTAAATATGCTTTTAATTTTAGGGTTATTTATTATCGTAATAGCCTGCATCAATTACATGAATCTTTCAACCTCGCTTGCGTTTTCAAAATCGAAAGAAGTAGGCATAAGAAAAACAATCGGTGCATCAGCAACTCAATTATTTTTTTATTACCTGGCTGAAACATTTGTACTAACAACAATTGCTGCCGTTGCCGGTATATTTTTAAGCGCTGCATTTTTATCCGCCATTAATCAATTGCTTGATAAATCAATTTCACTAAGCCAGTTGCTCAACATAAAATATATTTTGTGCGGAGTTGCATTATTGATTTTGGTGAGCTTATTATCCGGCGGGTACCCGGCGCTTATTTTATCAAGGTTTAATCCTATTACTTCGCTGAAAAGCCAATTTGCATTGCCTGGAAAATTTTCAACATTATTGAGAAGAGGATTAGTAGTTCTCCAGTTCACTACTTCAATTGCATTAATCATCTGCACAATTATTATTGCGCGGCAAAGGCAGTTTTTCAGTAACCAATCACTTGGCTTCAATAAAGAAGCGGTTATAGAAGTTGGGTTGCCTGTGCCCGATAGTGCAAAGAGGGAGCTATTTCGCAACCTGCTGCGAAACCAGGGAGCAGTTAAAAATATTTCCTTTTGCCTGGGCGCCCCCATCTCCGATAACGGATTTAATACAACCATGCAAACGGATGAACTAAGCGTGAAGAATGATTATAGTATAAGAATGATTCCATGCGATATAAATTACCTGGAGACATACAAGGTAAAACTGGTTGCAGGAAGGTGGTTTTTTGCGAGTGAAGAAAATTTGAAGGACTCTGCTAATGCAATTGTGGTAAATGAAACGCTTACAAAAACACTGGGCTATAAAAATCCTTCAGATGCCATCGGTAAAAAAATAATGATTGGCCTTAATGATTTTAAGCTCCCAATAATTGGAGTAACACAGGATTTTAACACAACTTCTTTTCACAAAAGTATTTCCCCGGTTGGCCTCATTCCATTTCCATTCTTTTATTTTGCAGCAGGTATAAGGATAGACCCGGCAGCAGTAAAGCCAACGCTGGCCACGATTGAAAGCGCATGGAAAAAAGTATATCCTGATTATGTATACAATTTTCATTTTATTGACGAAACGCTTGCAAAAAAATATGAGCAGGAAACAAAAGATTATAATCTCTTCAAGGCATTTTCAATTATATCCATTTTTATTTGCTGCATTGGCTTGTGGGGATTGATCTCTTTTGTTGTTGCAGGAAAAACAAAAGAGATAGGCATTCGCAAAGTGCTTGGCGCCAGTGTCCCAGGAATTGTTGTTTTATTATCGAAAGATTTTTTGCAGCTTATTTTAATTGCATTAATTATTGCATCAGCTATCGCATGGTATGCCATGAGCAAGTGGCTCCAGGAATTTGCATACAGGATAGATATTAGTTGGTGGGTATTTGCCTTAGCTGGTTCTCTTGCATTACTAATTGCATTTGCAACTGTTAGCTTCCAGGCAATAAAAGCAGCAATTGCAAACCCGGTGAAGAGTTTAAGAACGGAGTAGTAAGCAAATTGAAAATTGAGAGTTGAAAATTGAGAATGATGAACAATTCTTAATGATAGCAAACTTTCTGATTGTGGCTTTGAAATAAATTCCTTTGGATGATTTAAAGTTAAGTTGAATTGTATTTACGCTACTGCCTGCCAACCGCGCATTTGCAGGTTGATACATAATACTCAATGTATAAGCCATATTGTATTGTAAAAACTAGTAGCGTACTTTAGCATAAATACACAAGTCGGTGGCAATTTTTTCGGACACATTTTAATGTTTTTTCAGCATATTTGAACTTCATCCTGCATTGTAATAAAATCGAATACTGTTGTCTCAAAAACGAACTCACTTGAAAATAATCAACTTAATTATTTAGCTGATTATCATAAAAAAAAGCCTATGGCATTTAATTAACTTACCACCGTTGGTGTTTGTGCCAATGGTTTGCAGCCATGCAATCACCAACAACCAGCACAGAGGGTATGGAATGGATTCAGGTATAACATTCTATCATTTCATTAACTTAGCCATAAAAATAAACATCACAACACCCATACTCAGTACAGTGGATGAATTTTAGATTTTCTGATTCAATGGATGAGGTAAGATAAATCGTGTGCGGCTTTAAACTGATGTTGGTGATTGCTGAGCAGCAAAACCATCTGCACGAACACATCATCGGCGGCTTCTTTTAGTATTCTTAGACGTTTTTAATTTAGAAATGGAACGCCTGCAAAGGAAAAAATGATTAGAAACTACTTTAAAACTGCGTGGCGGAATATTCGCAAGAATAAATTGTTTTCTTTCATCAATATTCTTGGCTTATCCATTGGCATTGCAACATGCTTTGTAATTATGTTGTATGTGCAGGATGAACTGAGCTATGATCGCTTTAATAAAAATGCAGATAACATCGTACGTGTTCTCTTCCGGGCAAACATTAATGGTGGTAAAATAAATGAAAGTGTTGCCATGCCACCGCTGGCTGAAGCAATGAAAAGAGATTTTCCGCAGGTACAGGATGCAACGAGAATACAAGATCAGGGAAGTTCGAAAATTATTTACAAAAACAAAGTTTTTAAGGCTGACCAGTTTGCAAATGTAGATGCAAACTTCTTCAGCATTTTTACTTTACCTATACTTAAAGGTGATGCAAAAACTGCTTTGCTCCAGCCGCATACAGTTGTGATGACACAGTCAACTGCAAAAAAATATTTTGGTAATGAAGACCCCATTGGTAAAACGATAATAGTAACTGCTGATGATAACAGGCCATATATAGTAACGGGTATTGTAAAAGATATACCGGTTAATTCCCATTTTCATTTTGACGTATTTGGCTCTATGAAAAGCAATGAAAGGGCATCTGAAGATACATGGATGAGCGGCGGCTTTCATACTTACCTTTTATTAAAACCCGGCACTGATATAAAGCAAATGGAAACAGGATTTCCTGCTATGGTTAAGAAGTATATGGGTCCGGCAATACAACAGGCAATGGGCTTAAGCCTGAATGACTTTATAACAAAAGGCAACAGCCTTGGCTTTGCTTTGCAACCGCTGACTGATATTCATCTTAACTCCAGCACAACAACAGAATTTGAACCGGGTGGTAATGAAATGTATGTGTACATATTTGGTGGTGTTGCTATTTTTATGCTGATTGTTGCCTGCATTAACTTCATCAATCTTTCTACAGCAGGTGCATCAAAAAGAGCAAAGGAAGTTGGCATACGAAAAGTAGCAGGCTCAGGAAAGTTCCAGCTTATCGGTCAGTTCTTATCAGAATCAATACTTATTACATTCTTTGCATTGTTTATTGCATTTGCTTTAGTGCAACTGGCATTGCCGGCATTCGATAATATTTCAGGAAAGCATTTAAGTTTTGATGTTAAACCTGTTCTTGCTTTTGTTGGTCTTGGATTATTAGTGGGCGTGGCTGCCGGCATTTATCCTGCATTTTATTTATCATCATTCAAACCCATTGCTGTATTAAAAGGAAAACTTACCGCCAATCATAAAAGCTTTGGTTTAAGAAGCAGTCTTGTAGTATTTCAATTCTTTATTTCCGTTGCTTTAATTATAGCGACGATTGTGGTTTACCAACAAATGAAATATATGCAGAACAAAGACCTTGGTTATAATAAAGAACAACTTCTCACCATTCCTAATTCTTATGCACTTGGCAAAAATGAACAGGCGTATAAACAGCAACTGCTGCAAAACACGGAAATTGAAAATGCAACAATGTCGTGGTACAAACCTGCAGATGGTAATTACAATAATGCACTGGCTTATCCTCAGGGCAATGATAATAATGTAGTGAATGGCGTGGATTATCATGTAGATGAAAATTACATTCCAACCCTTGGTATGCATATAGTTAGTGGCAGAAATTTTTCCAAAGATTTTCCAACCGATTCTTCAGCCATTATATTAAATGAAACCGCTGCAAAAGCATTGGGATGGAACAACGCAACAGCTATTGATAAAACGGTAATCAGGCAGAATAGTGATAAAGGCAGAAATTTTCCTTTTCATGTAATTGGTGTAGTGAAGAATTTCAATTTTAAATCATTGCATGAAGCAATTAGTCCTTTGTACATGAGTTTACAACCCGAAAGTGGTTTGATATTCAAAATAAAAACAACTGATGTTGCGAGCTTATTAGCCACCATGAAAAAACAATGGGACGGTTATAATACCGGTGAACCCTTCACCTATACTTTCATGGATGACCTGTTTAATAAAACATATTCAGCCGAACAAAAAACCGGAACCATTCTCAATATCTTTTCTGTATTAATCATCTTCGTTGCCTGTCTTGGTTTATTTGGCCTGGCAACATATACATCAGAACAACGCACCAAAGAAATCGGCATTCGTAAAGTGCTTGGTGCAAGTGTAATGCAGGTAACACAAATGCTTTCAACAGAATTTTTAAAGCTGGTGTTAATTGCATCGCTGATTGCATTTCCCGCAGCATGGTGGGCAATGCACAAATGGCTGCAAAGTTTTGCTTACAGAATTAATATCAGTTGGTGGGTATTTATTATTGCCGGTATTACTGCATTAATAATTGCATTGATAACAGTAAGCTTCCAGGCAATTAAAGCAGCCGTTGCCAACCCAGTGAAAAGTTTGCGGACAGAATAGTGAATTGTTATTAAGTGAGAAGAAAAACTGCCACCAACAAGAGTATTGCTACAAGCGGGGCTGGACGTTGGAGCAATCATCTGTAGTTTGCTATCAGCAGCAGTTTCGGCTGACGAACAAAGCCAGGCAAAAGTTCTTATCTTCATCAACAAAAGGAAACCAAGCGGTAGTTCCGGGCGGGACGTTATAAAATCCCCCACCTGCAGCAATACTCAACGTTGTCGTAACTTTTATGGGACTTCAAAATATCTGCATATTTTTCTTACTTTTTTTAATGTCTCTTGTGAAGGAATAATTAAAGGAGACGGAAAAATAATTTCGGCAAGCAATCAACTACCTATTGACAGTGTAAAAATAAATTGGTTTGACAAGATTGCATATTCTGATAAAAATGGAAATTTTTCCTTTCACGAATTCGTAGGTTGTGTTCCTGCATGTCCTGACTTAGAATTGGTCTTGACAAAACAAGGTTATGAAACAAAATATATTAACCTCACTAAAGAGAACGAAAAACATAAGGCTGTCTTTGAATTAATTCCTACAAACAATAATATCGGTGACCTATCCCACGACAAGTCAAAGAACTTTTTATTTTACCTTTCAATTGTAACTGCAATAATTTCTTTATCTACATTAATAACATTATCCATAGTTAAAATAAATAACAAAGCAGTATGGTTCGTTATTATTTTATTTGGAACGACGACTATTTACTATAATTATTTAGCGAAGGCTACGGAGCTAAAGGTTTTCAGACCTTCGTTATTTATATTTATTAAATCGACTTTTGAACCAACTTGGTATCAGTTAAACCTGCCCATTGGTTTAATTGTTTTTTGGGCTTATTACTTTTATCAAATTAAAAATAGACAAAAGAAAATAAAGATACGTACAACAGTGGGCTTTCTATGCTGGCAGACATGCATATTCTCATCTTTTGTAATGCTATCAGCTACAGTCCGGGCAGGACTTTCATTGTTCAACTTTAGTACATATCTTCTCCCACTCTGGCACAGATAATGCAGCAAAGGCAAGTGCGCTGGCGTATCTGTGCAATGAATAATAATGTACCGTTTTATAAAGCTATTTCTTACATCTATTAAGCGAGCAAAAAATATAAGTTTGCCGATAATGATAAAATATATTTTGTAAGCTTTGCTGTTACGAACTGGATTGACTTGCCTACCGGGCAGGCAGGTCTTTTCATTCGTAATGAATACAAGGAAGAAGTTTTAAATAGCATAAAATATTGCCAGGCGAATAAAGATCTTGAGTTATATGGATGGTGCATTATGACAAGTCATGTTCATCTTATTATTGGCACAAAGGGAAATCCATTACAAAATATAATGAGAGATTTGAAGCGGCATACAGCTGAGATGTTGCATAAAAGCATCAAAACAGTTATAGTGAGAGAAGAAAAGAATGGATGCTGTGGATGATGGAACGAGCAGCAAAGAAGAACAATAATACAGCAAAGTTTCAGTTGTGGCAAGCAGAAAGCCATCCCATCCCATACAATTAATCAATAGTAAAATGACGCATCAGAAATTAGATTACATCCATTACAATCCTATAGAAGCTGGTTTTGTTACAAAGGTTGAAGAATGGAAATATAGCAGTGCAATAGATTACTATGGAGGTGAAGGGCTCCTGGAAATAACAAAGCTGGACACTTTAATAGTATAATGCACTTTCAATGGCACAGACACCCGATCACAATAGCCAAACTGCATATCTGCGCCGGTGTGGATATTGACTGGAGAGTTTATTATATGAATACAACGTTGGTAATCGCCGACAACTCTCAGTTCATAAAAATTTTATAGCTTTGAAAAAAGACTTAGTATGGCAAGTGCTTTAAAATATATGGTTGATGAAAATGGCGACAAAACTTCTGTTTTAGTTCCATTGAAAACCTGGGAAAAAATAAACCAGGATTATTCTAAACTTCAAAATAAGCTCAAAGTTTTAACTGAAATAAAAGATGGTTTGAGAGAGGTTGAAGACGCAAAAAAATCACGAAAAAAGTTAGAAACTTTAAAAGACTTTTTGCGTGATAGTAACAGTTAAAATCACCAAGTCTTTTAATTCGGCTGCTAAGCCACTTCTTAAAAAATATCATTCTTTATCCAAAGATTTGCTTAATCTGGAAAAAGATTTAATAGTAACACCAAGACTTGGAACTTCATTAGGACAAGACGTTTATAAAATACGATTTAAGATTTTAAGCAAAGGAAAAGGCAAAAGCGGTGGTGCAAGAGTTATTTCTTTGGTGGAAACAATTTTAGTTAGTGTAACCGAAACAATTTCCAGTGAAGAAATTGTAGTTAACTTGATTACGATTTATGATAAAGCAGACGTTGATAATATTTCAGACAAAGAATTGAAAGAGCTTATCAAAAATGTAAAAGCAAAATAAGCAAAGACACTACCGTTAACATTCGGTTTAGTAAATACTCCACTTCGGAGCTGGCGTATCACCACACATTCCTTCAATAATATTATCTTAGAATATTATGACAACTGCTTTTAAATATTCCGGAGAGGGAAAAAGTCATCAATCATTTAATGAAGTTTATTTTTCAGCATCTATCCTTTCCAGGATCTCAATTAATAAAATTTGCTTTTCTATTCTTTCAACTCTAATCTTGTCTGTTTAAAAATCAATATTCCGAGAAGCAATTTAATTTTATCAGGTAATTTTATCACATGAAAAAGATGAACTTTTTATTTTACCTGCTCGTTGTACTTTTTTGCGCCTGTAATTCCGCGGATGATAAAAATGCAAAACCTCCGGCGATGCGTGGCAACCAGGATAGCGATGTTACAAAAGCTGAACCCGGGCTGGTCTATAAAATTGACACTTCCAAACAAGTAAACAAATTACTTGTACCAAGGGATACTTTGCTTACCGTAAAATTGACTAACAATAAGGGCAGTATTCGTGGCTATCTCAGCGGCATTGGAAGGCATGTAACACTTATAGTTCCTGTAAACAGTGGTGATAGTATAACAGCGCAGATAATTCCTGATGATGATACTGCCAACATTCGCTTTAACCAGGTTTACATACCTCTTGGAAAAACAGGAAAGTATGATGGCCCCTTCTCCAGGAGTATAAGCTACCCGGTAAGTGTAAAGGGAAATTATAAACTCATCATCGGTGAAAACTTAATGAAAGAATCAGACTGGAAAGGAAATTTTACCTGTAATGTTTTAATAAAATAACACTCTCGCTCCCGCACAGATGCAGCTGGTGATGTTTAAAAACGGAGTGATGAAGCAAATGGAAAATTGAGAATTGAAATTGAGAATGAAGAATAATTCTCAATGATAAAACCATCTATTTGCTGCTTTTAAAATTAAGATTGATATTCATTAGTTTAATACTTATAGCATTAAGGAATTCCAGGCATCACAAATCCCATCTGTGGATTTATTGGAAACTTCTTCTTAATTTTTTGAGATAATTATCAACTGAAACAATTTTAAATTGCAGGTTTAAAATTAATCTCAAGCATCATGTCAATAAATAGAAGAAAATTTGTTAAGAGTGCAATTCTATTGCCCGGGCTTTCATTAGCTGCTCCTTCCATATTTGATGTAAATAAAAAAACTTTACAGAAGCCATCTCCATTCAGTCGTGTTCGTCCCGGGGATGCTATGTGGCCGTCCGAAAAAAAATGGGCTCAATTAAAAAAAGAAGTAAACGGGAACCTGCTAAAGCCCGAATCACCTTTAGCTGCATGCAAGGCTTCACCGGAAAGCCCTGCATGCAAAGAAGTTTTTAAAAACCTGAAAAACCCATATTATATCGGGGAAAATCCTGCACTTACGCAAACTTCGGGCTGGCTTGATGCCTGGCGTTCTGAGCCAAGTGTATACGCAGTAGAGGCGAAAAGCACTGCAGATGTTGTTACTGCAGTCAACTTTGCAAGAAATAATAATCTAAGGCTTGTAGTAAAAGGCGGGGGCCACAGTTACCAGGGCACATCTAATTCTGCAGACTCATTACTTATATGGACGAAGTCTATGAATAATGTAACAATGCATGATAGTTTTGTTGCAGAAGGATGTGAGGGGAAACAATCGCCCCAACATGCAGTAACTGTTGAAGCAGGGGTGAAATGGCTTCACGCCTATGAAGAGGTAACAACACAGGGTGGGAGATATGTGCAGGGCGGGGGTTGTACAACTGTTGGCGTAGCAGGCCTTGTATCAGGAGGCGGCTTTGGCAGTTTTTCAAAACATTATGGCCTCGCCGCGGCAGCGTTATTGCAAGCCGAAATTGTAATGGCAGACGGTACCGTAAAAATTGCAAATTCATGCACCAATCCTGATTTGTTCTGGGCACTGAAAGGTGGTGGTGGCGGAAGCTTTGGCGTTATCACCAAACTTACATTAAGAACAAGAGAATTGCCGGAAAATTTTGGTGTTGTATTTGGCTCTGTTAAAGCTTCCTCTGATGAAGCCTATAAAAAATTAATAGCGCGGTTTATACATTTTTATCATGATGAGCTCTTTAATCATCATTGGGGTGAGCAGGTTGCTTTTCATGCTGATAACAGTTTTAATGTTACTATGCTTTTTCATGGCCTCAGTAAAGAGCAGGCGCAATCATCATGGCAATCTTTCGAAGCGTGGATAAAAGCAACCCCGGAAAATTATACATTCGAAACACCATTTACTATTATGGCAATACCTGCGCAAAGTTTCTGGGATGTAAATTTTCTGAAACAATTTGGTCCTGCTTTTATTGCCATGGATGATCGTCCTGGTGCACCTGCTAAAAATATTTATTGGAATTCAAACAGAAGTGAAACAGGACAGTTTCTATATGCTTACCGCTCGGCATGGTTACCTGCTGCTTTACTTGAAAAAGATAACGGGCAAACATTAGCTGACGCATTATTTTCTGCAAGCCGCAACTGGACAACTTCATTGCATATTAATAAAGGATTAGCGGGAGCTCCCCCCGAAGAAATTGCTGCTGCAAAGGATACTGCTATGAATCCTGGTGTGCTGGATGCATTTGCACTTGCCATTATAGCGGGTGAAGGAGCACCTGCTTTCAAAGGAATTTCCGGGCATGAGCCTGATATGAATGATGCACATAAGGGAGCAGAAAGAATAAACAGGGCAATGGACGAGTTACTCAAGGTTGCTCCCGATGCAGGATCGTATTTATCAGAAAGCAATTATTTTGAACAAAACTGGCAAAAATCTTTTTGGGGCTCAAACTATTCAAGATTGGCCGCAGTGAAAAAGAAATATGATCCTGATGGCCTTTTCTTTGTACATCATGGCGTAGGCAGTGAAGAATGGAGTAACGATGGATTTACCAAATTATCCTGATCTTTCTGAACCAAATATTGCAAACACTATAACTTGCAATTCATATCCGTACAAAAAGTGTTCGTTTTCGTACACTTCATTTTTCTTTGAATCTTTAATAGGCTTATCTGCAAGGTGTTTTGATATTGGCATATCCATTGAAAACTAATTGCATCAATCAGGATTTCCATCATTTATTATAACGGTTGAGTTAGGGAACACGGATTTTACTATTTTGAATGATGAAGTAAAAATTTAATTTTAAAAACAGCAATTGGTTTTTTCATGATTAAAAATTATTTGAAAATCGCATTTAGAAATTTAATAAGGCACAAAGCTTTTTCTATTATAAATATTACAGGCCTTGCAATAGGCATAGCTTCCTGCTTACTGCTTTTTACTGTTGTGAAATATGAATTAAGCTACGATAAATTTCAGCCAAACTATAAGCACGTATATCATGTGGCAACAAAGGATAAAACACAGGATGGAATTTTTTATACTCCGGGTGTTCCTTTCCCTACACTGGAAGCCTTAAGGTTAGATTTTCCTCAAATAACTTCAGGCGCTTTATTAGCAAACTACGGGAGCCAGGTAACTGTATTGGGAGAAAATGCTTCTAATGCAAATCCGGATAAAAAATTTATTGAGAAGACCGGTTTCTTTTTTTGTGACCCGCAATTTTTTAAAGTATTCAATTATGAATGGATATCAGGCTCTCCATCTGTTTTGAATGAGCCGAATGTAACGGTGCTCACCCAAAAGATCGCAAACAAATATTTTGGTGACTGGAAAAATGCAATGGGCCAATATTTAAAACTTGATAATGCAGTTACTGTAAAAGTTGCGGGAATTTTAAAAGATGTTCCTGTTAATACTGATTTTCCATTGGCGATCGTAACCTCATACGAAACAGTCAGGGCGAATGACGGCGTATATTTTTATTCAAAAGAGTGGGGTGCAACCACAAGTAATTTCCAGGTATTTATGTTGCTGCCAAAAAATATTTCTGCAGATAAAATAAACACGCAGCTCCTGGCATTTAGCGAAAAACACTTTGGTGACCGCAAGAGAAGTCAGCGAACTAATTTTTTACAGCCATTAAGCGATGTACATTTTGATCAGCGCTTTGAAAATTTTGGAGATCATGTTACCGCCATGTCCACATTGTGGACATTATCCCTTATCGGTATTTTCATCATAATCATGGCGTGTATCAATTTTATTAATCTATCTACTGCACAGGCTGTAGGCAGAAGTAAAGAAATAGGGATCAGGAAAGTTTTGGGAAGCTATCGCTGGCAATTATTTTTCCAGGTTATTGGAGAAACGGCCATCATAGTTTTTATTTCAGTATTACTCGCATTAATCATCGCTATTCTCTGCCTGCCATTTATAAAACATATAGCTTCCATACAGGAGTCGCTTGGATTTTTTAATTTGCAAACTATACTATTTGTTCTTTTACTTATGGGGACGGTAACTATTCTCGCGGGCCTTTACCCTGCATTAGTGCTCTCCGGTTTTAATCCTGCATTGGCGCTAAAAAATAAAATTACTTCAGCGACTGTAGGTGGTATCTCATTAAGAAGAGGCTTGGTTATAACACAATTTGCCATCTCGCAAATATTGATCGTTGGAACTATTGTTGCGATTACTCAAATGAACTTTATAAGGAATGCTGATCTTGGTTTTAGTAAAGAAGCGCTTCTTATAATCAATGCCAATACTGATAGTGTGGCATATTCCCGGCAACCGTCTTATAAGGAAAAGCTTTTAAAAATTCCCGGAGTAAAATCCGTAAGCTTTAGCAGCGATGTGCCTTCATCAGATAATAATTCTGCAACAAATTTTGGATTTGATCACAAGCCCGATCCTGAATTTTCTTTATATACCAAATTTGCCGATGAAGATTATTTTAAAACATTTGGCTTGCAAATACTTGCAGGCAGGCCATTTAGCAAAGCAGATACCATTAATGAAGTTGTAGTAAATGAAACGCTTGTAAAGAAACTGAATGTAAAATCAGCGGATGATATGATTGGAAAACAGATCAGGTTTGGAGGTGGTGAATGGAAAACAATAACCGGTGTAGTAAAAGATTTTAAAACGAATTCATTAAAAGAAAATATTAAACCGCTTGCTATTGCTGAAAACCGCGAAAATTACCAGGTTACTTCCGTAAAATTAATGTCGGCAAATATTAAAAAAGCAAAAGCGGATGTTGAAGCTGCATGGAATAATTCTTACCCTGAATATGCTTTTACAAGTACATACATGGATGAAAATATCGCTGATTTTTACAAACAGGATGAGCAGCTTTCTTTGTTGTATAAAATTTTTGCAGGCATCGCAATTTTCATTTCATGCCTTGGCTTGTATGGGCTGGTTTCCTTTATGGCTGTGCAAAGAACCAAAGAGATCGGCATAAGGAAAGTGTTGGGAGCCTCTGTTCAAAATATCATTTATCTTTTCTCCAAAGAATTTACGATTCTTATTTTCGCAGGTTCTTTAGTAGCTGTTCCGGTTGCGTGGTACATGATGAGTAACTGGCTGCAGAATTTTGTATTCGGTATTAAAATGAATTGGGCAGTATTTGCTATTGCAATAGTTTTTTCGATTGTTGTTGCATGGCTTGCCGTTGGCTATAAATCAATAAAGGCTGCTATGGCTAACCCAGTGAAGAGTTTAAGAAGTGAGTGAGAGAGAACCTCACCCCAACCCCTCTCCAATAGAGAGGGCCGTGACTTGAAGTCGCTACTTTAAAGAGATTATAAATCAACCAATAAACAACTAAACTAAAAACAAATAAACCAACAATGCTCCAACTAAAGAATATTTACAAATGGGTGAACACAGGCAGCAACCGAACGTTCCTTTTAAAAGACATCAATCTTCATATAAAACAGGGCGAGTTCCTTTCAGTAATGGGGCCTTCCGGTTCCGGTAAATCTACATTGCTTAATGTATTGGGGATGCTTGACGAAGCCAACGAAGGTGAATACATTTTTATGGACCAGGACGTGTTGAAGCTTAAAGAAAAGCAACGCTCAGAGATTTATAAAAGCCATATTGGCTTTGTGTTCCAGGCGTATCATTTAATTGATGAGCTTACTGTTTATGAAAATATTGAAACCCCTCTGATATACCAGAACATAAAATCTTCTGAAAGAAAAGCAATGGTTGCGGATATACTTGACCGTTTCCAGATCGTTGGTAAAAAAGATCTTTTTCCAACCAATCTTTCCGGCGGCCAGCAGCAGCTTGTGGGTATAGCAAGAGCTTTAATCGTTAAACCAAAATTAATCCTTGCGGATGAACCAACCGGTAATTTAAATTCAAAACAAGGTGAGGAGATCATGGGTATTTTTAAAGAATTAAACAACGAAGGAGTAACGATAGTACAGGTAACACATTCTGAAAAAAATGCTGCGTATGGCACGAGAATTATTCACCTGCTTGATGGAAGGATTGAGAAGGAAACCTGATTTTACAATTAAGAATTAAAAATTAAAAATTAAAAACTCAACACAACAAATATTTGGTTCCATAAACTGTTAAACAATTATTGTCCCTCTCCTTCGGAGAGGGGTTGGGGTGAGGTTAAACAATCAAAATGAAAACAATTTTTTCGATAATTATTTTTCTGCTGTTCACAATTTTAGCGCATGCACAAAATAAATTAACCCTCAAAGAGGCGATCGAAACGGGCATTAAAAATAATCTGCTCGTAAATCAATCTGACCTGCAAATGCAGAGAGAAGATGTCATATTAAAACAATCCAGGGCTACCATGCTTCCAAACCTGAACGGTTTTGCCAATCACGGTACTAATAATGGCAGAAGCATAGATCCATTCACTAACGGGTTCATCAATCAAAATGTTAACTACGCAAGTTATTCAGCCAGCAGCAGCCTTTTATTATTCAATGGCTCCTCGTTGCAAAATAAAATAAAATCAAACAGGTTAGGGCATGAAGCATCGCAGCAGGAATTGCAGCTGGCAAAAGATAATCTCACCATTAATGTTATTCTCGCTTACCTCGGTGTGCTCAGTGCAGAAGATATTTTGGAAACTTCACGAAGCCTCTCTTTAGTTACTGTAAAGCAGGTGGAGCGCCTTAATATATTAAATCAATCGGGGGCTATTCCGCCATCTCAATATTATGATCTTAAAGGCCAGCTTGCTAACGACCAGATTACAATTGTTGATAACCAGGCGGCGTTGGAAACTGCAAAGCTTAACCTGGCGCAACTATTAAATATTCCTTACGATAAAAATATGCAGTTGGAAAGAATGCCATTGGAGTCATTCAACATTTCTTATAATGCAGAGCCGGATAAAATATACCAGGCAGCGTTGCAGCAGTTTGCCCAGGTAAAAGCGGTTCACCTTCGCACCGAAAGTGCTGAAAAAAATATTCGTTCCATAAGAGGAGAATTGTATCCAACACTTTCACTGAGCAGCGATGTAAATACAAATTATTCCAGTGTGGCAACACAATCAGTTTTACTCAATAGTGCATTTGTTCCCTCAACTGATTATGTACTCGTAAACGGCTCACAGGTACCCGTGATTACAAAGCAGGATAACTTTGACACAAAAAAGATAAACTATGGAAGCCAGCTTAAGAATAATAAATTCACTTCTTTTAATCTTGGTTTAGCCATTCCCATATTTAATGCAAGCCGGGTAAGGAGCCGTGTGAAGATTGCAAAAATTGATTTTAAAAATAATGAGCTTATAGAGCAAAATACTAAAACCGAATTGCAGCAAAGTATCGAGCGTGCTTATGTAAATTTTACATCCACTGCTGACAAATATAAAATTCTTCTCGACCAGGTAAACTCTTTCCAGGAATCTTTCAGGGCTGCGGAGATCCTCTTCAATTCCGGCGCTACAACATCAGTGCCTTATCTTATTGCCAAAAATAATCTTGACAGAACAAACACCAACCTTATCATTTCAAAATATGATTTTGTGCTAAGGTCAAAGGTGCTGGATTATTATGAAGGGAAGGCGCTATGGTAAAATGACCGTTTCATTTTTGTTAAGTACAAAAAATAATTAATAAAAAAAACGGCAGCCAGCCGGCTAATATATAATAATAATTCCTCAAAACTCATTGTATAATTGGTGTTTCAATTATGATTCTTAATTCTTAATTATCACTGCGTACTAAACGGCAATAAACGTGGCGAAGCAGAAAGCGAAAGTTGTATTGCCGCAACGACAACCTGCCTGCCGGAAGGCAAGTTGGGAATGGCGAAGATTAAATAATTGAAAATCAAATTGCAAATTTAGAAGGAGTGCAATATATTTAAGTGTTATAACCAATGCTAGGTTGACAACTTAAAATATGAAGAATCCATACAAATTCAACATTTTCTGGCTGACACTTTTAATAATAATATTGGGAGTAATAATTTGGGGTCCCTTGTATTTATAAGCCATATTGTTTTTCTGAAAACTCAAAAATTCAAAATATTGTTCTGGGAGTTTTTTCCTCAGTAATACTTTTATTATTAGTAGAAATATTGAACCTACTGGTTGACAAATGGAAATACGGGTTCCTAAAGCCTCAATATCGAAGAAAATTTATTACTCAAAAAAATGATGAAGGACTAAGAAGTTCAAAAATCTCAAACAAAGGCCAAATTGAAGCTTCTGAAAATGTAAAGTTTCTTGATGATTCATTTTATCATGAATTAAAATACTATAACTGGGAGCAAATCGATTATTTTATAAAACTAAAATATCATTACCACGGTATTTATACTGGCACAATTGAATACATGGATCATACTAAATCTGATTGGCGAAATAATAAAATTATAAAAATTGAGGCGCTCATAACTTTTAATTTGAATTTAGCGAATAAAATGACTGGAGTTGGTAGTTATAAATACTTCAACCGTGACGACTTTGGTAAATTTGATTTCCAAATAGATGAGCAAAATCTCAACAGAATTATTGCTAAATATGAAAACACTATTCCAAGTGGTTTATCTGAAGGCTATGAAATTTGGGAAAAAGTTTAAGGTGTTTATAATTTTTCGAAAATCATTATAAGAGCCGCACTGGTTAATCCTAAGCCGTGTCTCTGCTCCGGGCTTGAAGCAAAGCAGGACACGGCGGCAATCTAAA
>DASYOM010000131.1:0-53365 GCA_036007765.1 Chitinophagaceae bacterium | reverse complement strand
GCGTAATACTTTCAGCATATTTTAATGCGGCATCTGTTTGAGAAAATAAATTACAGGGGAGAATAAATATTAAAAAAAGTACCGGAAAATAGTTTCTCATCTAAGATATTTTGCAAATGGATTGCAAATATAAACGCTTTTAAACCCGGCTGTTTTCATTCATACAAGATTAGCAGAAGAGCATGCTATTTTGTTTACCCGCATTGCATGTCTGCCACCTTCAAATTCAGTATGCATAAATATTTCTATCATTTTTTCAACAAGGCCTTCTCTCACAAAACGACCGGGTAAGCAAATAACGTTTGCATTATTATGCTTGCGTGCAAGCTCAGTAATTTCTTCGCCCCAGCAAACGGCTGCTCTTATATGCTGGTGTTTATTAGCGGTTATTGCAACTCCGTTAGCACTCCCGCAAATTAATATTCCAAAACAAGCTTGCCCGCTTTCTACGGCATTCGCCACAGGATGCGCAAAATCAGGATAGTCGACTGAATTACCTGAAAAAGTCCCAAAATCTTTCCAGGTAACGCTTTTACCATCAAGAAAAGAAATAATATCTTCTTTGTATTCAAACCCGGCATGGTCGCAGCCAATTGCTACAGGTTTTGATAAGTTAAACGGAGACATAACAAATGATTTAGGTAGCTTAAAGGTATATAAATACAATGGCTTGCCTTAAAAAAACTGAATAAAAAATGTTCAAATGTTATATTAATTATTACAATGAATTTATTAATCAATAGCATCATATACGAGCCCTGCAACTACTGCATATACCAGGTGATGAAAAATATCCACAGCGATATCCTTTGTTTCCCATTCTTTAAGCGGGGGAGCAATATCCAGCTTTGGCTCTATAGTAACTGCTGTTCCCCATACTGCTGCCATGTGTATGGTAGTTGCGGCAAAACCATTGATGCCAGCCAGTGAAAGCAATCCGCGTAATGTGCCCCATGTAGTTCCATATACCCAATGCACCTCATTAGAAAATTCTTCTTTATTACCAGGGGTGGCCTCAATATGTAATGTTTTTTTCACCGCTTTTGCCGGTGCATCACTGGGTTTTCTCTTAGTGATCCTCATTTCTATCATTTGTGAAACAGTAATGGCAAGCGTCCCGGCGGCTCCTGCAATTAATCCTTTACCAATAGCAGCGCCCAAAGCGCCTAACACCGTTGATTCATGTGAATTACTTTTCATGGTTATAATTTTAATTATTTGAGAGAACTCAGTGGGAATATTTAATACTACAATTCCCATTCCCAAACTTATCCTATGCATTCTCTTTTTCAGCTTTAAACGCCTTAATATTAATTTCGGGCAAACAGTTTGGCTGAGATGCCCAGGTTGCGTTAGGTGAAACATATTGGCAGGATTTTCTATTACTAAATAGCTGGCTTTAAATTTAATTCTGTAGCAATCAATATTTTTTAAGATAGTTTGTTGTGAAATTAAAAACTTAAGTACATTGTATAATTAATACTTACTTAAACCTAAACCGGCATTATTGTAATTACAATCGGAAATTTTTCAACTTAAATAAAATCTACCATGAAACAATTATTTGATTCTCTAAAATTATCAGTGTTTGCAATTTCCTTTCTAAGTTTTGCATCATGCGGTACTAGTACGCCTGCTACTAAAACAGCAGTTACCGGGAACAGCGACAGCGTTGGAGTTACACATACAAAACCTATGCCTGCTGATACTTCCATGCATCATGCAGCAGCGGTACTTGCAGGCACTTTCCCTGATACCACAGTTACGGGTAATGTGCAATTTGATACAGAAAATGGCAAAGTAAAAATGAAATTAGAAATTTCTATACCTGCAAAGGCAAACAAAAGCGTTGCCGTTCATATACATGAAATGGGAGATTGTGGAGATATGGGAAAAGCAGCGGGCGGGCACTGGAATCCTACAGGCGCCAATCATGGCAAATGGGGAAGCAGCAGTTTTCATTCCGGCGATATAGGAAATGTTAGTTTAGATGCGAAGGGCAACGGTACCATGGAAATGGAAACTGATCTATGGTCAATAGGTGGTGACGCTAAGAAAAATATTTTAGGCAGAACAATAATGGTTCACGGAGGTGAAGATGATTTTACTTCGCAACCAGCAGGGAATTCCGGCCCTAGAATTGGATGTGGAGTTATTAAATAATTAGATAAATCCCCGTCTTAACCAATAGTGAAGCGGGGATTTTTATTTTTATGCTTTCGGTGGAAAGCCATAATGATCATGCAGGCCTTCTGTATAATCACTTTCTATAGACTTTGAAGCATCATATTCCGGGCTGTTTTTTACAGCGTCAACACTTACATTTACTATAACTTCCTGCATGTTCCATTTTACTTCTTTGATCCAGGAGGGAGATATCAGCACTTTTTTTTCTGAAAATAAATTACCGGTTTTTACTGCAATGAAAGTTATTTCCCAGGTTTGTTCATTTAATATAAAATCAGAAACTTTTCCAATTTCTCCATCAGTTGCATGAATAGTATAACCTTTCACTTCGTGCGTACTGCGAACGTGAGTCTTTATTTCAGGTTCTTTATTAACTTCTTCCTCAGGTGTGTTTTCGGTTACAAAGGGTATTACTGGGAAAGTCCCCATCATTCCAATTCCATCGCCATATAAGCCCGCATCATAATAGCTTTGCCAGGGATAATATGCAAAAAGCTTTTCTTCTTCCTGCCTTGATATTGGTTTATCCGTATCAATATCCGGGCTGTTTTTTACCTGGTCTCTTGTAAGGTTTACCGGTATTATTTTATTCTCCCAATCCGGTTTAAAAATAGCTGCCGGGGATATGAGGACTTCTCTGCCGGTTAACCATCCCCCGGTTTTTACAATCATATACCTTACAGTCCAGGTGGTATCATCAAAATAAAATTCTTCTACTTTTCCTATATCACCATCTGTCGCTCCAATTGTAAATCCGGCGAGGCTATTTATACTTCTTTGCATAATAATTATTTTAGGTAAGAAAAAATGAGTTTTTTCGATGATACAATAAAGTTATGCAACTTTAAATTTTATCCGGTCATTTCTGTTTTTTTTAAAACATACAAGGATGAGTAAACTTTAAGATTTGTCATGGCATTGACAATAAAAGATTTACTATTTGTACCTACATTATATACTTTAGCTTTGCAGGCTATTTATAATTTCAAAAATCTTTTAAACGACAATCATGTTATATAGAACTGCCGCAACCATAATTTGTACAATTACTTTTTTTGCATGCACAACAAATAGTGATAGCTCCAAAACGAATCCTGTAATAGTTAATGTTAGTGAGAAAAGCCAAACTGATTCATCTGCAAATAATGTAACAGGCAAGCAATACAAATATGAATTGAATAAACCAGTCCACACGTGGAAATTGCCTGAGCAATTGGTAGAAGTTTCCGGTAACACATGGATAGATGACAATCACCTTATTCTTATTGAAGATATTAACCCGGTTTTATATTTAATAAAACTGGATGATAAAAATGCAGCTCTTGAAAAAACTATAACGTTTAAAGAGGAAGACAAAGATAAATTCGATATAGAAGATGTAACTATTGTAAATGATGTTGTATACGCATTGTGGAGCCATGGCACTTTATTTAAAATTTCTGATTGGAGAAATAAACCACAGGTAGATGAGATTAAAACTTTTTTGAAAAAAGAAAACAACACTGAAGGCCTCTGTTATGACCCGGTAACAAAAAAGTTATTAATCGCCTGCAAGGATGACTCCAATGTGCCTGATGAAAAAAAATCCACACGGGCAGTATATGATTTCGATATTGCAAATAATACTTTAAGTGATCAGCCTTTCTTTTTAATTCATAAAAAAGATTTTGAAAAAGTAGCAGATGAAAAGCTGGAATTTAACCCCTCTGCAATTGCGGTGCATCCGGTAACACACGATATTTACCTGCTCTCCACGAGAGATAATAAGTGTATGGCTGTTTACAGCCACGATGGAAAGTTGAAGGATTTTCAGTTTATTGATAAGGACCTTATGCCGCAGCCTGAAGGAATGTGCTTCTCGCCTGATGGGAAACTTTATATAAGCTCAGAAGGTAAAAAAGGTGATCCCGGAAATTTATTTGAGTTTGATCCTTTAGCCGGTAAATAAATATTTCTGGGCTTCTGAATTACAAATTTAATCCCAGAAAAACTTATATACTTTTTTCCCAAAAAAATTTCTGTTTAATTCAACCATGGCAAATTTTGTTTAGAACACATCCAAAAAAATGAATTCAATTTCATTTTCTTTCCGTAGTAATATTTTTATAAATTAAAATGCAAAATCATTCTACATTTTTTATAAAAAAATATATGGATAAAATAAAATTGGAATAATGAAAATATTATTTAATTTTATTTTTAATTACCCCGGCCCTGAAAACGATTGCAAATCATACCCTACATAAACTGATAATAATATCAAGCCAAAAATTGCTTTTATAATGCCACAACTAAGGATTGAAGGTTTCCTTTTTTTTAATTAAAATCACACTCAATTTTTACACAAATATTTTCCGCCAAAAAAAAGTTACCTCTTTTAATTAATTGTCAATTATACAAGTGATACGTATCTAACCAATGCTAATGAATTATTAACTCCAAAATTAAAAATTGCGAACATGAAAAAATTTACAAATGATTATTGCGTGTGTAAAATAAATTCGTCAAATTTCTCACCTGGTTATTTTTTTAAAAAATTGATTTTTATCGTTTTAATTATTCTTGCTGGTTTTGGAGTAAATGCACAGAATAAGATTCATGTGACCGGCCTGGTTAAGGACGACAAAGGCAATCCTGCAGCAAATGCAAGTGTTGTGATAAAAGGTTCATCCGGAGGGGTGACAACTAATGCAGATGGAGCTTTTTCCATTGATGTTCCTAATCAAAAATCTACACTTGTCATATCCAATGTAGGCTATCAGCCCCAGGAAATGGTTGTTGGAAAAGCAACTTCTTTTTCCATTAATCTTGCTGTTAATACAAATAGTTTAAACGAGGTTGTAGTGGTTGGTTATGGTACGCAGAGAAAGGTGACCGTTACCGGCGCAGTAGCACAGGTAAAAGGAAGTGAACTGGCAAAATCTTCCAGTGTGAATTTATCAAATTCACTTGCTGGTCGTTTGCCCGGTATCACTGCTATTAATAGCAGTGGGGAACCTGGTTACGATGGGTCCGCCATTCGAATCCGTGGCACAAATTCAATTGGAAATTCCGATGCATTGATTGTAATTGATGGGGTACCAAACCGCCAGGGCGGACTTGAACGTTTAAACCCTGCGGATATAGAAAGCGTATCTATTTTAAAAGATGCATCCGCAGCCATTTACGGTTCAAGGGCAGCTAACGGCGTTATTTTAATAACAACAAAACGTGGCAGATCTGGTAAGCCACAATTATCATATAATTTTAATTATGGATGGGCACAGGCAACGAGAATCCCAAAACTGGCTGACGCTGTTGAATATGGTGCGATCCGAAATGAAGCTAATGTATTTGAACAGGTACCGGTTGCTCAATGGAGTGCCGCCTGGGCTGCATTAAATACTACAGGAACTTATGTAAGAACAGATAACGGGCAGACAGTAACTTCCCCTGTTGGTTTTTTCCCCGATGACATTGTAAAATATAAAGATGGTTCTGATCCCTGGGGCCATCCAAATACCAACTGGTTTGGTGATGCTTTAAAAAAATGGTCTCCCCAGCAACGTCATAATCTTCAAATAAATGGAGGATCAGACAATATCAGGTACATGGCTTCGCTTGGCTATGAAAACCAGGATGCCTATTATAAAAATTCTGCAACGGGTTACAAGCAATATGATATGCGGCTAAACATGGATGCCAAGATTAATAAATATATTAATGTGAGTGTAGGTATAACTGCCCGTGAAGAATACCGCTTTTTCCCTACTGAAAGTGCCGGTTCTGTTTTTAGAATGTTGATGAGAGGGAAACCTAATGAACCTGAAATATGGCCTAATGGATTGCCCGGTCGCGATATCGAAAATGGACAAAACCCCATCGTTATTACTACCAATGCAACCGGGTATGATAAGGACAAAAGGGATTTCTTTCAAACAAACGGTAAAATTGAATTGCTTATCCCTGGTGTAGAAGGTCTAAAGGTAACCGGAACAGCAGCGGTAGATAAATATCAATTTAATGGAAAAAGGTGGGCAACGCCGTGGTACTTATATTCATGGGATAAAATTACATTTGAGGCCGATGGTAAAACACCAAAGCTTACAAAGGAACTTCGTTCTACCTTCACGGACCCACGGCTTAGTCAGAATGGAGAAAATAATCTAAGTATTAATCTTTCAGGTTTACTTAATTATGACCACACTTTTGGTGATCATGCTATTAATTTCCTTGCTGGTGTGCAAAAGGAGACCCTTAGTGATGAATATTTTAATGCTTACCGCAGGTATTATATTTCTACTGCAATAGACCAGGTATTTGCTGGTGGCGATAAGGAAAAGAATAATGGCGGTGGGGCTTACGACCGGGCACGTTTAAGTTATTTCGGAAGGGTTGAATATAATTACAAGCAGAAATATATAGCCGAATTTTTATGGCGCTATGATGGATCTTATATTTTTCCACCAGATCATCGTTTCGGTTTTTTCCCTGGCGTAACGGCTGGATGGCGTATTTCTGAAGAAAATTTCTTTAAAAAGAATATTAGTTTTATAGACAATCTTAAAATTCGTGGTTCCTGGGGGCAGATGGGCGCTGAACCATATTTTAATGGCAATTTAGCAGAGTATCAATTCCTTGGGACGTATGGATTTAGCAGCTATATTATCGATGATGCAGCAGCAAGGGCATTGTATGAAAAAATAGTGCCTAACCCTAATTTTACCTGGGAAGTTGGGAATAGTATTAACGTTGGTTTAGATGCCGCTCTCTTAAAGAATAAATTAAATGTTGAATTCGATTATTTTATAAATAAAAGAGATAAGGCTTTAATAAAACAGCAAGGCTCGATACCTCAAAGTTCCGGCATCACCGATATTTTGCCTCCCGTAAATCTTGGGAAAGTTGAAAACAGGGGTTACGAGTTTAAAGTTGGATATAATGATAGAGTAGGGGACCTTACATATAGTATTAGCGTAAATGGTGGCTATGCAAAAAATAAGGTAACATTTTGGGATGAAGCTGCAGGAGGCCTCAATTATCAGGAAGCAACAGGTCATCCTTATGGAACTAATGGCTTTTCTTTTTTGGCTTACCAGTATGACGGTGTTTTCAGGGACCAGAAAGAGATTGATGCAAATAAAATTGATTATAGCGGCGTTGGTGGAGCAACCCTTCGTCCCGGCGATATGAAATTTAAGGATGTTAGCGGAGATGGAAAAATCACCGGAGATGACCAGGTAAGATTGGATCAGACGCGTGACCCCACATTTACCGGAGGGGTAAACATAGCCCTTCAATACAAAGGCTTCGATTGTTCTATTTTATTCCAGGGCGCTACAGGGGGATTATTATTCATAGGGACTGAGTCAGGTGACATCGGAAACTATCTTCAGTATAGTTATGATAACCGCTGGTCAATTGATAATCCAAGCAGTGTAGATCCACGCCTTGCAAATCGGGGCAATACTTATTATACTGGAGGAGGAGCGGGTAATAATACCTATTGGCTTAGAAGCAGCAACTACCTGAGATTAAAAAATGTAGAAATTGGTTATAATGTTTCTCTTCCCGCAATTAAGAAGGCAGGCATTAGTAATCTTAGAATATTTGCCGGTGGCGTAAACCTCGTAACATGGGATAAGATGAAAATATATGATCCGGAATCCACCAGTGGAAATGGACAATATTATCCCCAGGCAAGAATTATAAACGTGGGTGCTTCGGTAACCTTTTAAAAATATAATTATGAAAAATAAAATAATACTTATACCGGGCTTCCTTTTAGCTATGATGTTGTTCAATTCCTGTAATAAGGATTTTCTCAGCACAGTGCCAAAGGATTCAATATCATCAGATGCTGTGTGGGGAGATGGCCCGCTTGCAACAGGATTTGTAACCGAAATTTATAACGGCTTGGGCCCCGGCGGATTTAATGAACAAATGCTTTCTTCAATTTCTGATGAAACAATTTTTGTACATCCGGGAAGAGGCATTGACGCAATTAATAATGGTAGCCTAAGCCCTAGTAATCTGGGTTGGGTTGACGGTACTTATGAATGGAAATCAATGTACAACAGGATAAGGAGCTGCAACCTTGCATTGCTAAATCTTCCAACAGCAACGTTTGACGATGATCCTTTAAAAGAAAGATTAAAGGGAGAAGCTCATTTTATGCGTGCATACTATTATCACCAGTTGCTACGCTACTACGGCTCTGTTCCTATTATTGATAAAATTTATGGACTAAATGAAGATTATTCTGTGGAAAGGGCAACCTTTGAACAGTGTGTAAATTTTATCGCAGCTGATTGCGATACCGCTATACAATATTTAACAGGAAAAACCCTTGGAAAAGGAAGGGCTACTGAGCTTGCTGCAAAGGCACTTAAATCAAGGCTATTATTATATGCAGCCAGCGATCTTCACGATATCCCTACTGCTAAAGCGAATTCAAGTGTTATTGCTGCTTATTCAAAACCGGAATTCCTTGGATATCTATCCGGTGACAGAACAGCAAGATGGCAAGCTGCCAAAGACGCAGCAAAAGCAGTATTGGATGAAGGCAGTGGGTATAAGCTTGACCTGGCAGCACCGGTTTCTACGACTGAAGCATTCAACAATTATCTTTCTATTTCTATGGGGGGTGGCAGCAAAGCACCTGGAGTGGATGCTTCCGCATCTAACGAAATAATTTTTGGCAGATATATTGTGCCGGATAAAGATGAGTGGGGCGGAGCTTCTGTTGGTCTTTTTAATGGTCCCAATGGCTATCATAACTGGGCAGGCAACGCACCAGTTGGCTTAATGGTAGATGATTATGAAATGATGGATGGCACTCCCTTTAACTGGAATAACCCGGCTCAAAAAGCGGCACCTTACGAAAATCGCGACCCGCGTTTTTATGCGTCCATTTTATATGACGGCTCAAACTGGAAACCCCGCGATAAAATCTCCGGAAATGTTGATCCCGCAAATCAGATCCAAACCGGGGCTTACGATTTAAAAGTAGCCGGCGCATTAACTATTTTCCAGGGACTCGATACAAGAAATAGCACCATTGAAGATTGGAACGGAACTGCTACTAATTATTACATGAGAAAATTTACTGACCCCGATCCGGCCATTGTAGATAATAACACTCATCAATACGTTCCCTGGCCATTCTTCCGTTACACAGAAGCTATATTTAATTATGCAGAGGCTTCCATAGAATTAGGACAAGAAACCGAAGCGAAGACATGGTTGAATAAAATACGGTTCCGGTCAGGTATGCCCGCTATAACAGAATCTGGTGCCGCGCTCAAGGCCCGATACCGAAATGAGCGCAGAATTGAAATGGCTTTTGAGGAACAACGCTACCATGATGCCCGGCGATGGATGATTGCGCCTACAACGCTCGGCAGGGATGTTACATTTATACATCCCCTGGGCAAATTTAAACCTGGGAAAGAATTGGTGGGCACTTATCATTATGATAAGTCAATCTATGACTATACTTATACAACTGAAGTTAACACTTCGCTTGAAGACAGGACATGGGATGATAAAATGTATTTCAGGCCAATTGGGAGAGATGAAATAAACAAGAATACTAAACTGGTTCAGAATCCAGGGTATCAATAATTTAAAGTGTCTTTTCACTCCATATTTTAATCTATGCCGGTATATTTATACTGGCATAGTTATTTTTAAGCCAGTCCAATCAAACAAAATTGAAACATTTTAGTGCCTTTATTTTATTCCTTTCATATTTCTGGTTAAGCAGTTGTACGGGGAATGAAAATGAATCTTCAAAAACCAGTTCCGCTAAACATTTATTTACATTATTGTCTCCTGACAGTACTCACGTTACCTTTTCCAATTCTTTGACAGAAGGGCCTAACACCAATGTAATGATGTATGAATACTTCTATAACGGTGGTGGCGTAGCCGTAGGAGATCTTAATGAAGATGGCCTTGATGATATTTATTTTACCAGCAATATGTCCGATAATAAATTGTATTTAAATAAGGGGAATATGCAATTTGAGGATATAACAAATATTGCCGGTGTTGAAAACAGGAAATTACCCTGGAGAACAGGAGTGACCATAGCCGATATAAACGGAGATGGCAAACCGGATATATTCGTAAGCTATTCGGGCAAGGTAAGGGGCGAGAACAGGATAAGCCAATTATTTATCAACATGGGAAACGATGATAAAGGAATTCCTCATTTTAATGAGCAAGCCCAACAATATGGATTAGCGGATTCAACTTATAACACGCAGGCATACTTTTTTGATTATGACCGGGATGGTGACCTTGATTTGTTTTTATTAAATCATAATCCCAACAACCTGCCTATTCTGGATGAAGCAAGTACCGCGGACTTGCTTAAGAAAAGTAACAAATCTGTCGGCGTAAGGTTATTTAAAAATAACAATAATCATTTTGAAGATGTAACAGAAAGGTCAGGTTTAAGCAGCTCAGAATTAACGTACGGCCTTGGTGCAGGAATTGCAGATATCAACGAAGATGGCTGGCAGGATATTTACATAACCAACGACTATAACGTACCCGATTACTTGTATATCAATAACCGGGATGGGACATTCACGAATAAATTACAATCTATGCTTGGACACACATCCAAGTCATCTATGGGTAATAATATTGCTGATATTAATAATGACGGCTTACCTGATATATTCACTCTGGATATGCTGCCCGAAGATAACCACAGGCAAAAACTATTATTTTCTCCTGATAACTACGAAAAATTTGATATCACACTTCGATCCGGCTTTTATTATCAGTACATGCGCAATATGCTACAGCTAAATAACGGAGACGGTACTTTCAGTGAAATAGGGCAATTAGCAGGTATATCCAACACTGACTGGAGTTGGGCTCCTTTATTTGCAGATTATGATAATGACGGTTGGAAAGATCTGTACGTAACCAATGGATATACCCGCGATTACACTAACATGGATTTTCTGAAGTATATGAATGATTATATAAAAGCAAAGGGAAGATTAAAACGTGAAGATGTATTGGAAATGTTGCAGCAAATGCCCGCCTCAAACGTTGTAAATTATCTCTTTAAAAATAATGGAGGCATTACGTTTAACAATGTTGGCAAAAAGTGGGGAATAGATACGGCATCCAATAGCAATGGTGCCGCTTACGCGGATTTGGATAATGATGGAGACCTCGATCTCATTGTAAATAATGTAAACCTTCCTGCTTTTATTTTTAGGAATGATGCAGATAAACAAATGCAAAACCATTACTTAAAAATTAAATTGAAAGGAACAGATAAAAATACGGATGGTTACGGGGCAAAAGTTTTTGTTTATACTAAAAACCAAAAGCAATATCTTGAACAAATGCCGGCGAATGGTTTTCAATCAACTGTTTCTGCCATATTGCATTTTGGCTTAGGCAAAGAAACTTCTGTTGATTCACTACAAATAGTTTGGTTAAGCGGTAAAGAGCAGGTGCTTAAAAATATTAAAACGGATCAGCTTATTACGTTGTATGAAAAAGATGGCAATGAAAAATATCGAATTCCACATCCCGCAAAACCAATATTTGAAGAAACGAAATCGCCGATAAATTTTCATGACGTTACTACTAACATTAATGATTTTAAAAGACAGCCATTGATGGTAAATCCCCTATCCTTTTCAGGGCCTTGCCTGGTTAAGGGAGATGTGAATGGAGATGGATTAGAAGACATATATGCAGGTGGTGGAAGCGGCCAGGCAGGCGCCTTATATATACAGCAAAAAAATAATCGGTTTATTCAAAAAGCGCAACCGGCTTTTGATGCAGACAAATTAAGCGAAGATGCTGATGCCCTTTTTGTTGATGTAAATAATGATGGTTTTAAAGATTTATATGTAGTTAGTGGCGGCTATCAAAATTATGCAGCAGGAGATATTTTATTGCAGGACAGGCTATATCTCAATGATGGTAAAGGAAACTTTACGAAATCAAAAAATGCATTGCCGAAAATGCTGGTGAGTAAAAGTTGTGTACGGGCTACTGATATAAATGGAGATGGTTTTGTTGACCTCTTTGTTGGTGGCAGAAGTATTCCGGGACAATATCCTGAAACTCCACAAAGCTATTTGTTGATTAATGATGGTAGGGGAAACTTTACAGATAAAGTAGCATCACTGGCGCCCCAGCTTCAAAAAGCAGGAATGATAACAGATGCGGCATGGGTTGATGTGAATAAGGACAATAAAAACGATCTTGTTATAGTGGGTGAATGGATGCCAGTGTCAGTGTTTATAAACGCAAACGGAAAATTAGAAAATAAAACAAAAGATTACTTCACTAAAGAATACAGTGGCTGGTGGAATAAGTTGCTCGTTACCGATATGAACGGAGATGGCAAAATGGACCTGGTAATTGGGAATATGGGTTTAAATACGCAATGTAAAGTGAGTGATTCTGAGCCAGCGGAAATGTATTATAAGGACTTTGATAATAATGGTTCAGTAGATCCGATCCTTTGCTTTTACATTCAGCACAAGAGCTACCCTTATGTAAGCCGTGATGAACTGCTCGACCAGATGAGCAACATGCGTAACCGGTTTGCTGATTATAAAAGCTATTCAGATGCTACCATAAAAGATATTTTTTCCGAAGAAGAATTGAAAGGCGCAAAACACCTCCAGGCAAATTATCTAAGCACTGCATACTTTGAAAGTGGATCAAATGGAAAGTTTATTGAAAAGGCATTGCCCTTGCAGGCTCAGTTTTCACCGGTATATACAATTACTGTATTAGACTATGATAAAGATGGAAAGCAGGATTTGCTTTTAGGTGGAAATATCAACCAGGCCCGTTTACGTTTTGGAAAATGTGATGCGAATTATGGTGTTCTTTTGAAAGGCGATGGTAAAGGCAATTTTAATTATATCAATCAGCAGCAATCCGGGTTTCATATTTGGGGTGATGTGCGCAGTGTGCTTAATGTAAACAACGTTTTATTATTCGGTATAAACCAGGGTAATCTTAAAGTTTATAAATTAAAATGATTCTCTGGTAATAAAATGGATCAAAATTTTGCGTCGAAGCTTCCACAGTAAGAATTCTCTTTAACAATGAAACAACAAGCATCTATTACCTATTATAGACTTAATAGAGAAGGAATTTTACTCATTACGTTTATTTTTTCTTTTATGATCATTTTGTTGCCTTCCTGCGTGCGGAAAAAACAAAAGCCAATATTCAGCAATAGTAACATCAGCGCGGTCATTACCAGGATGACTGAAATTATGGTGCATGATATTACAAATCCACCCCTCGGCGCACGTTTTTTTTCCTACGCCTGTTTAGCAGGTTATGAAGTTGTATCTCAAAATGATAATAAGTTTAAAAGCATGCATGGTATATTGAACAATTACCCGCAAATTAAAAAACCGGATTCCATCCAGTCTGCTAATTACCAGTTAGCTGCATTGCTTGCTATGATGGAAACGGCAAAAAAAATGCAGCCTTCAGGAAAGTTGATGGAAGCTTTTGAAGAAAAATTTATTGACTCATGCAGCAAGTCTGGTCTCGATGAGGATGTACTTAATATTTCAAAGAGTTATGCCGTTGCCATTAGTCAACGAATACTTGCTTATGCTCAAAGTGACGGATACAATAAAATCAGCAATCTTCCAAGATACACACCACTAAAGATAGATGGTGCCTGGTATCCTACGCCACCCGGTTTCCTTGCTCCGGTGGAACCTTACTTTAATACCGTACGCACATTTACACTTGACTCTGCTGCGCAGTTTAAACCGCTGCCGCCAGTTACTTATAGTGCGAAGGTTGGTTCGCCCTTTTATGAATCTGCATCAGCTGTATATAGAGAAGGAAACGAATTAAACGATGATCACAGGATCATCGCATCATTTTGGGATTGTAATCCCTTCGCCATGCAGGATGAAGGACATTTAATGTTTGGGTTCAAAAAGATATCACCGGGTGCACATTGGTTGGGCATTACCGGCATTGCATGTTTAAAGGGAAACAAGAGCTTCGAAGAGACCATGCTAATCTATACTTCAGTTTCTATAGGTTTAATGGATGCCAATATCACTTGTTGGGATGAGAAATACAGAAGCAACCGCATTCGTCCTGAGACTGCTATACGTAAATTAATTAATCCGCAATGGGTGCCATTATTGCAAACCCCTCCATTTCCCGAATACACAAGTGGCCACTCTGTAATTTCTGCAACTTCAGCCACTTTACTTACGCATTTTTTTGGCGATAACTTTTCTTATAATGATAGTGTTGAGATGACTTACGATATACCTGCGAGAGCCTTCAAATCTTTTAAGCAGGCTGCCGAAGAAGCAGCTATATCGAGGTTCTACGGTGGCATACATTTTATGGACGCTATTGTAGAAGGGCAAAAGGAGGGAACAAAAGTTGGAGAGTGGGTATTACAAAAATTAAATAATCATTGAGATCTAAAAGAGCTGTTGAAGATGACGAACAAAACAGGGAATAATTATTTAGAGTTCGAAATTAAAATGGGTATATACATTTAAATGGTTAATCAAATTTTAGCAATAATTGCCACGCACTAACTAAATGACATTGACCTTTAGGTCGTGCAATAAAAGAAAATACTAACAGGCTTTAGCCCAAAACATTATTTTGGCTAAAGCCAATGCCAATTCTTTAAATCACAATCAACAAACTAAAGGTCGTGGCAAATTAGCCCACACAAAAACTGTGAAAGAACTAAAATTTTATTCGAAAGCCAATTACTATATTTAAGAAGATGAAGATAGCAGGCAATTTAATGATCCCGTGCAAATTATTTTCTATTACGCTTTTATTATTTCAGGTATACAGTTGCGAAACCAACACTACAAATATTGATAAAGATTTTCATTTTACTTTATTAAAACAAAATGAAACCAATATTGATTTTAATAACAAGCTTACAGAAAGTGATTCAGTAAATTTTTTGACCAATCAATATATATACATTGGCTCTGGCGTTGGTATAGGAGATTTTAATAATGATGGTTTGCCCGATATTTTTTTTGCAGGAGAGGAGGTAAGCTGTAAACTTTATATAAATAAGGGCAACTTTAAATTTGAAGACGTAACCCAAAAAGCAGGACTGCAAACTGTTAAGTGGTGCACCGGGGTAAGCATTGTTGATATTAATAACGATGGGTTGTTGGATATATATGTTTCTGTATCGCATTCCAAAAATGAAGAACAAAGAAAAAACATGTTGTTCATTAACCAGGGCAACCTGCCTGCCGGACAGGCAGGTTTGAAATTTTCAGAGCAGGCAAAAGATTATGGACTAGATGATGCTGGCTTTTCAACACAAGCTGCTTTTTTTGATTACGATAAAGATGGCGATCTTGATATGTATCTTATGAATCATAACGTATTTCAGAATCAACCTAACAATATCGTAACCCAGGATGCAAAGGGAGCAGTAATTGCCGCTGATAAACTATACAGGAATGAAGGCACGCCTTCAGGCAAAAATCATCCTGTTTTTAAAGACGTATCTGAAGAAGCAGGTATAAAAGAAATAGGGTACGGGCTTGGCTTAGTCATAAGTGATTTTAATAGTGATGGCTGGCCTGATGTGTATGTTGCCAATGATTTTTTAAGCAATGATCTATTATGGCTGAATACTAAAAGTAACAGTTTTACTAATTGTATTTCCCACTCAATGCATCATCAAAGTTTTAATAGTATGGGTGTGGATGCCAGTGATATAAACAATGACGGGTTACCTGACGTTGCTGTGCCCGACATGCAGCCTGAATCAAATTATCGTAAAAAAACAATGTTTGCCGGTACTAATCCTGAGAGATATGATATGGCAATAACCATTGGCGGTTATCAACCCCAATTCACCCGGAATATGCTGCAACTAAATAATGGCAATAGAAAAACAGATAGCGTATCAGAACCATTTTTTAGTGAGATTGGCCAATTGGCGGGCATTTCAGAAACAGACTGGAGCTGGAGTGTATTAGCGGCAGATTTTGATAACGATGGTTGGAAGGATGTACAAATAACAAATGGTATTGCTAAAGACCTAACCAATAATGATTTCCTTTTTTTTAGAAGCACACAGGGCGGCGGTGATGGCATGGAGGATAACAAAAATATTACAGCTAATAATATCGCTTCTTTGCGAAAGGACCTCGATCAATATGGCAGTATAAAGCTCAGCAACTATTTTTATCACAATGATGGTGGCTTTACTTTCAGCAATACGACGCAGCAAACCGGAATGGCGGTTCCTTCAGTTTCGCATGGTGCAGTCTATGTAGATTTGGATAATGATGGTGACCTCGACATGGTAATGAATAATATGAACCAGGAAGCATTTATATGGAAAAATGAATTGAGAAAAACAGCAAAAGACAGTACACATAATTTTCTTTCCATTCGCTTAAAAGGTGATGGTCAAAATCAGTTTGGTATTGGCACAAAAGCTACCCTGTATGCTGATGGCAAGGTTCAGTTCCTGGAACAATTTCCTGTGAGGGGTTATCTATCCTGTATGGACAACAGGCTTCATTTTGGCGTAGGCAATGCATTGAAAATTGATTCCTTAAAAATTGTGTGGCCAGACGACAGGATGCAATTGATAAAAAATATAAAGGCAAATCAAATTATCATCATAAACCAGGAGGATGCCAATAACCGTGAGCTTTATAAAGAAAATGAGCCGCCTTCTTTATTTACAGATATTGCTAAGGATATAAATCTTCAATTCAAACATACAGAGATTTCCTTTTTTGACTATGGGGTTCAACGGATGTTACCGCAAAAATATTCCCAATTGGGGCCACCGTTAGTAACAGCTGATGTAAATGGAGATGGGCTTACAGATGTTTTTATAGGTGGAGGTTCTTATCAGTCCGGAGCCATATTTATTCAAAATAACAATGGCACCTTTACCTCCCACGCCCTCGTAGGAAAAGATAAAACGGGTGAAGATGCTGGTGCCGTTTTTTTTGATGCTGATGGTGATAAAGATCTTGACCTTATAATTACGGAAGGCAGTACCGAGTTCGGTAACAGTGCCACATTAAATATTCCCCGTTTATATAAAAATGACGGCAAAGGTAATTTTACATTAGATGCAACTGCTTTTTCTGAGGATGTTGCAACTATATCCCAGGCCGTTGCTGTAGCCGATTACGATGGAGATGGCGATATGGATATTTTTATTGGCGGCCGCATTTTAGCGACCCAATATCCGCTCTCTCCGCGCAGTTATATTTTGCAAAATAATAATGGAAAATTTACTGACGTTACTAAAAATGTTTGTACTGCATTGGAGAAACCCGGAATGATTACAAGCGCAGTATGGACTGATTTTGACAACGATAAAAATATGGATCTTGTAATATGTGGCGAATGGATGCCGGTGCGGTTTTTTAAAAATAATAATGGCAAACTGGCAGAGGTAACAGAAAATACGGGATTAAAAAATATGGATGGCTTATGGCGTTCTTTGCAGGCAGTTGATATAGATAAAGATGGAGACATAGATTTCATTGCCGGCAACATGGGCCTTAATAATAAGTTTCATGCGACTCCGCAACATCCTTATTTGTTATATGCAAAAGATGTAGATGGCAATGGAACAATGGATTTAATTCCCGCATATTATATAAAGAACAATGAAGGCGCGTTTGATTTATTTCCGGGTATAGACAGAACAGAATTAGCAGGACAGGTGCTATCAATAAAAAAGAAATACCTTTTAAATAAAGATTTTGCAAAGGTCGATATGAAAGAGCTGCTTGATGTAATCGGGCAGAAAGATATGCTGGAATTTAAATGCGAAACGATGGCCAGCGTTTGGCTGGAAAATATAGGCAATGGGCATTTTACAATGCATCAGTTACCTCTTGCCGCACAGTTTGCTCCTGTTAATGCGATCCTTGCAACAGATGTAGATAATGATGATAATATTGACCTCCTGCTTGCTGGCAACGAATACCAGGAGGAGATTGGCACTGGTCGTGATGATGCATCTTACGGCCAGCTTTTAAAAAATAACGGCAAAGGATTTTTTACAAGTAGTCTTCCTGTGAAGACAGGGTTTATTGTAGATGGTGATGTAAAAAGCCTGAAGCTGGTTACTACAAAAAATAATAAGCAATTAATATTTGCCTCGGTTAATGATAATTTGCTGAGGTGTTTTAAGATCAATAACGGAACGCCGGATAAAAAGTAAAAAATCTCTTTCGCTTAAAGGAAGCAGGAAGCAAAAATTTTTTTTCTTTGTGTCCTTTGGGCGTTCGCGGGTAAAATAATACGATCATCTTGTCACTTCTTTATTTTATAAAAAATAATAAATCAACACTCCAGTGAAAAAAACATGTATCGCTATTGCTCTTTTATTGAATGCCGGAATTTTATTAGCACAATCCCAGGAACCGCCAGCCTTTTGGGAAGATGAATTTAAAAACGAATACAATCGCGAACCCATGCATGCAACTTACTTTGCCTATGAGAGTAAAGAGCTTGCATTGCAGAACGATCCTTCGCAATCAAAATATTTTAAATCCCTGAATAGTGACTGGAAATTTAACTGGGTAGACAAACCTGCTAACCGACCGCTGGGCTTTTGGAAAATAAATTTTGATGATAGCCATTGGACAGATTTTCCAGTGCCAGCCATGTGGGAAATGAACGGCTACGGTATTCCGATATATACCAACATTCGCTACGATTTTGATTATCTCATGAAACCAGATCCCCCCAAAGTTCCGGAGCAATATAATCCCGTAGGATCTTATCGTAAAGAAATACTGATTGACAAAAGCTGGAAGGGCAAAGATATTTATATACAATTTGGCGCAGTGCGCTCGTGCTTCTATTTATGGGTAAACGGGCAATGGGTTGGTTATAGTGAAGACAGCAAGCTGGCCGCCGAATTTAATATTACCAGGTATTTAAAACCTGGTCAAAAAAACCTGGTTGCTTTCCAGGCCTATCGCTGGAGTGATGGAAGCTACATTGAAGACCAGGATATGTGGCGGCTGGCTGGTGTATGCAGGGATGTGAATATGTACGCCCGGAATCCTGTACATATCCGGGACATACAAATCATTCCTGATTTAAAAGATAATTATGTAAATGGCCAGTTAAATATCAGCCTCGATTTTTTAAATAATAGTGACGTGTCACTAAGGAACTATAGGGCATCATTTGAATTACTGGATTCATCCGGAGTATCGATTGAGAAAAAAACCATTTCTCTTAATGATTCCGTGATATTTAAAAATGTTGTTTTCTCTGTAAATAACCCAAAAAAGTGGTCAGCAGAAACTCCTTACCTATATAACCTAATTACTACATTAACTAACGTAAAAGGTAATACGATAGAAATAATTTCACAAAAGACCGGTTTCAGGAAGGTTGAAATTAAGAATGGAGTATTGCTTGTAAATGGTAAGGGCATTTTAGTAAAGGGGGTCAACAGGCATGAAATGGATCCCATTACAGGACAACTCGTAAGTAGGCAACGTATGGAGCAGGACGTCCGCATTATGAAGGAAAATAATATTAATGCGGTACGCACTTCGCACTATCCCAATGATCCTTACTGGTATGAGCTTTGTGACAAATATGGATTGTATGTAGTGGACGAAGCTAATCTTGAATCGCATGGAATGGGTTTCGGCCCTAACTCGTTATCAAAAAAACCTGATTGGTTCCTGCAGCATTTCCAACGAAACACCCGTGCAGTAGAAAGAGATAAAAATCATGCGTGTGTAATAATATGGTCAATGGGCAACGAGGCCGGCATGGGAATAAATTTTGAAAAATGTTACGACTGGATCAAGCATCGTGATCCTTCGCGGCCGGTGGAATACGAGCCTGCAAGCGCTACATCTTTTTCTGATATCTATTGCCCGATGTATCCATCTCCTGATGACATGGTCCATCACGTATTGCACGACAACGGTAGTAACAACAAGCCGTTCATCCTGGTGGAATACGCCCATGCGATGGGGAATACTGAAGGTAACTTCAATGATTATTGGGATACCATCCGCAAATATTATCCACACATGCAAGGAGGCTATATCTGGGATTTTGTGGACCAGGGATTTCAAAAAATCACCGACCGGGGTGATACCATTTGGACTTATGGTGGAGACTATGGAGTAAACATGCCAAGCGATGATAATTTTAATTGTAACGGATTACTTATGCCGGACCGCTCTTTAAATCCATCAATGCTTGAAGTAAAAAAACAATACCAGGCTATTCATACAACTCCATCGGATGTAATGACAGGCAAAATAAAAGTATATAATGAAAATTTCTTTACGGATCTTTCGGGAGTCTATCTTGACTGGGAATTGATAGCGGATGGAGCGGTTATTCAAAAAGGGAAATATGAATCGCTGAATGTAGCGCCACGAGATTCAGCAATAGTTGATTTGCATTATCCTTTGCCGAAAGTTGGATATAAAGAAATTTTTCTGAATGTTTATTATAAAATAAAAGATGCAGAAGGCATGGTACCTGCCAATTGGGAAATTGCAAGGGACCAGCTGACATTGTACAGCCATTATGCCAATGAACTTGCCATGCCATCTTCAAATGATTTGAAGGTACGAATTACGAATGGTTCAATTGCAATTAAAAACAGCACAGCGCAATTTGTCTTTAGCAGGGAAGACGGATTGTTGCATCTGTATGCAGTAAATGGCAACAATTTTCTTGAGGATGGATATTTTTTAAAGCCCAATTTCTGGAGACCACCTACAGATAATGATTATGGTGCCGGACTGCAAAAAAAATTGCTCGACTGGAAACGTGCCAGCCATAATTATTCTATGCTCGGTTTCAGTATGGATTCATCGAATCATAAAAATATAAAGTTAAACATGCACTACTCTTTGCCGGATGTCTATGCTATGTTGGATATCAATTATGAAATGAATGGTGACGGAATAATTAAAGTGACCGAAGCCATGCATGCTGATACCTCAAAAAAGGTTCCAATGCTTTTTAAATTTGGAATGCAAATGATGATGCCGAAATCCTTTAACCAAATGGAATGGTACGGCCGCGGCCCTTCAGAGAATTATTGGGATTGCAGAGATGCTGCCCTGATCGGATTGTACAATATGAATGTTCAGGATCAATTTCATAATTACGTAAGGCCGCAGGAAACAGCCAACAAGACAGATGTGCGTTGGGTGAAACTTACAAATGCAAATGGAAAAGGAATAATCATCAGCGGTGATACCGTTCTTAATATTTCGGCGCGACATTTTTTAGACGAAGATCTTGATGAAGGACTGCAAAAGCAAAACCATCATAGTGGAGAATTAAAGGGAAGAAATATGACTACGCTAAATATCGATCTTAACCAAACGGGTGTAGGTGGAATTAATTCATGGGGCACATGGCCTTTGGAAAAGTATAGAATGAATTACAAGGATTATAAATATACATTTATGATAGTTCCGGTAAAATAATTATGAGTGAATTAGAACCAAGGATAGCCGGATTGTAAACCATTTTAAATCCCGATAAAAATATGGGCTATAAACTGGCTTACCATCCCGATAAATATTCCCGAATAAATATCGAAAGGCATATGGTCACTCACAATTAATCTTGAGGTGGATACAAACCCCGTTAATAAAATAACCAGCATAACAGGTAAAAAAACTCCATAAGATGAACCGCCGAATATTACTATCAATACTAATCCGAGAAAAGCACCAACGCCTAAAGCATGCATGCTTATTTTAAAATAAATATTTGCCAGCAGTGCAAAAGATGAGGAAAGAAATATTCCGAAAATAAAAGCGGTAAGAACTAATGGCACATCCGGCTGGTTCCTGAAAACAAGATACATCCAGAAATAAAAAACGTTAGTGGCTATATAAGGAATAATCCTTTCCCGTTGGGTTTTTAAAAAAATACTATCAATGAAACCGAGAGCCTTCAGAAGTATTATGGTAAAAGCCGGGAAAAAAATAGTATTGTAAGCAACTCTTATTAGTATATAAATCTTTTCCCCATATGGGATTCCTGCGAAATAACCTGCTTGTATAAACGCTAAATACCATGTAGCAATTACTGGTATAAAAAGAGGGTGAAATAAATACGAAAAAATCTGGGCCGGGATCCGCAACGCCAGGCTGTGCTGTTCAGTTTGCATTGGTGAAGACGGTTGATGAGGCGGGGCAAAAATATCTTTATCCATTACAATTCTTTTCTAAGACGTGCCACCGGAATGTTAAGTTGCTCCCTGTATTTTGCCACCGTGCGTCGTGCGATGTTGTAACCCTTTTCCTGTAAAAGCTCGGTCAGCTTTTCATCACTCAGGGGATGTTGTTTATTTTCATCATCAATTAAATTGCTAAGTATCTTTTTTACTTCACGGGTGCTTACTTCTTCTCCAGTATCGGTCACCAGGCTTTCACTAAAGAAAAATTTTAATCTATAAGTACCAAATTCTGTCTGTACAAATTTACTATTTGCCACACGGCTTACTGTGGAGATATCAAGCCCTGTCCTTTCGGCAATATCTTTTAAAATCATGGGGCGCAGGTCAGTATCATCACCGGTTAAAAAAAATTCTTTCTGGTATTCCATTATAGTTTGCATGGTGCTTAGCAAGGTATGTTGCCGCTGTTTTATTGCATCAATAAACCATTTGGCGGAGTCGATTTTTTGCTTAATGAAAAGCACTGCTTCTTTTTGCCGCTTATCTTTTTTAGCTCCGCGGTCGTAGTCTTTCAGCATATCCCTGTAGCCTTCACTAATACGGAGATCGGGAGCATTTTTAGAGTTGAGTGTCACCTCAAGTTTACCAAGCGTATTTATTACAAAAAAATCAGGGATCACATAGCTCTGAAGCTTATTCGTTTCCCCAACCTGGCCTCCGGGCTTGGGATTTAATTTTATAATTTGATTAATTACATCTTTTATTCCATCATCATCCAGGTTAAGACCACGCTGAATTTTTTCATAGTGTTTTTTAGTAAACTCTTCAAAATAATTTGCAATTACATCAATGGCCACTTTCACTTGTTTGCCCTCATACTCTTTTCTTTTGAGCTGCAACAAAAGACATTCCCGCAGGTCTCTCGCAGCAACGCCAGCAGGATCAAATTGCTGAATCATTTGCACCAGGTCCGCAATCTCTCTTTCCGTGCAATCAATATTTTGCCTGAATGCAAGATCATCCGCAATAGCCGATACCTCGCGGCGCAGGTAACCATCATCATCTATACTTCCTATTATTTGTTCCGCAATTTTTTTCTGGCGTTCATCAAGATTAAGCATCAAAAGCTGCGATTTCAAAATATCAAAGAAGGATATTTCTACTTTATGGGGAACCGTTTTGGTTTCCTCAGGGTCTCCGTAATTATCATCCCGTAACCTGTAATCACCCACTTCATCATCACCATCTTTTACGTACTCGCTTATATCAATGCTTTCATAATCTAATTCACTTCCATCAATTTCATCAGCTTCATTAGTATCAAATTCATCTTTTGGATCATCAAAATTTTCATCATGTCCATCTTCACCGGGCTCAAGTGCTGGATTCTCCTCTATCTCTTCTTTAATTCTTTCTTCAAGGTGGGCGGTGGGAACCTGCAACAATTTCATCAACTGAATCTGCTGGGGCGATAGCTTTTGTAATAGCTTTTGTTGTAAACGCTGGCCTAACGACATTTAACTTTTTTCTTTTATATAAGTTGTAAATTTGTTATGCAAAAATAGCGATATGTTTTTTTGGAATAAAATTTGTGTTATCTGGTTTTTTAGTCTTATATGTGGCATAGCCTCAGCCCAACTTTCGCTTAATCCTGCTATTAAAATAAAAGATTTTATATTAAAGAATTCTGTTAAAGATTCTTTTTATGTGGTACATTTCGCTTCATCACAGAATAGGCGAAAGATAAATGACAGATCAATTTACAATGTGATCCCAAAGGATTATTATACACGCAACTTTGGATATTTTTGCAAACAGGAGCTGCTTGTTGAAAAAGCCATAAAAATTCCTTTACGCTTCAGGCTTGGTTCTTTGCAGCAATGCAATTATTATGAAGGAAAAAAATGATTTATTTGGGATTTTAGCCGGTAATGTTATGAAATATTTCAGGAAGAATAAAAGTGAGAGTTTTATATTTTTGCGTGCATGGTAAAAAAATTTAATCATTCTGTTTTCCCTTATTTTTTATTTTTATTCATTTTACTTTTAATTTCTTTTTGCGGGAAATCTCAGGTTTCAGAAGATAGCATTCCTGTGAAAAAAGAGGACACAGTTTTGCGCATAAAAAACTTCACGCCCTATTTCACCCTTCATGTTGACTCGACTCTCGAATATCATTTTGAAACAAATAAACACCCCGAGGAGTACTATTGGTTTCTAAGAAATTCGCCTGTTGGCCTTAAAATAAATAAAGACAATGGTGTGCTAAAGTTTAAGGCAGATAAATCTTTTTTTCTATCTGGTAAGCTTAAATATGATAATGAATACAAAGTAAACCTGGGTGTGCAAAATCTCAATAACGACCTGGACAGGGTGGATACAACTTTTACACTGGTATTTTATAACACAGAGATCATTCCGTCTAAAGTAAAACCTACTGTAAGCGGCACTCTTAATATAGATGAAGGCGATACATTAAATTTCAAGCTGCAATGCGAAGAAGGAAGTTTCCCGATAGAATCTATTACTTACTACTGCAATTTTCCCATACGCTCTGCCACTCCCGTAACCAAATGCGGAGATGATTTTACCTGGTGCCCTACTTATGATTTCATTAAAGAAGATGAAATTGAAAAGCAAAAGATCGTTACTTTAAATTTCATTGGAGTAGATAAATTCTTTAACCGGGATACTGCTGTCGTAAGGATTATAGTGAACCAGGCAATTAATTTTCCACAAAGATTAATGGAGTACAACAGCATTGTTGCAAATGTGGAAACTTATATTGTGCAGCTCAAAAGCACTTTTCGAATTTTGGATCAAAAAACCAGGCGCACCAAAAATACACGCACCACATTTGATCTTACTTCTGCATCAACCGCTTTGGGAGGAACTATCTTTTCTTCGTTACCGGATAATGGCGGCCAGACTACCGGAAAAATATTGCCCAGTGTTGGTGTGGCGTTAGTGCCTGTGAAAGAGGCGGTGGCGCCAAACAAAAATTATGAACAAAATTCTGCATCACTTGTAAGAACTGACATTAAAAGATTGCAATATTTAATTACTGATAATATTCTGGTAGGAGATAAGGATCCTGATATAATAAAAAAAACAGCAAGGCTTAAGGAAGAATTAAAGCAGGTACAATTACAACTTATAGATGTTCCCGTTGTTGAAGACAGCACCAATAGTAAAGAACTTGATGAATACTTTAATAATCCTAAGGTGAATAAGAAGTACCGCTTAAAGGGTAAGTAATATGATTGCTTTATGTAATGAATAATTATTAGTTATCGATTGTTGTCCTGAACATAATTAATTATGCAAAAACTTTTCAATGACAGGAAATAACTTTTCCGGCTCTTCTATCTGCGGATTGTGGCCGGACTTTTCAAAAATCATAAACTGAGCCTGTGGACAATATTCTTTGAACTTCACCATCATAGCAGGAACGGCTACACGATCATACCGGCCGCCATAAATGAGTACAGGCATCTTTAAATTTTTAAGATCCTTTCTGAAATCAAAATTGCCGATATCGCTGCCTACAATAAAATCGCCATCTTTGCCAACCATCTGGTAATATAATTTAGAATTGAATGAATTTGGATATGGTTTGCTGCCACGGCTTATAAAATTTTCAGGGTTGTACGCATAAAGAAAACCATAAGGAACCTTGCCATATAATTCCTGGTGCTTTGCATCGCTGGAAATTGCACCAGCTTCCCTCATTATCATGAGTGAATCCCATACTTCAGGATAATTGGTTTTTATTTCATGGTTGCTGTTGTCATCATTTGCCTGCCACATAATAAAGCTGTGAAAAGTATTAGCAAGTATTAAGTGATTTACATGAGATGGATATTTTATCGCATATCCTTGTGCTACCAGGCCACCATACGAATGGCCGAGAATATTTATTTTTTCAAAATGTAATGCAATCCTTAGCCCTTCTATATCATCAATATCGCGGGCCAGGGAATATTCCTTTATGTCTTTGGCGGTATCACTTTTCCCTCTTCCAAAAGCGTCGTAAAAAATAAGCTGGTTGTCTTTTGCCAAAGAATCAAATCTGCGATAACCAGGGTGTGCACCGCCAGGCCCACCGGGAATAATTATCAATGGATCACCAGTGCCAACTATAACGACATAAAGTTTAGCACCATTTACAGTAATATATTTTCCATCAGTGTAGCTGTCTGGAAATTTTTGTGCGTGAATTGTTGTAAATAAAAAAACGAATGTTAAAACAAAGAATAGTTTTTTCATAAAGAGAGAATAGATAATGAAGGTAGAAAGATTTAAGTTTTTTGAAGTGATAATTTTGGAACAGAAAAAATGGTAACCAGGGTCATAATTGAAAAGCTGCAGTCTTTTTGAAAATTTGCAAAAGACATTGTGCACTGGATGCGACTGAGAAATCTTCAGACATTTGAGATAGTGAAAAAATTTAGCCTATACACTCAATCATGTATTCAATAGTTCCGGAGATTTCTCCTGTCGTCGGGAAGACGTGAGAATTGAAGGGTTGAATCAGTTTGTCATCATAAATCATAAACTTTCCATTGCCTTCAATGCTTTCTTTAGATTGATACCTTTGCCTAAAACACCTTCAAAAATATCACCTTGCTCTTTCATCCTGCTAATGGAATTATTTATTGTAAAATTTTTTATCTCTAACCCTTTTGTTACTTCTTCCCAATGCATTGGCATACTTACAGTGGCGCCGGGCTTGGGCCTTAGGGAATATGGCGCAGCAACAGTTGCTTGTGGCCGGTTTTGTAAAAAATCAATATACATTTTACCACCCCTATCGGCAGTCTTGCGCTCTATCGTTGTATAAACAGGTAGTTCCGCGTGTATTCGTTTTGCGATGGCTCTTGCAAATTCTTTTGAATCTTCGTAAGTGTATTTTGCGCCAAAAGGAATGTAAATATGCAAACCTGTAGAACCGGATGTTTTACAAAAAGAAACTACATCGATAGCATCCAGTATCTTCTTGGTAACACATGCTGCATCTATCACCTGCTTAAATGTATTTTTATCAGGGTCAAGATCAATGATGCACCAGTCAGGATTATCTGGAGATTTCACCCTGCTGCTCCACGGGTTCATTTCTATACATCCTAAAGAGGCCATATATAAAAGGCTGGCTTCATTGCTGGCAACTAAAAACTCTTTATCACGCCCGTCTCCCTCGCTATGGTATGGAAAGGTTTGTATCCAGTCAGGCACTTTTCCCTTTACATCTTTTTGATAAAAGGCTTTCCCTGCAATCCCATTGGGATAGCGGTTGAGAGTTTGTGGGCGGTCTTTTAAATAAGGCAAAATAAAAGGTGCGGCCTGGTAATAATAATTGATCATGTCCCGTTTGGATACTTTTTCTTTTGGCCAATATAGTTTTTCTAAGTTGGTAAAACTGAGATTATGCCCTCCCACATTTCTCGTTTGCATTTTTTCGGTTGGGTTCAGCAACGTTTTTCGTTCTTTTTTACCTGGAGCCGTAATCATATTTTCTTTCACAAGTTTATTTTTATCATGAGTTAATTTCTCAATTTCAATTGGCTTTTCCCTTACCACATCTTTTGCGTTTTTATCAGGGCGCAGCCCTTTGAAGGAAGGGTGTCTTATTGCGCCATCTTTTGTTATTTCACGATAGCTTATTTCACACACGATCTCCGGCTTCACCCATGTTACTTCTGCCTTCGGTGGGCTGGGACGAAATCGCGAAGGCTTATTATAATCAGGAATGATTTTAAAAGGGCTCGTCTTGATCTGTAAAGGTTTTAATTGATTTAATATTTCTGATTGAGTTTTATTGTTGAATCCTGTTCCAACAAGGCCAATAAATTGGAGTTCACCATTGTTATACCAGCCTAATAATAAAGCACTGAATTGTTTAGATGTATTTTCATTCTTCGTATAGCCGCAAATGATAGCTTCCTGGAATTTCTGCGTTTTGATCTTAAGCCATTCTTTCGTACGCAGGCCGGGCGTGTAAACGCTTGTAGCTTTCTTGGCTATAATTCCTTCAAGCCCTAATTTATCCGCCAGGTTAAAAAATTCAGTTCCGGTCTCATCAAAATTGTCACTTAGTTTTATCATTCCATAATCCGGCGCGATAGAACGAAGAATACTTCTGCGTTCAATAAGAGGCAGCCCCATTACATCGTTACCTTCGAGCCATAAAATATCAAAGAGATAAAAGACAAGTTGCCCGTCAGCCTCACTGCGCCATGATTGCAGTCCACTGAAATCAGGAATACCTTTTTCATTCAACACCGCTATTTCCCCATCTACAATTGCGTTGATCTTCCATGCTTTTAATGCAGCATGTAATGGATAAAATTTATCATTAAAAGATTTATTATTTCTTGAGCGAATGTCCACTTCGCCGGCTGGCAATTCACCGCCCTTAAAAGAATTATTTATATAAGCAATTGCCCGGTAACCATCCCACTTTATTTCATACATCCAGCCAGGTTCATCTATCGGTTTATCAACCAGGGTTGCAAGCATAGGTTCAATATCCATTGGAAATTTAGAAGACTTCCCTTTTTTCAGGTAACCATCAATGTTAGTAACAGGAGTGACTGCAGGAGCAGATATTTTTTCCATAAAAACTTTTACAAATGAGTATATAAATCATGCCAGAGATAGAAGAAGCCTCATCTCCAAGATTTCTCAAAGGAAAAGGGCATGATAATCCCCATATTAAAGGGGTTTTAAGTAAGACTCTTTAGCCTGTTTCCCCGCCTGTAAAAATAGCCCCCGAGAAGAATTAAAATTAAACTACCCGCGATAACTTTTATTTCAAATAACCATGGGTTTGTTCCGGGTGGCGGTATCATTGCAACAAACATTGCAAAAAATGTTATCATCAATCCGCTTGATCCTATTATAATAGCTCCTGTTTTGCCAAATGGCATTTTTACTTTGGGCACATGAGCCTGGTAATAATGTTTCAAAAAACAAATAAATAAATATACATAAGGAATAAAGTAAAGAATGATAGACATATCAAGCAGGATGAGAAATGCTGCTTCAACCGTAGTGCCTTTACCTAATATAGCCATCAATAGAAAAATGGTTGCCAGTATAGTTTGAATAAGAATGGCAATATGAGGTGTGTGCCACCGTGGATGAATCCGGCCAAAAGCAGGAGGAAAATATTTATCTAAACCTACTACAAATGCTACTCTTGCTGACCCTGTGATCCATGCACCAAGCCCGCCAATTCTGCCAATGGCGGCAAAAGCTGCAGCTAAAGATGCTATCCACCATAAACTATTATCTATCCTGTTAACCGAGATATTTATTGCCTGGAAAGCTCCGCCAATTACATCAATGCTTTCCTTCGGAACTATATACAATAATGAACCTGAACCCACCAAATAAAACAAAGCAATAAAAGGAGCGGCGATTAAAACAGATCTTGGAAGATTACGGGTTGGATCTTTTATCTCATTGCCTAATGTAGCAGAAAGCTCAAGCCCTGCATAAGCAAAAGGAATTACAGCCCATAAATTAAGAGAAGAAAATGTACTGAAATCCAGTTTCCAGTTTATTGCAGCAAATGAGTTTGCTGATGAGTGAGTAACGAATGTATAAATACCAAGAATGGCTAAAATAATAAAGGGAATATAATTGCAAATAGCTCCAATATTCTGCAGCCATTTTCCCTTCTTCATACCTATCATATTTAATATGGCGGCCAGCCATAAAGCAACGAGAGTAAAAGGTAAAATAAAAGTGAGGCTGCTTCCTGTAGTGCTATTGCTTTTGTTGATAACATAAGTAGCAATAACGGCAGTACCCATTACCGAGGTTGGGTAAAACAAAACATTATTTATCCAGTAACACCAGCCACATAAAAATCCATGGCCATTTCCCAGTAACAGTTTTGTCCATGCATAAATGCCCCCTTCTTCAGGATAATTTGAAGACAACTCATTTACTGCAAGCCCTTGTGGAATAAAGAAAAAAATCGCACCGATAATTAACAAGGTTAATCCTGCAATTCCGGAATTAGCCACTATTGCCAAACTGGTAAGACTAATAACTGTTACCAGATTAAAGAGAACAAGATCTCTAAGTGTGAGGGTACGTTTTAATTGTTCAATCGGCTTTTGTTGCTTATCAATCATGGGTAATGAGTGAAGATGATTGGATAACATTACTCATCCAATGGCTTTACCATTATATTTTTAAAATAAACTTTGCTCTTGGGATCATGTCCCTGTAGTGCAAAAGTTCCATCGGAAATTTTCCTGCCAGCCATATCTGCCGGCCGCTCAACGTTTTCGGGTTCGGTATAATCAACTACTTTTTTATCATTAAGCTTAATAATTACATGTTTGCCTTGCACTTTAATGTATTCAGTGAACCACTCATTGTCTTTTACGTAAACTTCTTTTACATCTTCAACAGCATAAAGCCCGCCTGTTCTTCTCCAGTCTGTATGGGAGTTATTTACTTGTACTTCATAACCTTTCGATGGCCAGCCACTTTCCTGGTATACCGTATGAAAATAAATCCCTGAATTGGAGCCGGGCACTGTCATTACATCAGCCTTGAATTCAAAATTTTTAAAGTCATGATCCTTTACATCACCATCATAGAATAAATGTGCAGTCTCTCCATTTACAACTATCACCCCATTCTCCACTTTAAAAGTTTCAGGATGGTCGCCTACCTTCCATCCATTAAGTGATTTGCCATCAAACAGTGATATCCATTCGTCAGCATTATTTTTTAATGAGGCACCACAAAAGATCATGCAAAATGAAATGGCTAAAATGACAGTTATTATTTTCATATTGATTTACATTAGAAGTGAAAGAATATTATGAAACTACCAATTATTTATTGAAGAAACTAAATGAAAATGCCTGGCTTCTCTACCAGGCATTTTCATTTAAACACAATTGATTTTAAAAACTAATTCCTACTCCAACTTTAAAAGCGTTGTTGTAAGATTTTACATTTTGATTGGCATCCATTTTTGATAAACCATAATCATAAGAAGCCATCAGGTTCACACCATTTGTTAACTGGTATCCAACGCCACCCGTAACAGCAACATCCCATTTATTGAATTGAGCCGTTGCATCTGTGTTGCTATTTAAAAGATTGATACCTAAAATACCAGCAGTTGTACGAAGATCAGCGTGCGCAAGATAAGAGACCTGTGGGCCTGCAAATAATTGTAATCCGCCAAAATTTGCTTTCACCAAAACAGGCACGTCAATGTATTGCAATTGCAATTTTGCTTTTGCACTGGCGCCAAGAAATTGTACTCCTTTTAAGTTGAGAGCGCCATTAAGCTCATAACCTTTCTGTGAGTAATACAATCCTGGCTCCACTGAAATAATATCAGTAACAGGAAGGCTTGCATAAGCGCCTGCAAAAAAACCCGTAGTGTTTGAAGGCTTTATGGCGCCTGCTGTAAAATCAAGTAGTTTATTAAGATTATCAACTGCATCACCTCTTACACCTGCATAAGATACGCCTGCCCTTACTCCAAATGCAGGCGTTGTTTGGGCGAAAGTGAATGTTGAAACTAAGATCGTAAGGATAAGTAAAATTTGTTTTTTCATAATTTAGGTAGAGCCGGGGTTTATAGCCGTTCTGGTAAATCAGAAACAAAAAACCCGAGAAGGATTAATGAAGGAATTATAAGTTTTTGTTAATGCAGGAATTTTATTATTCTTATATTTTTGAAGACTACAAAACATCATCTTAACTTCCATTTTTCTTATTCACTTTCTCAATGCATCTTTCAAATTGGCTCATTGAAATTTAGTTCCTTGCATCCCGTGCATCCATCCATTTTGTGTCCTTGCTTCTTGCTCTCCCCGCATCTTTGCTCCTTTGGAAGAAAATATTCTAACTTTAGATAATGAAGTTTTTATTGATCATATTATACTTTTTAGCTTGCACCTTTATATGCAAATCACAAGGTGAGAATGAATATGCACAAATAGATAGAATCGCTTTAAATATTCCTTCATCTCAAACAAATAATACTGCAGATATTGCTGCCTATATCAATGCGCACTTTGATACCGACAGCAAGAAAGTACGTGCAGCATATACGTGGGTTGCCAACAATATCAAATACGATGCAGCCCACCTTCACCGGGTTATTTTAAATGAAGACCGTGAAGAAAAAGTAACCTGGGCAATTGAAAGAAAAAAAGGTGTTTGCGAAAACTTTGCTGCTATTCTCACTGACATCTGTGTTAAAACCGGGCTAAGGTCTTACGCAATAGAAGGCTATACACGTTATAACGGTTCAGTTGACAAATCAGGCCATGCCTGGTGTGCAGTTTTTATTGAAAATGATTGGTATTTATATGACCCCACGTGGGATGCGGGTTTCCAGGAGAATGGACATTTTATAGCTCAGCGGGGAACAAATTATTTCCAGGTATCACCCTCAGAATTTATACAATCACACATGCCCTTTGATCCATTGTTCCAGTTCCTGGATTATCCCCTCACGTACCAGGAATTCTCAAAAGGCTTTAGCAAAGCAAACGATCAAACTACTTACTTTAATTACATTGATTCTATAAATGCAAATGAAAAATTGGCTCCTTTAGGACAGTACGAATTAGCTTCCGGGAGAATTGAAAAAAATGGTATCCCTACGCAAAATGTCTCCATAAGGCTTAAGCAATTAAAAATGGAGAAGGAAATCATTTACCAGGATAAAGATGTTGACTTGTACAATTCAGCAATTGCGGATTATAAAGAGGCGATAGCGGGTTTTAAAGATTTCCTTATTTATAGAAACAACAAATTCATGCCGGCTAAACCAGTTACTGAAACAGAAGCAATGCTTGATGCAATTTTAAAACAGGTAGCGCATGCCAACAATAAATTAAAAGAAGTAAATCAATCAAAGGCCACATTAGCGCTTAATACGGGAGATGTAGAAAAAGTATTAAACGACCTTTCCGCAAAAGTAAAAGAGCAGCAAATATTTTTAAGAAATTATTTGAGTACTGCCAAAGAGAAATAGAGATGGCTGGCAGGTATAGATGGCGGAAGCTATAATTGCAAACACGAAGGATCGCAATGAGCTAAATATTTAATGTTCATATTTTCTTTGATGCTTATTCGTGTATAATTAGTTTAATTTAACTTCCTTCGTACCGAAAAAAAGGATCATAATTACTAAAATTTTGATCCTTGAAATACGGTCTCTTTGAATTTATTCCGCTACAGTACTATCAGCACTTGATTCTTTTGCTTGCCACCTTGGCCCACACCGGCTTTTCCATTCAGCTTTAAATTTTTCTCTTTCTTCAGGAGTCATATTTGCCCATTTATCCTGCATACCTCTTTTCCATTGATGATGCCCTCCCCTGTTCCAGCCGCCTCTGCGACCAAACCCTCCAAACAATATTTTACTTAATACTAATATTCCCAGGGCCTGCCAAAACGTAATGATCTTTACACCAAGCACTGCTGGTAGTATTGCATTCCATAAAGCCATTACCACTGCGCTGAATAATAATATGCCCGCAAAAAATAATACCACGAACATCAATCCTTTTCTAAACCAAAACTTTTTCATTGTATTTGTTTTTAAAATTTTAATAATTGACTTTTAATAATTCAACAACTCTTCTTTCAACAATAACAATCGCTCCCGTAAATGCAATACAGCATATCGTTTACGGCTAATAAGAGTGGCCACACTTACGCCGGTTTCCGCTGAAATTTCTTTGAATGCGATATCTTCAATTTCATTTTTAATAAATACTTCACTTTGCTCGGGAGGCAATTCATCCAATGCATGCTGGAGCTCTTCCCAAAATAAATTTCTGAGGAATTCTGTTTCTGAATTATCATTGGTAGTAAGCAATATTTCTCTCCAGTTAAAACCGTCCTCTTCTGATTCTGATATTCTAAACACATCATCTGCCAAAGGCAACTTTTGCTTTCGATAGCTGTCAGTAATTTTATTTCTTGCCACTGTAAACAGCCAGCTTCCTACACGTTCTATTGGCTCTGTATTGCCCGCAAACTGGTAGAAAACATCCTGCAAAATGTCTTCAGCATCTTCGTTAACAGATACACGTTGCTTAATAAATCCCATTAGCCGCCTGCTATATTCTTTTATAGTCCCGGTTATATTATTTGTGCGATCTGCAGTCATTTGTGTTGCTATAGTAAGTGCATCATCCATGTATTGAGGAAGACGAACGTGGAACGGTTTTGTTTTAAAGGTGAGAAGAAAAGTTGGAAGAGGCAATAGCTTCAGGTATCAGGTACGAAGAAAAGTTAAATCATTATTCCTCTGTAAATCCTATGGACCTTAATACATAATTCTTAATTCTCCATTTTCAACTTAAAACATTTATCTATCTCATTCGTCTATCTCTTTGTAAACAAAATTTTCATTTAAACAAAAACAACATGTACCACAATCAGTCGTACGCCGCAAAAGGCAATTACGGAGGCAGGCAGCAGCACCTGCCCATCCGATCCATGCAAAGAGCAGCTGTGAATATTTACAAAACAGAAAGCAGCTATGAAATGCTGGTATTCGCACCAGGACGCATCCGCGAACATTTTAAGATGGATGTGAAAGGAAACGAATTAACCGTTTCTTACACGCCGCCTGAAGGTTTCCCCAAAGTGGAATGGACAAGGCGTGAATACAGCCGGGGCGGTTTTGAAAGAACCTTCACCCTCGACGAATCCATTGATGCAGAAAAAATAGCTGCAAAATATGTGGATGGCGTTTTACAGGTAAGCCTGCCCGTTATTCCAGGCAAAGAATCAGTGAAGCATGAGATAAACATCAGCTAAGTATTTAGCGATGCACAGTAGAAAGGTGGTAGCTATAATAGTTACCACCTTTTTGTGTATTAAGTGAGGATGAATATCCCGGAATTTAACAGTCCGCTTATTAATCTCATTAGAGCAAGCATTTAGGATATAAAAAATTATAGGTTATTTTAGGTAATGATAATGACAGGAAATAACAATAATCGAAGTATCGTTAATCTTATAAATCAATCTATGCTCCTGGTCAATTCGCCTGCTCCAACATCCTGAGAACTGATATTTAAGTGGCTCTGGCTTCCCAATTCCAGTAAACGGGATCCCGTAAAATATCTCTTATTAAATCGCCAATCCTTAAAGCAGTTTTTCTGTCTCTCTCAATCCAATGGCGATACTCTTCAAAAGCCCCGGGGAACAAACTCTATGTTTCTCATAACAATTCGTCAGCTTTTATAACAATGGTTTTTTGTTTGATTTCATATTCTTCTATACGTTCCTTTAGTTCCTGTGCGTATTCTGGATTATTGAGAATATATTCTGTTTCGTCAGCAGGATTAATAGTGATTTCTATGTTTTTATGTGGAAACATTTTTTTTATGGCTTCTATAATATCGGCGGAAAGATTATCAGAATTTATTCTTATAGTAGTTTCCATTAATTTGTTTTTGACAAAATTAAATTTTTATTACTGATGTAAGCTATACATTCAAAAATCAAGATATTATTTTTTCTTATACCTACATAACCAAAATTCCAGGTGGCCATTCAGAAGGTGCATCTTACACCGCTTTGGATAATTTAATTTTTTTTTGAAGCGTAGTTTTATTTTTCTTACCTAAATATTTTGGGCTGTTTACCAAAAACGCGGAGAATAAAATGATCACCATGCCTGCGATCTGTAACAAGCTAATTCCTTCATTTGCCATGAGCCAGCCAAGCAATACAGCAATTACCGGGTTTACATAAGCATAAGTTCCCACAACCGCTGCCGGCCTTACTGTGAGCAACCAGTTAAAGGCAACAAACGCAATAAGTGTACCCGCCACTGCCAGGTAAATAGTAGCCAGCCAGGAGTGCATGCTTACATTTTCAAAAGAAAACCCACTGAATTCACTACTGAAAAGAGCCACCAGCAAACTTGATAAAAACCCTCCTATAAGTTGCCACCCGAGATTTAAAAACAGGGAACTTTGATTCACATGATTTTTGTAATATAAAGTTCCTGAAGCCCAGCAAATGCAGGCTCCTATAACAGCTATTAAACCAAATAGCTGCAATTCAGTATTGACGGTCGAAGCGCCAAGGTATTTTTTAAACAAAAGTAATATTCCAAAAAAACCCAGGACAAGGCCGGAAATAATTAATTTATTGGAAAAATATACATGGCGGTTTTTCGTATCAAGCAGCACATACCACAAGGGCAATGATGACACTAATATAGCCGCCGTGCCTGATGCAATATATTGCTCGGACCAAAACAACAATCCCTGGCCACCGGTTAAAATAATAATACCAAGGAACATATTCTTGTACACGCCGGGCACTACCAGTCTTTCTCCCTTCAGATATACAATTAATAACAGCACCAGCCCTGCCATAAGAAAACGTACAGCCGCCATAATAAAGGGAGGCAATGTCTGTAAACCAATGAGAACAGCAAAATACGTGGTTCCCCATAAAATATAGGTGGCAGTATAAGCCATTATTATCAGCCAGACTGATGGTTTTTTATCAAGTGTCATTTTAATTACATTCCTCTGTACTAAAAATAAAAGTGCCCGAAATTAGCCGGAAATAATTTACCGGCAATGGCAATAGAAAAACTTAAATTTAAAAATGAACCGGGACATAACAGGCCTTTTTAAATGTAACTTTATTGTCATTCTAAAATTAAAAGCTTTAAAATTATATTTATGGAAAACAAAGAACAGGAGGCCCCATCACAATCTCCGGGAAAAGTTAATAATGCTGAAAATAAAGACATGCCTTCCGAAGAAAAGAAAAATAAAGATGGAAAAGATCTACAAACCCCGAACGGGGGAGTTGCTGAAAAAGCCGAACAAGAAAAATTTATTAATGAAATTGAGAAAACAGAAAATCTTATTGATCCTGGAAATGAACACCAGCATCACGCAAATGAGATAGATAAAAACATTGGCTGATGTTACATGGTGGCAACGGGTTCATCGAAACTTCCGGCCTCACTCGCTAATAGTCTTTTGTTTAAAATAAATGGGTTGCGCCATGCAGCAAAAGCAGCGAGCAAACCCATAAGAATTAAAAGCGATAATCCCTTAGAAAGATTTGCCCTTTCGGATATAAAACCTATAACAGATGGACCGGCAAGAAAGCCTATTAGGCCGCCGGTGGTTACCATCGCATAGCCTTCTACGGTAGTAACCCCGGGAATATTTGCTGATACTCTGAATAGAACAGGTACTATGCAGCAACTTCCAAGCCCTACCATAACATAACCAGCGATGGCAACTACAATTGCCGGGGCTGTTACTACTACCCCGAAACCGGTTGCAGCCAGCAGTGCCCCGGAGACTACCACAGTTTTGCTGCCCAGTTTTGTAATCAGCATGTCCCCGTTCAACCTACCGACAGTCATGGCTACAGAGAAACCGGCATAGCCAAGGCTTATCAACGCTTTAGGTGCAAATAATATTTCTTTAAAATAAATAGCGCTCCAGTCTGCCACGCAACCTTCGGCCATAAAACTTACCATGCAAATAAAAGAAATGCCCAATATGGTTAGGGAAGGCAATTTGAATGCTGACCTGGAATGTATGATATCGTGGTTAGCAAGTAAATGATGTTTATTGGAAAGAATGACAGTGATAAGAATCGCTGCTACTCCTACAATTTGCCAGCCTGATGGAACATGCAATACAAATAATAAAGCGGCAATACCTGCACTTGTTGCGCCTCCCAGGCTATACATTCCATGGCACGTACTCATCAGGAGCCGGTTGTATTTTTTCTCCATCAGATTTACTGTTGCATTAGCAGATACACCATTTAAAAAACCAATGAAGCCAAAGCAATACAGTGATATCCAGAACATGGCCCGGTTAATGGAATTGATTTCCGCCATCATAACACAGCACATAATAATGTAGCCCGTAAACATCCACCTGCCAACAGAAACTTTACTGAATATTCTTGTTGACAGTAGCATACCGGTAACAGAGCCCACCGGAGCAAGCAATAATGAAAGGCCAAGGCTCCCATCAGTAAAACCAAGTCGTGCTTTAATACCGGGAATGGCCGCCACCCAAATGCCGAATAAAAGACTGGAAACAGCAAACAAAAAACCTACTGCAAAAGCAGGTTTATTTTTTACAAAGGATGTAAAATTCTTAATCATGAAAAAGGAAAAGAAGACGCGAACTTACAATAAAGAAAGGCATTTTTGTATGAAAGAAAATAAAATGAGTTGGTCTAACAGGAGATTATTAACATACTATAATATTGATAACTAAAATATTAACATCGATATTAACAATATTATAATAAATATTTTTGCTTTACAATCACAAACCGATATAAATTTGTTGTTAGAAAAAAATGATGGATGGCTATAATTAATTTTTCGGTGTAGGTTGGAGAAATCCGCCACCATTAATCCAGGTACCATCTTTTTTATACTAAAGCTCCGGGCATTATCCCAGAGCTTTTTTTATGCTAATTTTTATTGAGTACGAAAACCGTTTCTCTTAAATTTTCATTATGTCTTAATGTGCCGCATCTCTCGCGGCTTCTTCCATCTTTTAATCTCTTTCTATCGGTTCCTGTGCTTCACTATTTACATCATCCCACCTGTCTTTTTTAGGATTTGCTTCAAGTATTGATTATACAATCTTTATTGCTCAGAAGTGTGAAGGTTTGCCACTTTTTGAATTATATATGGAAGGTTCATTGATCGTAGCGTCGTCATCTCAAGCGATAATTACTGGCTCATTTAATTCCATATTTTTTTTCTGTTGATCCGATAAAGCTTCGGCCTTACCGCTGTTAAGGAAGTTTTCCAAAAGCATAGGAACCATCCAAATCCTTGCCGTTTTATCATACGATCCGGTAAGAACATATTTCCCATCTGGAGAAAAATCTACTGAAGAGATTACATCGGTATGACCTTTAAATTCCTGGATAATATTCCCGCTTAAGTTCAGTAACAGCGCTATTCCATCTACAGATCCGGTAAGAATAGTTTTTCCATCAGGAGAAAATTTTACAGATGTAATTGCTTGTGGAAGCGGCTTAAATTCTTTGATAAGCTTTCCATTTATTCCCCATAACCATAATTTATTTTCTCCTGTAACAGCAACAAATGAGTTTCCGTCCGGGGAAAATGCCATCGTTATCACACCCATGGCAGAATAAGTTATGTCAAAATATCCGTGGATGAGTTTTCCATGGAGATCCCATAATCTTGCCATTTCTCCCCATTGGTTTGTTGCAGTGAGGATAAATTTTCCACCAGGAGAAAAAAGGGAACAACGAACACCGCTCTCTTGTGGAAATATTTGGCTAACCTTTCCTTCCATGTCCCATAACCTCGATGTTCCGTCTCCTGAAGCAGTAAGGATGGATTGCCCGTCAGGAGAGAAGGATACAGAATTAATAATACCGGTGTGTCCTTCAAATTTTATTATAAGTCTTCCTTTCATATCCCACAATGCAGCAGTAGAGTCTAAAGATCCTGTAAGAATAAATTTCCCATCCTGTGAAAAAGCAACTGAATTTACCGCTCCCGAATGGCGCTTGAATTCAAGGATCATCTTACCATTCAAATCCCACAACCTTGCAGTTTTATCAAGGGAGCCTGTTAAAATGAATTTCTTATCCGGGGAAAAAGCAACAGCCATAACAGGTGACTTACTTCTAATTTCCTTGTAACTATTTTTGATTTCCCATAACCTGATCGAATGGTCTAACGGGGTGGCATACATGGAATTTGATTCGCCGCCGCCGGTAATAATGGATTTTCCATCCGGGGAAAAAGCTGCTGTAAGCCAGGTGGGATTGCCTTTAAATACCTCGATTAGATTACCATCCATATCCCACAATATGGCGGTCTTATCCCAGGAACCCGTAAGTATAAAGTTACCGTCAGGAGAAAAAGCAACTGAAGTGACAGCATCAGAATGGCCTTTAAATTCCCGGATTAATCTACCATTCAAATCCCACAACCGTGCTGTTTTGTCCGAAGAGCCAGTAAGAACATATGTTCCATTTGGGGAAAATGCTACTGAATAAATTATTGAATTATTTTTAAACTCACGAATCACTTTACCGGTAAGGCTCCACAACTGCGCAGTTTCATCATACGATCCGGTGAGAATTATTTTTCCGTCGGGAGAAAATGCTACTGAAGTAACCTGGCCCGAATGCCCCATAAATTGCTGAATCATCTTCCCATCGAGATTCCACAACCTGGCAATACTATCAAAAGATCCTGTAAGAATGTATTTTGAATCCGGCGAAAATGCTACCGCTTCAACGTAAGAATCTCCTTTAAATTTTTTAATGATTTTCCCATTCATATTCCATAACCTCGCTGTACCATCCCTTGATCCCGTACCAATATATTTTCCATCCCGCGAAAGTGCGGAACAAAAAAGCTGGGAAGGATCTTTACATTCACTGATAAGTTTCCCCTCCAGGTCCCATAGCCTTGCCGTACTATCTTTAGAAGACGAAAGAATATATTTCCCATCTGTAGAAAATGCTATAGAATTTATAGTTTGATTATGCCTTCCTTTAATTTTATAAAATGAATTCTCCCTGTATATTTTATAAGCTGCTTCCTCAGCACCGATATTTGTGCGTTTTTCCATGGCAGCTTTTGCTAACCGTAAACCCAATGTAGGATCATATTCCGCTGCGCTTTTTGCTTCTGATAATAAATAATTTGCCTCGGCTATTTCTTTCTGGTTAACGGCTATTTTTTCCTGTTCAATTGCATTATCTCTTTCAATTTGTGCAGTATCTTTTTGAAGCTTTGCAAGTATTGCTGAACTATCTGCTTCGTGTCGGGCTATAACAGCACTATCTCTTTGCTCTCTTGCTATAACGCTTTGTAAAATTGCAAATTTTGCACTGCTGTCCGCTTTATCTTTATTCTCCTTTGCTTCAATTGTCTTTTCATTTGCTTCAATTCTTTTCTTATTTGCAAACCAGGCTGCACTGCTTGCAGCAATAAGCAAAAAAGCAAGGAGCGCAATCATAGCATTTCTGATTCTTATAATTTTACTATGCGCGGATACCTCTTCACCCGCCAGGTCTTTTGGTTGTTTATGATGTAACTGCGCAGCCAATTTTAATACTTCCTTTTTAAAAATTGGATTATTGAGTGAAACGTCTTCCTGTGTGCGTGCAGACCGGAGATCAATATAGAAAGGCTCTTCAATAAATTTATTTTCAAGTATGTCTGGTAAAGAATTAATATCCTTATTAAGGAAAGATTTGGTTGTATCATCCCAAACTATACCACCATCAGTTAATACAATTAATAATTTTTCAAGGGGTTTGTTTTCCAGCCAATATTCAATTTCTTTTATTGTCCACTTTGAAGAAGCCGATGCCGGCGAAGCCATATAAACCAGGTATTCTGATTCTGAAAGAGCCGCCTCGATACTTGACCATAAATGAGGAGAAGCCGTGAGACTATCTTCATCACGAAAAACATTTAAATATCTTACTTTATACCATGGTTTGGCAAATTTTTCAAGTGCTGTTTGTAGTGCCGGTGCTAGTTTGCCATCTGCAGTATGAGAGTAAGAAATGAATGCATTGTACATTTCAGTTCGCTCGTTTATTGTTGTATAAAAATTTTGTAAAATTTCAATTATTAATCAGAACATAAAAAAGATATTTTGCAATTAAAACTAATTAATTGCGATATCCCGGGAAATTATTTAAAAATATTAAAGTTTTTACTTTAAAATCCCCAATGGAGAGGGAGGTATATAACAGGTTGGGGTATACGCTTTATGGGTATCCAAAGCTTAGCCTGTGATGGCAACATCTGTTATACGGGAAACCATAAATTATTTTCATAATTTATTCCGCACAGAACTGCAACAGCGCTTTCAAGTCCCCCGCTTTATTGAAATTAACCTTATGTTCTTTCAAATATTTTGTTATTGTTTTGTCTTCAAAAAGGGCATGAAAGTTTTTTTTGTCAGCTTTCAAAAAATGATTAGACGCATCAGCTATATAAAAAGAAATTTCCCCCTTGAATAAAACGTCTTTTTCAACCTGCAAGCGATAAATCCGGCTGTTGCTGTTGTTGATATACCCGTAAGTTTTTATGGAAGAAGATCCCGAAGCCATATCATAACCACCCCTGGTTTTATCTGCAATCTGCACCATTTGTTGCTTTACTGCCAGTTTATAAACGCCCTGCTTAAAAATTTCCCGCACGTAACCCTTATCATAATAAAAGAGCGTAGAATCAATAACAACAGAGCTAATCAACAAAGGATCAGCTATAGCAAGCGTATCTCCTCCTTCATTTATGAAATGCATTTCATCAAGCAAAAAATTATAGTTGAACCGCTTTGCTGACGAAGATCCGTTTCTAAACCAGGCTGTGCCCCAGGTAAAAGCAGGCAACACATACATAGCCTCATTGGGGAGTACCTTATTGGGGATCTCTCCAACTTTTACCGGATATGCTTTTTCTTTTTGTGCAGAAGCCGTATTGATACAAAATACATATACTGCGAGTAGTAATCGTAAGTTCATAAAAATTGCTTGAGGCAGGAAACTTACATAAATTATTTCATATCCGTTATTTGCTGTATTTTTTTACTATAGTATTTCTTTAAGGTGTATCTACCTGAAATACTTTCATTAAAAATTATTACATCACAAATTGAAAACAGCAGAAACAAATGACTATGACGATTGGTGGGGATACTTTGATTAGAAAATTATAACCACTACAATATTTTTGTACCTTTTGCTTCCAGGTATTTGCAAATTGATGTATAAACCTCGCTGCGAGTCACTTCACTTTTATTTATATCCTTACACCAGAAATAGATTTTTAAAAGGGTTGATTGATGGCTCTTAGTATCGATAAATATTTCAGGCTCTTTTTGCGCAAGTACCTGCGGGGATGAGACTATAATTTCTGTTATCTCCTTCCTCGTATCTTCAGAAAGAACAAATGTATCAACGGAATAAGATACCTGTAGCCTGATGTGACTATTGCTGAGAGTCCAGTTAACAATATTTTGCGCAAGTATATTGCCATTAGGAATTATTACCTCAGCGCCCTCAGGTGTAAGCAGGGTACTGGAGCGTACGCTTATTTCTTTTACACGGCCCTTTCTATCTCCAATTTCTACGATGTCGCCAATGCGAACTGTGCGGTCAAATATCAATACGATTCCTGAAACAAAATTATTAACTATGCTTTGTAAACCCAGGCCAACACCTACACTCAATGCTCCCAGTATCACAGTAATTCTATCAACCGGAAAGCCTGATGCGGCAATGGCCAGTAAAAATCCACTTGCCAGTAGCACCAACCTCGTAATCAATAATCTGGAACGATGGCTTTTATTATTAAAAGAGGCATCATCACCGATATCGCCAAAAAAGTATGCAACGTACTTTTGTAAAAAATGAGCAATATAAATAATGGAAAGAAACAAAATCATACCCCCGTAAGTAAATGAAAAACTTCCGATCACGCGGGTTGTTGAAAGTAATTCAATAATTTTCCCCGAAAGAAACTGGAATAAGTTCAGGTTGGTTATAAATACGATCAGCCAGATTATAACAGAACAAAAAACAACCAGGCGTGAGGTGCCTTTTACGACTTCATTACTTTCAAACTTTTCAGGATAGTCCTTCCGAATCCTGCTGCTTTGAATTTGTAAAATAAATACTTCTGTTACGGATTGTTTAAAAACAATCAAAGCTATCGTTTGTATAACTGCGTAGGTGGCAGTTGAACTAAATATCTGCAAAAGAGTTACCCTGCCAAATAAATTACAGATAAGGGCAAGGAAATTAAAAAGCGTATATATGCCTACCGTTAGTATCAGTATTTTTTGTTTGCTGTATCTTTTTTTAAACCGCAGTAACACGTATATACCCAGCAAAAATGAAAGGCAATTGAGAATGAACCAGAGCCATCGGTTTATATAAAACGGTAGTCCAAGATACCTCGTAAGAGACAACAAGAACAGCACTAAGAAAATGATCCACAGGTAAAATAATTTTTTCAAATGACGCTTGCGAAAAGAAAATGTAAGCACTATCATCAATAAAAACTCAATGGCATCGATATACACCACAGGTGCGTTCAGGTCGAATAAAGGAGCTATGTTAAGTATGAATATAAGGGAAGCAAAAAAAGGGAGCTCATTTATATATTGAAACCGGAATGTTTGTAATGTCGCTAATTTATCACGCTTCTTAAGGCTCCTGAAATTAAAAAACACCCAAAAGAAAAACACCAGCCCGCAAAGCAGCAGCAGGTTCAATTGAAAAGGAGTATGCGAAAAATAATATTGAGTTATTTTTTTTTCTGAAGCGAGGTTCTTTTTTATTTGCGCGGAAACTGATTGACGCCTTTGGGCAGGCCTTCGTTCCCACAGGTATCTTCTTTCTTTGGTGAATGCCCTGGAAGCAATTGTTTCTGAGAGCCCCGCCGCCTGTACCTGCAGTTCGTTAATGATGATGAAATTATCTGACGTGCGGGCCAGTGTATTATCAATAAGCACATTCACATACTTTATTATGCTGTCTGTAATAGTCAATTGTCGCCGCAGCTTTTGTAATTGTGGCTTAAACTGCACCCGCAATATAGAATCCCTATACACATAGCGGACCACTGTATCATCTCTAAGATCGAAGATTTGTTTTTTAGTACTGTCGAGTATGCTATCATAGCGGTTAAGCTCCCTCGCATACCTCCTGGTGCCCTTGTTTATTTGCTCAAGTAAAATGGTAAACATTTGCAGGTTGCGCACATTAAGCCCCCTTTCATTTAATGAAAGCCTGTCTTTAATGATGTTTAAGGCTGAATCGTCTTCATCGATATGCTGAATTATATCCCTTATCGCCGGTAAAGCCCGGGACATGGTGTTTCCCTTATTGAGCATTTGAAATTCTTTGTCAAAGCTCAGCAAATAATCACTACGGGTAAGCGTATCATCATCGGCAAACATGGTAGAATCAAAAGATTTCTGTGACGATCTTTCGGAATCTTTTACCTGGGATACCGAGCTAATGCCAGTTAAAATAAACAAACAAAGTGGGAGGAATAATTTCATAAAAAATGGATTACAAAAAACTAAAATTAATGTAACCAAAAGATTGTAAACGCTTTTTAATGGAAGTTGTTGTTAGCATTAGAACGGCCAAGGCGGCAGCGGATAAATCATATTCAGGATATTTAAATAAAAAGTAAGCCACGCATTAAGTTGTGAATCGCTCTTATGCATCGGGTCTCCGGGAATTCATTTAGTTGAAGAGCCCTTTCCAGGAAGCCTGCCCCGAAAGATCAGGGTCGTTGAAGAACATCCCACAAAATATTAATGTGTCTTTCCAGTATTGCAAGCACTGATAATTTAAGCATATAGCCTCTTATTGATTTTCGTCTATCAGCAACACCTTTTTCCCTTCAGCATTAACCCGGTAATATTTGCCATTTTCAATGAGCAAAGCTTCTGATTTTCCTCCGGCATGATGAACATCCGTATCAAGCAGTTTACCATTGTACCACACACTGATGATATCTGATACTATGGTATGACCGGTTATAATATGATTAACGTCAAGCTGTGCCAGAGTACTATCAATTTGCACAGGGATACCATGATTACTTTTTTCATAATAGCCGCGATACCAGAAAGGGCCCAGGTCGCTAAAGATAATAGCTGATTTTTCATCAGTGTAATGAGAAATAGTATCGGCATAATAAGGGCGTGCCAGTGAGTTCATTTCATTGACGGATATATTCATACTATTGATGTCGCCCGATATTCCCCCATGGGCAAACACAATATCTCCAATTTTTTCAACAATATTTTTGGTACGAAGCCATCTTCCTAATTCTGAATTTTCATCGTACAGCGTTACATACTTTTCATTTAACAAGCTGGCATTATCTAAATATTTTTGCTGCACAAATCGCAGGTCGCCGCTAAGATTCATTATTTCGTGATTACCTAAAATAAAATGAACATAACCTCCGGCAGCTTTTGCTTTTTCTTCTAAATAATAAATAAACCAAAGTACTTCTGTAACCTGGGTTCCGCGATCAAAAAAATCACCGACCAATACCAGGTGGCCATTACCGAATTTCCAGTTGAAATCTTCATCAATTACATTATTTGCCTGTAAAAGTTTTCGAAGAGCGGCGAAGTTGCCTTCGATATCTGAAAGCACCAGCAGCTTTTTTACTTTGGGGGTTTCGCTTTTTTCAATTGATAATTTTTTCTTTAGCCCCACACTGAATGATTTGCCCGGAATATCTGTCATTACTTTCAGCAATAAATTATCTTTCTGTTGTAACGCAATGCTATCCGTTTTTAAATTTTTTGTTCCGTCGCTTTTCATAATATAGTTTATAAAAACCCGGTCGCCTTTATAGTGAACATAAGGCCCATCATATATTTGGAGTTCTCCGGAAAGATGATGATTTCCGTATCCGCTGGTAGAAGGTATCATGATTGTAAGTGTAAAAAGGTAGAAAAATGTAAGCAATAATTTTTTCATACAGGAGAAAAAAATTTGTCCGATTATTATAGTACCAACAAATGAACCAAACCCGGTTATTACCATCAAATTACTCCGAAAGTTTTATAAAGCTGCTGTCCTGGTGGTTTTATGGAAAGAACAGGCGAGGGCTTTGAATATCACTAAGCATCAAAACGCAGCTAAACCATGTGACAGAAATTGAAGAAGGTTCATTTACAATTTATTGTGTTCTCTCAACCTTACTAAAATCCTTTGAAATTGAGGCAGCCATCATGCCTGTAGTATCCGTCTTATAATGCACGTTGACCTGGAATTGGCAGAGATACAATTTTTTCTTTTTGTCAGGATAATAAATAACATCTTTTATTGTAAAGGATACGCCGGGCTCAAGAGTTGTATGCAGGTAATCATTCATTGTTTCTATCAACTTATCTTCAAGCTTTGCACCCGATAATTCTTTCGGCTTACATCCTTCGCTGAGAGCCAATAAAAGAATAAAAGAGAAAAGATATTTCATGGGAATTTTTAATATAAAAATAATCAATAAACGGAATTGGTTCTTTTACCGTGGATGTTAGCTCGCGATATTTATTAAACGTTCATTGAATAAATCTTAAATACTTCTATACTCTTACTTTTGCATCATGGAATTAGGCATAAGCACTTTCGTGGAATTAACTCCCGACCCGATTACGGGAAATACAATCACACCTTACCAGCGCTTCCAGAATTTAATGGAGGAAGTTGTTCTTGCAGATCAGTTAGCGCTTGATGTTTTTGCAATCGGCGAGCATCACAGGCCTGACTTTCTGGTTTCCTCGCCTGCTACAGTGCTTGCAGCCGCCGCAGTTAAAACAAAAAATATAAAACTTTCCAGCGCGGTCAGCGTATTAAGTTCTGATGATCCTGTTCGTGTTTTTCAGCAGTTTGCAATCATTGATCTTCTCTCTAAAGGAAGAGCAGAAATAATGGCGGGCCGCGGATCTTTTATAGAATCGTTTCCCCTGTTTGGTTACGACCTTAAGGATTATGATACACTATTTGATGAAAAACTTAAGCTGCTTGTCGCCATCAATGAAAGTGAAACAGTTACCTGGAAGGGAAGGCACAGGGCAGCTATACAAAACCTTGGCGTATATCCAAGGCCTTATCAAAATAAGTTGCCAATATGGGTGGCAATAGGTGGCACGCCTGCATCGGTTTTACGTGCCGCAACATTAGGGTTGCCGCTAACAATTGCTATTATTGGCGGCACACCAGATCAGTTTGTTCCTCATACAGAATACTACCGCGATGAATTTGTAAAAGCAGGTCACAATATTTCAATCCTGCAGCTATGCATCAACTCACACGCTTATATTGCAGATGATTCCCAACGGGCAGCTGATGAATTTTTCCCGGTGTATGCTTATGTAATGAGTAAGATAGGGAAGGAGCGTGGCTGGCCACCCACTACACGTGAGCAGTTTGAATTTATGCGCAGCCCAAAAGGCTCATTATTAGCAGGCAGCCCGCAGCAGGTTATTGATAAAATTTTGTATGAACATGAGTTGTTTGGCAACACACGTTTTATGGTGCAGTTTAGCGTAGGCACTTTGCCGCATAAACAAATGATGCACGCCATAGAATTATTCGGAAATGTTGTAGCGCCCGCTGTGCGTAAAGCCTTGCAGCCTGTAATGGAAACAAAATAATATTCTCACTTATTGTTCATGAATGTTTTATCTCTTCTTCAGCCGTGGCCGACATTTTGTTGTAATGGGTGTAAAGTAAATTGAAACAAGATCATGGTCAACGGCTTACCGGGGGCGTTGCTGACATTCATCCAAAGGAAAGGCAGGAGAAACTTTTACTCATAAGCCAGGCATAGCAACACTTACAGTATAGGTAGCAGGGAATTATTCAATTTCTTTCTTCAATTATTTTTTTTAATGCGCCACACAATTCATACTCTTCTTTTTCAATAGCTCTATCCATATAATTTTCCAAATCGTGTGTTGAACTGGTTCTAAATATATCCCTGTAGTCATCTAACTTAAATGACCTGAGAACCTTTTGGTGGGTTTTATTAGCGGATTTAAAAATGGCTAATACTTTTTCAAAACCATCTGCTATCATTTTATTTTGTTTTATCAAATTAGAACGTCTTTTTTTGGCTGATTATTATTAATCCCGTTATTATTTCATGTCAAAAATTAAATACCTGCTGAAAAAGAAAGCCTTTTAAACATTATAGGCTAACGTTATGAGTTCTACGTGCTGTATAAAAGATAGAAGTGAGGGGAGAACAATTTGTTTATAGAATTCTATTGTACTTTCGAATTAATCCTTAGTTGCAAACTAACCGATAGCAGTGGTAAATTTATCCAGGTATCCGGTTAAGCTTACAAGTTATTTTGTTGATCCTACCGGTTCACCTTTACTTTTTTAAAAATGGGTTATTATTTATAAACAACTTAAAATTATCAGGGTGCTGAATAATGTCGTTATGCGCATGCAAACTATGAATAAAAATAATTTTATTTTTTTGCAGAATCCCGGGGGTTACGTCCATTTCTTCCAGGGAATCTGAAGGGATTTTTAAATCTTTTATTTGATGCATCATGTTTTTTGTTTCATCATAAGTGCCACCATCATTTGTGTACAGGTTTATAAAGCGATGATCTCCTGCAGCAGATAACCATTTCAAAAATTTATCGGTATCAGCATATAATGCATCGAATAAAATAACTTCGTTTACCGGCACATTTCCATTTTGTAAAATATTGGCCATTACCCTGTATGCTCCGCTGTGACCGGCAATAATAATATTACCGGGGCTGCAACCTGAAGGAGTAATATTTTCTTTTACCAGCTTTTGAAGCACATCATTTACAAGATTTTTGAATATATTATTCTGTTCTAATTTACCTCCATAACTATCAGGCGCATCTTTGGCTGTTTCTGCCAGCACTAACACTGCACTCTGCCCGGATTCCGCGAATTGCCTGGAGAGCCCATATCTTACAACGGCACTGTCAATATTATTATTCCAGCCGTGAAACCAGAAGATCATATTTATTTTTTTCCCAGCATGGAAATTTTTAGGAATAATAATAAATACAGAGCTATCCGAATAATGATCTGCTGTGTTGTACAAAACATTATTATATACATGCCCATTCATTCTGCCGGTATCAGGGAAAGATGTATAACGGGAGGCTATTTTAAAATAGTTAAGGTGGTATTGACAAAAACTAATATTGCTTATAGTAATTAAATAAAACAGGAGTCGAAACTTTTGTTTCATCATTTTAAATTTTAATGATGATAAATATATAAAATGATATTCTATAAATCAGGTGTGCCACAGCGCAGGAAACCCTGTAGTGAAGATATTTTGAATAAAAAGGAAGTCAAATTTTGAATTATGTATTGTTCTTAAGGCATTGTTGTTTCCGGGAATTCATTTTCAATTGGGGAGTTTGTTTATAGAAAGATGAACGGTCGGTGAAGGACACCGACCACGGAATTGGATTACGATAATAGAAGAAAAGAGTGATGGTAATTGTGGGTTGAATAGTTAGGGGCAAGGTATTTGTAAAAATATAACCTTATGCTGTTTATCATATTGCAGCGCAACGTCCTAAAAAGAAGACGTTGCTGAGAACTAAAATTCCTACAACTTCGCATGAATTGGAAATTTCTGAATACTTCTTGAACCTATGAGCTTTTTTAATTTCTTCACGCAGGAAATAGCCATTGATCTTGGCACAGCAAATACTCTTATAATTTATAACGACGAGGTTGTTGTAAACGAACCATCTATTATCGCTTTAGATCGCAATAACCCCAAAAATGTATTGGCTGTTGGGAAAAAAGCGCTGATGATGCATGAGAAAACTCATGAAAGTATTCGTACCATCCGCCCGCTAAGGGATGGCGTAATCGCGGATTTTAATGCGGCAGAACTGATGATGAGAGAAATGATAAAAAAAATCAATCCTAAAAAATCTTTATTTGCCCCGAGTTGGCGTATGATGATTTGCATACCCAGCAGCATTACCGAAGTTGAGAAGCGGGCTGTGAGAGACAGTGCCGAGCAGGCCGGGGCCAAGGAAGTTTACCTTGTTCACGAACCCCTGGCTGCTGCATTGGGAATGGGAATTGATGTACAAGAACCTGTAGGTAATATGATTGTTGATATTGGCGGAGGTACTACCGGCATAACCGTTGTTGCCCTGGCAGGCATTATTTGCGACCAATCAATTCGTATAGCAGGAGATGAATTCACATCAGATATTGTTGACGCTATCCGCAGGTATCATAGCCTTCTCATTGGCGAACGTACAGCGGAGCAAATTAAAATTCAAATTGGTGCAGCAATAAAAGATATTGATGACCCGCCCGAAGATATGCGTGTGCATGGCAGAGACCTTGTGACAGGCATACCCAAAGAAATAATAGTAACCTACCAGGAAATAGCCGAAGCATTGGATAAATCAGTATTTAAAATAGAAGAGGGAATTTTAAAAGCGCTGGAAACAACACCACCGGAAATTGCTTCTGACATATACAACCGTGGAATATTTGTAACAGGGGGAGGTGCCTTATTACGGGGGATTGATAAAAGACTTGAAAATAAAATTAAATTACCTGTTCACCTGGCAGATGACCCACTTACAAGCGTAGTGAAAGGTACCGGGCTTGCATTGAAACATTACAACAGCTATCCGTTTATTATGCGATAATAATTTCCCTCACAATACCGCAATGAAGCAAGGTGATACACCAACATCTGGATGGAACAAAGAGATTTTGTTGGTCAGCGACCAACAAAGGCAGCCAATTTACTCAATACGCTTTGCCCTCATTTCACCACCATTATTTTTAAACCAGATGCCGGTAGTTTTTCCGTTGGCATCTTTTCAAACTTAAGATCAAAGGGGAAGGTCGGGCGAAAAAAAATCATGCTCGGTAAAAAAGTAGATGGGATAAAACTTCCTGCCTTTGTTGGTCGCTGACCAACAAAAACATTTTATCAATCTACATAATGTTCAATTATTCCAAACGGATTTTTCCCTGATGCATAAAATGAAGCGCTGCTAAACATATATTCTTCCGGGGGTGCAGCAAGTTTCCATTTATCCTGTATTGGATTATTATGCATATACTCCATTTTTTGTTTTAAGAAAGGTTGAGAATAAATATCCAGGCTCAGGGAATTTCTTTCCCACACCTGGTATTCTCTGTCAGCAGCTTTAACTTTCAACTTATGTAACAAAAGGTTTTCATTCATCAGCATAAATTTTAAAATACTCCGTGCTGTAAATTTTAGCAAGTCCCGCTGAAATACCGCTTTATCTATACCATCATGCAATTGCCATATTGCATGAAAATGGTTGGGCATAATTACAAATGCATATATACTTACTTGTTGCAATTTAACCCGGCGCTGTAATGCTTCTAATAATATTTCTTTATGATGATCATTTTGTAAAACGGGTAACCAGTTTAAGTTAGTAATGGTTATGAATTGAGTGTATTGGCCAAAACGAATCATCCACTAATATAATAATGATATTCTAAAGGTTTGTTGGTCAGCGACCAACAAAGGCGAAGCGACCAACAAAAGCGAAAAATGTTTTTTTAGGACGAGTCGTTATCAATCAATAACGAGGAACAAAGAGATTTGTTGGTCAGCGACCAACAAAGGCAGCCTATTTATTCAATACGCTTTGCCCTCATTTCACCACCATCATTTTTAAAATAGATGTCGTTAATTTTTCCATTGGCATCTTTTTCAAACTTAAGATTAAAAGGAAGATCGGGCGAAAAGAAATCATGGTCCGTAAAAAAGTAGATGGGATAATACTGCACATTATTTACAACAAGCATTGCCTTGCCGCTGGTGTTAATGGTTACCGTGTCTTTATCCAATACATACTTGCCGGCATATTCATTCAGCAGGTCTGCCGGAACGATAACTGTTTTTCGTACCACAGGTGTATAAAAATCTTTCCAGCCATAAACAGTTGCAACGCTGTTAATGATCTCATCGAGAATGCGGCCATTGTCTGAATTCACCATTACCACAACACCATCTCCGCTATCCACACTTCCGTAATACTGGCAGCGAAAACCTTCATTCGCACCGCCATGGCTAAAATATTTTTCATTTCCTTTCCTACTAATAAAAGTTCCCAATGCAGCATTGCTGTCTATGTAAGGTGTTAAGCGCAGCTTAGTCATGGCAGTGTTCAATACTTTATTTGATTTGCCCTGCAATGATAGTTGTGTTTCTATAATGTATGCGGCAAGATCAGTCGGGTTGGTCCATAAACCTGCGGCAGCCTGCTCGGGATAGATATGATACTTGCCTTCAATAACACTACCGTTAGCACGATAGCCGGTTGCTAAAATTTTTTCTTTATCCTTTACCGGCGGCTGCGAATAAGAACTGTTGCTCATACC
>DASYOM010000130.1:0-11830 GCA_036007765.1 Chitinophagaceae bacterium | reverse complement strand
CTACTATTGGATGGCGCTTTCCAAATAAAAAATTAATTGAAAATTATTATCCATTTTCCATGGGAGAAACTGCAGAGAATGTGGCGAAGCAATGGAAAATATCCAGGCATGCACAGGATGAATTTGCCTTTGATAGTCAACAGAAATATTTTGCTGCACTTGCATCCGGTAAATGGAAAGATGAGATTATACCAGTAGAAATTACCCCTAATAAAACTGACAAAATTATTTTTGACACTGACGAGCATCCAAGAAAAACCTCTCTTGAAAAGTTATCACAACTAAAGCCTGCCTTTATAAAAGATGGCACTGTTACAGCAGGTAATTCATCAGGTATAAACGACGGAGCTGCCATCCTGCTACTTGTTAATGAAGCTGCCGTAAAGAAATATAGCTTTAAACCAATGGCCAAAGTAATAAGCATGGCAGTTGCGGGAGTGGATCCGGCTATAATGGGAATAGGCCCCGTACCGGCTACCAAGAAAGCACTGAAGCGTGCAGGGCTTGCCGTTAGTGATCTCAATTTAATTGAACTGAATGAAGCTTTTGCCTCCCAGGCTATTGCATGCATACATGAACTGGGCCTTGATCTTGAAAAAGTAAATGTAAATGGCGGATCCATCGCAATTGGTCATCCACTTGGCTGCAGTGGCGTACGTATTTCTACAACTTTACTGTATGAAATGAAAAGGCGTGGAGTAAAATATGGGTTAGCTACAATGTGTGTAGGAGTAGGGCAAGGCGCTGCTATCATTTATGAAAATGTAATTTAATATCCGGGATAGATATACCTTAAGTTCAGATCTTATATTATTTGATTTAATTCTTTTTTCACTAACCTTGAGTTTATATATACAGTTAAAACCAGGAGGCCGAGCGCAATAAGATAAACACTCCAGTGTAAGGACCAGGAAAGATTTGCACTGTCAACAATCGTAAGATTTATAAACATAAAATGCAGTAATGCAGTAATTAAAAGTGTTATTACAATAATGGAAATATAAACAGGCAGCCATGTCTTAACAACACTGCTCCCAAGCCATTTAGGAGAATAACCAAGTGTAAGAAGGAGCTGCAGGTTGTCTTTACTTTTTGCAATCATCAATTGCAGGTAAAATGAAAAAAGCATTAGCGCAAGCCCAATTACTAGTATACCAAATACTCCAAGTGCGCTAACAATATTTTGCAAAATTCCTTTTACTCTCCCAAATTTAGTTTTGTCTTTATTAAGATGGTAGGTTTGATTATCCAGGTAAGTTATCAGTTGAGGGTTATTTGCATCTTTTGTTTTTATAAAAACTCTTGAAGGGCGAACTTTCGATACTCCGCCGAAATGAAGATTGCTCCAGTCAAGAAATGTTTTTGGAACCAACACAGAGTTTACCCGGTCACTTAACGCAACAATATTTCCCTTAAAATTTTGGATTCCACCAGTTCCATAACATTCAAGAATGATATTGACCGAAGAAATCGTTTTATCAGAAAGTTGTGGCAATCCCTGTGCCGGTGCAAATACATTATACATCTCTAAAAAATCAGAAGAAAAAATTATGGGTACAGTAAGTTGCCCGGGTTGCCATGTGAAAGAAGGTGGTACTGTATCAATAAAATCATTGTCAAGGCTTTCAAGAAAAAGATCAGTGCTGAATGGAATGATATCGCCTGCGGTTGCTTTTACCCTGAATTGATTTGCAACCAGTGGTGAAATACCGTCGATCCCAGGCTGGTTTCTCAGCCTGATTATATCTGAATCTTTAAAAGTATTATCTCTTCCCATATTATCATTAGTTATGGTTTTAGAGATTGATATAAAGTCATACCCATTTTTCCGAGGGTTGTTTTCTTTTAGTAATTGTTGAATGTTTATAAACATTTGCATTGAAACTAACAACAGCAAAACCCCAATGCACAGACCAATATATCCGAGCCATTTGGAAAAGATATTTTTTCCGGTAATAAGTAATGGTTGAATGTGTTTATATGATAGCGGCATTTCTAATTTCTATGTACGGCGATATTCAATGTACGATGTGATTATTTTCAATTCTTTAAACCAATAAACTAATACTCAACTCATAACATCACAACTTTCTCACCCTTTAAAAAATCAAGCATTTTTAAATCTGCAAAAACCATTGCTGCATTCCGTTTTTCGCATTCCTCATATATTAGTTTAGTTGCTTTATTCCTGTTTACATCATCAAGATGGCTATAGGGTTCATCAAGTAATAAAAAATCAAAAGGCTGCATAAGAGATCGTATGATTGCTATGCGTTGCTGCTCGCCATAGCTACATGTCTTAGCGGGCTTGTCAAGCCTTGATCCAATGCCAAGGCGTTCCGCCATGTCTTCAATTGTATCTGCCAGATGATATGGATCCAGCAATCTTTTTATTTCAAGATTTTCCCTTACACTCATTCCATTAAATAATCTTAAATCCTGGAATATTATGCTGATCTTATTTTGCCTGAATGAAGAAAAGCCTTCCGTAGAAAGGTTTTTAATTTGCGTATTGCCATAAGATATAATTCCGGAGAAATCTTTTCTTAGTCCATAAATAAAATGAATTAAAGAGGTTTTTCCACTTCCAGAAGGTGCAACAATATGTAAATGCTCACCTTTATTTATTACAAGATTTTGTCCCCACACCTGCGATCCTGCGATCTTCTCCTTTTCAATAAAATCAGGCACAACTTCCTGCAGGCTTATTTGCATATTTTATACTCTTTATTTTTCTACCTGCAAAGTTATTAATGACCTACGGTATCAATGGGTGGTGGCATCATTACAGAATCAGGGACATTAAATTTAGATTTTTCCCGTTCCTTTTTTGCGAGCATTACTTTTGCAATTTCATCAAAATAATGATTTAATTGTTTTAAGCTATTTGTAGATTGATCCACAAAATTGATCTCAGTATTTCCCGTCATTGCATCATTGTCCATTTCGCCTCCAGTAAAATATACATTGTTCCATATTTTCATGCTTTCCGCCATAATCGTTTTAGCATCAGCATCTCTGGTGAGCATATCATTATTTAATACCGATAATATTTTCCGGATGTCAATGAACAATGCAATAGAATGGCCACTTAGTTTATTAGTGAAATCGAATTTATTTTTACTTCCTGCGAGGTATTGATTTACGGAAGGTTGTGTGTTTCCTATAGCAAATGTTTTATCATTCAGATTGAATGATACCATTTCTTCTTTGCCTCCCATTTCATGGCCTATCTTTCTACCTGCATCTATTAATTTTTGGAAACTTTGCTTGTCAGCTATACCAACAGAAAATAAATAATTTACATCCGGCCTTGAATAAACATTGGAATTGGTAGTATTTCCCTGATCATCTTTATAATTAAAGGAATCCGATTTCATTTTGAGATCAGAAAATGCAACCATAAGATCGCCATTATTTGCCTTGACAAAATCATCCATGTTAAAACCCATTTGTCCCGCATACATATTGATAAAGCCATCCATCCCGGTAAGCTTAATCAATTCCTTTAGCCCTTCAGGTTTAAAATTCATTGCCAAAAGACCAATTACATTTTGTGAAGGGATATGGCCAATCATATCAGTATTAATATTCCCACCCTTATATTTTTTTAAGAAATCAGTAAATTCTTTTCCTGCATAAGCCTTTTGATTTGCTATGATTTTTCCATTGTCAAAACTTACTGTATATGTGCTTATGTTATCCTTAAAAAATATGTCAAGCTTAAGCATTCCAAGCATTCCCATCGCTGAATTATTTTTTATCATTTCTTCAGTATTGATCCACGCATGAATGTCCCCTTTTTCAGAAAGAAGCTTTGAAAACTTTTCATTTTTCGAGAGGCTGCTATCAGCTTTTATTGAGAAAAGGCTTTTGCAAAGTATGGCTTGGGCAACATTGTTATCAACAGGTCGTGACATGTTTGATTGATTATCCGCAGAATCAAATTCCGCTGCATATTTTGATGCATAAGAACTGCTGTTCGATACATAGGCAAAATGTTTATCATCCCAACCGACAATGCTTTGTTCTTTCATTGTGAGCATAGTTATATCGCCATCTTTTTTGGAGGTTGATGCAGGATCGAGATTTTTATTGAATTGCTCAAAATCTTTTTCATTTTTCAACTTGCCTTCAAACACAATATCATAATCATTTCCGGCTCCCTTTTTTACGAAGAAAATAATACCTGCCTTTGAATCAATTCCACTGTTTTCAGGATTGTCAAGTAATTTTTTCATCCATTCTTTTGTGGCGGTATCAGCATACAGCTGCTTATACCAGCTTGTTTGCTTAATATCATCCCACGTAAGTTTTTCATTAAGAGACTTGGTATTTAGAAATGCAACAAACATTGCATTCTTTGGTATCATTTTACCTTCATCATTGCTTTTACTACATGATGAAAATAGAAGTGCCGCTATTATAACGGTAAGGCTAAGCCTGCAAAAAGATTTCATAAATGTGTTTGATTTTGATTTGTGTTGTTATCGATAACCAGGAAATTTTTTATGGTTTCCAAAAAATAATTGATTTTAATATTAATAGCAAATTTTTTAAAAAGTAACCATTATTTAATTAAAGTATGAAGTAAGTTTTAAAAGGTGTATAGTTTTTTGTTCCCCGGTTGCAAGATTTTTTACCACACAAGTTTCCTCATCAATTTCTTTGGACCCGATAATTATTGCAAATTGAATATTTTTTTTTGTAGCATATTTAAACTGTTTATCAAGTTTAGAGGGCTCGTAAAAAAGCTCGCAGCTTATTCCTGCACTACGTAGTTTTTGCATTTGATGAAACGCAAACCTTGCTTCTTTTTCACCAAGGTTCAGGAAAAGAGCGGTCGTTGATTTATTAATATCTATTGGAAAAAGGTTCAATTCCGTCATTACATCATAGATCCTATCTACGCCAAAACTAATGCCCACACCGGGAATACCGGGTAATCCAAATAAACCCGTAAGATCATCATACCTGCCTCCGCCGCCAATGCTTCCCATTTCCACATTTTTAGCTGTTACTTCATATATTACACCTGTGTAATAGTTAAGGCCTCTTGCGAGTGTAAAATCAATTGTAACTGACTCGTTTGAGTTATTCTTCCCTTCTTCCATGTAATCAAGAATAAACTCAATTTCTTCAATTCCTTTCTTACCATTTTCAGTATCGCCTAATAATTGTTTTACAGATTTAAGTTTTTCACTATTAGTACCTGAAATTTTTAAATAGTTCTTAATCGTTGAAATTTGGGCAGAGTTAAAGCCGTTAGCTTTAAGTTCTTCCTCAACTTTCTCAATACCTATCTTTTCAAGTTTATCAATTAAGATTGTGATAGCAGTCATATTTTTACTGCCACAAATTTCTGCAAGGGCAGAGAGTATTTTACGGTTGTTAATCTTTATATTAACATCAATTTTTAACTTCCTGAAAACAGTATGATATATCTCTGCAAACTCAATATCGCTTATTAATGAATTACTTCCCGCAACGTCTGCATCACATTGGTAAAATTCACGGTACCTTCCTTTTTGCGGCCTGTCAGCACGCCATACAGATTGCATCTGGTATCGTTTAAACGGCATCGTAAGCTTGCCATAATTCATTGCCACATATCTTGCAAAAGGAATAGTAAGGTCATACCTGAGGGCCCTTTCAGTGATGTTCTTTTTATTTTTGCCAGACAGTATTTCTTCAAAGCTTTTTTGTATCTCTTCTTTTTTTTCAGGATTATCAAGGCCGTTATTCAAAATTTTAAAAACGAGTTTATCTCCTTCATCACCATATTTACCAGTTAGTGTCTCAAGATTTTCAAATGAAGGCGTCTCAAGTGGCTCAAAGCCATATAGCTCGAAAACATTTTTAACGGCGTCAAGAATAAATTTTCTCCTCCGGATTGTAACGGCATCAAAATCTCTTGTCCCCTGTGGTATTGATGGTTTCATTATTATTTCGGCTCCTGCTTAATTTTTAAGTGGCAAAAGTATGATTTTAGATTTTACATTTTGAGGTAGCCATTTGTAAAAATATCCCCCCAAAAAGAAACGAAAGCCCATAAAATGAATTAGTACGATTATGGAAAAAAACATCATATACATCTATATGTATACTCACCAGTTTGGTGTAATTAATTTTCTCAGCCAATGATGGTAACAATTATTATATAACTAAAAATATTAACAAAGCGATTGCAACAGATAAACTTGATATTCCATCTGAGTTCCGGATGCTGCGAAAATAATGTCTCCGGGCTTGTAGAAATTATCATAGAATTTTAAAGGTTGAGTATTATTAATTTAAACGAAATTGAATTTTAAAGAACAAATTCTGTATTTTAAATTTATCTTGCCACGCACCGGAATAAAAAAAATAATATGAGCCTTGAAGAATTTGAGAATACTCCAGATCCAAAAGCAAAGCGATATATGCAGATGAAAAGCATATTGGATTTTGGTATGGGTTTTATGTATATAGGTGTTGGAGTTGTAATATTTTTTGCAAAGGAATTTCATCTCTATACTAATTTTACAGAGAGTACCCCTGCCAAAGTATTCGCCGTGTTAGTAATAATTTATGGTGCCTGGAGGATTTACCGGGGATTAAAGAAAGATTATTTCAAAGAAAGATGAGATACATAAATAAAAAAGTTAGGGAGGTATTTGCGATTGGTTCCTTTACTCTTGTAATAATTATATTTTCAGGCTGTCACGAAGATAATGCCCGAAAGGATCTTGATACTAATGAAAGTGGGACAATACATATAAGTGTGGATGAATCGTTCAAGCCGGTAATAGATTCTCAAATACAGGTTTTCGAAGCGTTAAATCCTAAAGCTAAAATAATTGCGGAATATAAGCCCGAAGCAGAGTGCTTTAAAGATTTAATTAAAGATAGTACAAGGATGATCATCGTTACAAGAGGGCTCACTACGGAGGAAGAAAAGTTTTATAAGGATAGTTTGTCGTATTCTCCAACATGGTCAAAAGTTGCGAATGATGCCATTGCGGTTGTTATAAATAAAAATTCTTCTGATTCTCTTTTTTCATTAAGCGAATTACGTGGTATATTAGAAGGCACAACAGGCGATAAAGAAGTTGCAGTTTTTGACGGGTTGAGCGCTACCAGTACTGTGCGATATGCAATAGATTCCATTTTGAAAGGAAAATCTTTAGATACAAAAAAAGTATTTGCAGAAAGAAACAGCCAGGGAGTTATTGATTATGTATCGGCGCATAATAATGTATTAGGTTTTGTAGGAGTAAGCTGGATAGGCAATAAGGAAGATACTTCACAATTAAGCTTTTTAAAAAGTATCAGGATAGCTTCACTTGAATGCACCTGTGCTGAAAAAAGCTTTATAAAGCCTTACCAGGCAAATATTGTAAGGCATCGCTATCCCTTGGTACGCGGTTTGTATTATATTCTTAAAGAAAACTATAATGGATTGGGATCAGGTTTTGCTAATTTTTTAGAATATGAAAAAGGTCAGTTGATTTTCAGGCGTGCATATTTAGCGCCTACTAAAATGAACTTTAGCATAAGAGAAGCAACATTAAATTCACAATAATTAATTTATTCTTTAAATCAAGAAAATTCGAAAAAATGAAAAAATTTATTCTTTTAGCATCTTTGAGCATGTTAGTAAATATTCTATTTTCTCAAAGTATAGATGACGGTAAAAAGTTTTTAAACTATGAGAAATTTACGAGCGCACAGGATGTGTTTAGTAAACTTATTGCTGCAAATCCTAATAACGTAGAAGCAACATATTGGTTAGGGCAAACCTATCTTCAAAACCAGGATAATACTGATTCTGTCGCTGCAAAAACATTGTATCAGAAAACATTACAGGCCAATCCTAATGCACCCTTAATGCTTGTAGGGGTTGGTGAAACAGAATTAATGGAAGGTAAAAAGGAAGATGCCCGTAATCGATTTGAAACTGCAATAAGCCTGACAAAGGGAAAAGATGCGGGTGTGCTGGCAGCGGTAGGCCGTGCAAACATTGATGCCCGGAATGGTGATCCTGTATATGCAATTGAAAAATTAAAACTGGCGGCAGATAAGGATAAAAAGAATTCACAATTACAGGTGCTTATTGGCGATGCTTATAGAAAGATGATTGATGGAGCTAACGCAACTGTTGCTTATCAAAATGCTGCTTCGATTGATCCACAGAATGCCAGGGCCCCTTTTATGATTGGTAGAATTTATGAAACACAGGGCTTTGGACAAGAAGCCATTTATATGAAATATTATAATGATGCAATTGCGGCTGATGCTAAATTTGCTCCTGTTTTTTATTGGTTATATAATTATTATTACAAGCGTGATGTAAATAAATCCAGGGATTATTTAAATAAATATATTGCCGTTGCAGATGCTGATTCAAAAAATTGTTACGCAGAAGCTTCTTTGCTGTATGTGTCCCAATTGTACCAGGAGGCTATTACAAAATCTGACCAGTGCATTACAGCAGGAGGCACTAAAGTATTTCCAAATCTTTATGGGTTAAAAGCATATTCGTACGACAAACTCGGAGATTCTCTTAATGCTAAGAAATATTTTGAAGAGTTTTTTACAAAAGTTAATCCTGATAAAATCGGGCCTAATGACTATGCTACTTATGGAAAAGTTCTTTTAAAGTTTCCGGGTAACGATTCTTTGGCAGCAATATATGTTGATAAAGCAGTTCAACTGGATACTGTACCAGCCAATAAACTTGATTATGTAAAATCAACCGCGGCGAGCCTTGCAACCGCACAACAATTTGCTGCGGCAGGAAACTGGTATACAAAAATTTTAACCCTAAAACCCGATTATGGTAAAGTAGATCTTTATTATGCAGGATATAATGATTATCGTGGTGGTCAATATCAAAAAGCAGACTCAATTTTTGGTTTATATATGCAAAAATATCCTGAAGATATATTCGGTGCCTATATGAGAGCAAGATCTGCTGAAGGAATAGATAGCACAGGAGAACAAGGCCTGGCAAAACCTTACTATCAAAAAGTTATAGATATTTCTGATACCACTGCTGATAAATCTACTGTAAAAGATAAATTGATACCGGCTTATAGATATATGGTAGCTTCTGCCTATAATGTACAAAAAGATAAAATAACAGCCATGCAGTTTAATGACAAAATTCTTGCAATAGACCCTGCTGATGCAACGGCGCTTAAAACTAAGGATGCATTAATGGGAGCCACAATAAAGCAGAAAACAAAAACTGATGAAGATAATACAATAGTAAAAGAAAAAACTAAAACAGGGGATAAAAAAGAAAAGGTACAGTCAGTTAAAACTAAAATAAAAAAGAAATAATATTTTGAATGTTTAAAAAAACCCGGTTTAAATGCCGGTTTTTTTTTATGATAACATTGAAACGTGGACATAAACTAAATCATTTAAAACCTCATCTATACATATTGCTTATTGCTAATGCTGTAGTATTTTTGCAAATAATAATTTGCATTTTTAATGGAACTATTTTTATTACAAGCCGCACCCAATATAAATAGTACAGTTAACTATCTTCCCATAGGTATCCAGCTTTTGTTTGCAACCGGTCTTCTTACATTAATGATTACGGGAACACATCTTTTGGGGCCGAAAAGAAACACTCCTGATAAGCTACAAAACTTTGAGAGCGGGATAGAATCCCAGGGAAATGCCCGGCAGCCAATGGCAATTAAATATTTTCTTGTTGCTATATTGTTCGTGTTATTTGATGTAGAAGTAATTTTCTTTTATCCCTACGCAGTAAATTTCAGGGAACTGGGATGGCATGGTTTTATCGCAGTATTAATGTTTGTGGGATTTTTTCTTGCTGGTTTTTTGTATATTATTAAGAAAGGAGCATTGAATTGGGAAGAGTAATGAACATTCTCATAAGCCAATTATACCTCGCTAATAATATTTGATGTGTTTATCAATAGTTCTAATCACAATTAGCTTATTAGCTAATTATTAAATTATCAAATTAGTTATGCCTCGTCCAGTACAATATAACATAACAGATAAGCCACTTGAGTCACCCATCGGAATGGTGGAGGGCCCTCCGGGTTTTACGGGCGAAGGCTTTTTTGCTTCCAAATTAAGTGATGTAGTTGGGCTTGCCAGGAAAAATTCTATATGGCCATTACCTTTTGCAACAAGTTGTTGCGGAATAGAATTCATGGCATTAATGGGATCCCATTATGACCTTGCAAGATTTGGGTCTGAAAGGGTTAGTTTTTCCCCACGACAGTGTGACCTCTTAATGGTTATGGGAACAATAGCAAAAAAAATGGCTCCTATTGTAAAACAGGTCTACCTTCAAATGGCTGAACCACGCTGGGTTCTGGCCATGGGCGCCTGTGCAAGCAGTGGTGGCATATTCGATACATATTCTGTTCTGCAGGGAATAGATCAGATCATTCCTGTAGATGTGTATGTGCCCGGCTGCCCGCCGCGGCCAGAAGCTGTACTTGATGGTTTTATGAAAGTGCAGGATTTAGTAGGGAAGGAAAGTTTAAGGAGAAGAAATTCTGAACGATATAAAGAATTAATGGAAAGTTATGGTATACAATAAGGTAAATTAGAAATGAATTTTTTTGATTGATATAGAGATCATTTTCAATTATTAAATTCAATTATCAATTTTCAGTTATGGCTTTATCCAACGAAATAATCAAACGAAAACTTTCAGAGAAATTCGGAGAAGAACTCACCGGTTGGGAAGAGCCTTATAACATGCTTACTTTTTCATCGCAGAAAGATTTGAATCTTAAAGTACTTCAGTTTCTTTATGATGACACCGAATTACAATTTCGTTTTTTAACTGATCTCTGTGCGGTGCATTACCCTCAAAAAAAAGGCGAAGAACTTGCAGTTGTATATCATCTCCACAATCTCGTTGATAATTTCCGTATCCGTTTTAAAGTGTATACTGATATTAATAACCCTGATGTTTTTAGTGCGACGGCATTATATGCAGCAGCCAATTGGATGGAAAGGGAAACATTTGATTTTTACGGGGTAAATTTTATTGGCCATCCAAACCTTAAGAGGATATTAAATGTTGATGACATGGAATATTTTCCAATGCGAAAAGAATTTCCATTGGAAGATCAAACCAGGCTTGATAAAGATGATGAAATGTTTGGAAGAAATTAGTCAAAAAAAATAATTGATAATTGATGAGTGAGCATGTAAAATTACCTGAAGGAAGTCTTGAAAAGCAAACCACCACACTTAACCTTGGGCCTACTCATCCCGCCACTCATGGTGTATTTCAAAATATTATAGAACTGGATGGCGAGAGAATTGTAGGTGCGACCCAAACAGTTGGATATATACATCGTGCCTTTGAAAAAATTGCAGAACATCGTCCATTATACCAAATTACGCCTCTTACTGACCGAATGAATTATTGTTCGTCTCCTATAAATAATATGGGCTGGCATATTACATGCGAAAGACTATTAGGCGTAAAGACTCCAAAGCGTGTAGATTACCTGCGAATCATCATTATGGAGCTTGCTCGAATATCTGATCACCTGATTTGTAATTCAATTGTAGGAGTGGATTCGGGCGCTTATACTGGCTTTTTATATGTAATGCAATACCGTGAGCTTATCTATGAAATTTACGAAGAAATATGCGGTTCAAGGCTTACGACAAACATAGGACGTATCGGGGGGTTTGAAAGAAATTTCACTAATACAGCTTTTGAAAGGCTTGAGAAATTTATTAAAGAATGGCCAGTTGTGTTAGAAGAATTTGACAATCTTTTTAAGCGCAATAGAATTTTTATGGATCGTACAATAGGTGTAGGCCCTATATC
>DASYOM010000129.1:0-22903 GCA_036007765.1 Chitinophagaceae bacterium | reverse complement strand
GAGTATGCGCGGGCCAAAACGATCAGTAAATAATCCACCGGGAATTTGTAACGCAACATATGTCCAGCCGAAAGCTGAAAAAATAAATCCTAGCTGAACAGAGGAAAAATTAAATTCTTCACTTATCGAAGTTGCGGCTATGGATATGTTAGTACGATCCATATAATTAATAACAACACTTATAAAAAGGAAAGCGAGAATTCTATATCGTACTTTCGTCCGCTTATTATTCCGTGTTATTATTTGCATGAAAAAATTTGCTTCGTAATCATTGCATCTGTCAATTTGAAATTGCCTCAACAAATTTTTGAGCCTTGTTCGTTAGTTGTAAAAGATATTCTTCATTTATTTCCTTTTTTGTATCAACCAAAGCGCTGCCGATACCAAAGCCTGCTGCGCCTGCTTTTTTATAATCTTTAATATTTTCAAAGTTGATGCCACCCGTAGGCAATAATTTTATTTGGGGTAAAGGCCCTGCGATATCTTTTATATAAGACGGAGAAATTGCAGGAAATACTTTTACAATATCTGCACCGGTTTTATAAGCATTGTAAATTTCGGTTGCGGTAAATGCTCCCGGTATACTAATTACACCAAGGCTTTTAGCCATGTTAAACACCTCTAAATCTACAACAGGAGAAAGAATAAATTTGGCGCCGGCTATTATTGCTTGCCTGGCTGATGCTATGTCAAGTACGGTTCCGGCTCCTATAACTATTTTGTCTCCGAGCTCATCCGTTATTGATTTTATAACTGCGAATGGCTCCGGGGAATTCATCGCAATTTCTAAAATGCGGATGTCTCCTGCATGTAAAGCTTTCGCGATTTTTACAACATCATTGGGATGGGCGCCTCTTATTATCGCTATAATTTTGTGCTCTAAAATTTGAGATAATGTTGACATGCAGAAATAAATATATATTTTTTTTACCTTAGATCAACTTTGAGCAAATAATGGTCTGCGGTAATGAAAAGTGTCTTGTAATTATTTGCGAAAGCACAATTGGAAGTTATTATATTCAATTTAATTCTTCCTATAACATTCCCTTTTTTATTGAATATCCAGATACCCCCTGGACCTGCGGCAAATACATTTCCTTTGTCGTCTATTTTTATTCCATCGGGTGACCTGTTTTCTTTTGCATACGCTTTTGTTCCGTCATAGAATATTCTTCCGTTTCGGAGGAGACCATCATTATCTACATCATAAATGTACCAATTGGGTTTTTCAGGATCTGAATTTGCAACCAGCAAACTTTTTTCTCCCGGGAAAAATGCAATTCCATTTGGACGGGTAAGCGTATCCGTTAGTAATGTGACCGCACCATTTTTCGAGATTTTATAAACTCCCTGGTAAGGGATTTCTTTTAGAGAATCGCTCATTCCTTTTTCAAGACCATACGGAGGATCCGTAAAATAAATATCTCCGTTGCTTTTGATCGCAAGGTCATTTGGGCTGTTATATTTTTTGCCTTTGTACTGCCCTGTAAGTGTTGTAAATTCAGGCTTTGGGTTGTCCAATGTTGCATTCATGACTGCTAATCTTCTGTCGCCATGCTGGCACAAGATTAGCTGACCTTTCTTGTTTAATGATAATCCATTCGACCCTAATTCCGCCCCCCGTGACTTTTCCTGCGTGTAACCTGAAGGCTCAAGATATAGCTCTTTACCTTTTCCAACGGTCCATTTATATATTTGATTTTTAAAAATATCAGAAACCAAAAGCATCTTTTTATTTTCCACCCACACTGGGCCTTCCACCCACTCAAAACCTTCTCCTATTACTTCAACTTTTGCATTTTTTTTGATGAGAGCATCCAGGGCGGGGCTTTTTCTTTCTATTGATCCTTGTGGAATTTCCCCCGCTGTTTGAGCAGGTGCATTGTTTGCTATCAAAAGAACGATAAGTGCCAGGGAAAGAAATTTGGTTTTTTTAAGAGCTAACATTATTTTCATTTTTAAAAATAAACAAGATCATCAATAATACATAAGTTCATTCAACATACCTGAAAATATTTTCAGATTGTAGAGCAGCGGCCTGTTGTAAAATAATAATATCCTTTCTGTTGCGTCAATGAATGCTTACTGTGGCAAAACAAAAGTGTTGATGAGAAAACCCCTGGAGGCTCAAATAATCAGAGGTGCAAAAGATAGCTTTCAATTTGCTCATTATTTTCCCAAACGCAAATCACTTCATTGTTATTTATGGATTTTAAAACCGGCAAGCTCCCTTTACCAATTACCTTTTTAGAACCATCAGGTAATAAGCAGGTAACGTTGCCATTATCGGTCCAGGCATACATGTTGTTATTATTTACTGTTTCCATTGTGCAGCTCTTTCCTTCACCTATTTCTTTTTCTATTTTGCCTGGTTCGCAGGAATATATTTTAGACTCCCTTCGCCACACGGTTTGAATAGCTCCTTCATTATTTAAAGCCACTCCTCCGCCATCCATAGGGCATCCGTTTAATGCCCAGCTTCCCTTACCGAGTTTTGTTGCTTCTCCAAAAGTTTCTCCTCCATCCGATGAACGTATAACATACAGATCCCTGTTGCCCTGGAGCCAATTGCGGAACATCACAAAAACATCAGCTCCTTTCATTACTATTGAAGGTTTGCAACATTCACATACCGTGCTGTCCGGAGAGGCATACACTAAAATATTTTTATGCCACGTTTTACCCCCGTCGGTTGATCTTGCTCCGAATATTTTATTGTGCTTATCATTTCTTAAATCAGTCCATATCGCAAAAAGATTATTTTCACCGTCACTGCTCAACCCGAGGAAACCTTCTTTGTCTGTAGTATCTGCATCATTTACTTTGCCTGCCCTGTTCCATTTTGCTCCTGCATCTTTTATATAAGAAAATATATCACCGTTTTTATCAACAGCAATAACGGCTAACCCATTTTTGGTTGTGCTTATTTGCGGGCCGCGTGTAGCAAATGCTACCAGCCCATGTAAAGTATCTATCACAACCGGTAAGGAAAAAGAACTGCCCGTTTTATCCGAAGCTGTATACATAATGCTGTCGCCTTTGCCAAATACAATGTGTAGTGAATGCGCATCATCAGCAGTGATTGCAGGCATTTGGCCATTGGCGATTGTATTGATACCAACATCATTTTTTTTAGACTGATCTCTACAGGATGATAAAAGCAGAAAAGAGATGATAACAAACCAAATACGTTTTGTCATAACCACAATTTAAGTGATAAATTAAAAGTATTCCCTTTCAAACTATTTGGCCTTATTAGTTTTTTAAAAAGCTAAAAGTGTGCAGGTAAGCTAGTGTTATATTAAACATATATTGTTAATTTCCCACGAAGACACAAAGACAACTAAATATTGCCCTTTGTGTGCTTGGTGGCTTAGTGGAAATAATTTCGGCGACAAATACAGTTAACTTAACACTAGATGTAAAATGATATAGCCACCTTGTTTAAAAAAATTATTTAAGCTTTTCTGCAAGCACACCTTCAAAGGTAATTTTGACAGGCCTTATCATTCCATTATTATCAAAATACATACGATCAATGCACGTTACTCTATGACCAGCCTTTGTTTCGCCAAGTGGCCTGCGATGATAAACAATATACCAGCTATCACTTTTCGTGTTATGTATTATGGAGTGGTGGCCTGCGCCTGTAGCCACTGCTGTATCCTGTTGTAATATTTTACCTGATCTTTTAAAAGGGCCAAATGGAGACTCAGCTATGGCATAAGCAACCGAATAATCAGGGCCGCCCCATCCGCCTTCACTCCACATTAAATAATATTTATTGTTCCTGGTAAACATCATTGGGCCTTCCACATAATTCTCCGGTGTTATTTCTTTAAAAACAGTTCCATCTTCAAAAGGAATAAAGCCGGTAAAATCATCTTTCAGCCTCGCAATATTGCAATGCTTCCAGCCACCATAAATGATATAATATTTGCCGTCTTTATCTTTAAAAACAAACTGGTCTATGGGCTGCGCACCGTTATAAAATTTATCTATTAGCGGCTTCCCCAAATAATCTTTAAATGGCCCTTCCGGCTTATCTGCAACTGCCACACCAATGCCTCCATATTCAGTATCGTTTTGAATATCATTTGCACCAAAAAGGAGAAAAAATTTATTATCCTTTTCTATAATCGCAGGTGCCCATACAGCCCGCTTTGCCCACTTCACATTTGAAGTATCAAGTATCTTTTTATGCTTTGACCAATTCACTAAATCCGGCGAAGAAAACGCATCAAAGAAAACCTGGTCATCATACGAAGACGAATAAGTAGGGTATATCCAGTACTGGTTACCAAATACCGCCGCCTCAGGATCCGCGTACCACCCCGGGAAAACAGGATTGCCTGATGTTGCGGTGTCTTTTTTCTTTTGCGCATTCGCCTTCAATAAAGTAAAAAAGATAATTGTAAAAATCAATATTTTCTTCATGCTTTCAGTCATCTTTTATAATTTTCACTGAGCTTTTGTTGTCTATTTCTGAAATTGAATTCGAACTGGCTCAGGCTTTTTTCGAAAGTACAAATAAGCAGGCGTAATGATAGATCAATAATTAATTTATTAGTGTAAACTCTATGTATCCTTTGTATAAAATTATATGTTCAGCATTTTTTCCAGTGCTTTAGAAACTCCATCATTATTATTGGTATCAGTTATATAATCAGCAACTGCTTTTACCTCATCGGGTGCGTTGCCCATGGCTATACCTGTTCCTGCAAATTCTATCATTTCTTTGTCATTAAAATTATCACCGACAGCAATGGTTTCTTCACGGGTAATATTATATAGATCAATTAACAATTTGACCGCATTTGCTTTCGAAGCCTTTTTGTTCATTACTTCCAGGAAAGTTGGTTTCGAAGTATAAATATCTAAATCAATCATAAATCTCTGTTTCAAATTATCCTGTATTTCTTTAATTATAATTTCTTCGGAGATTACCATCAATTTATTGGGGCCGGTGTTATTAATTCGCCAGTATTGAAGTGTCTGATTGAAAGGCTGAATTATAACAGGTACTGATGTAATTTTTTGTTCATGATCGGTATTAAAATTTTGCACTTCAGAAAACCATAATCCCTGCTGGTAGTAAATAGTGGTTGCATTATATTTTTGCAATTCCTCATGTACGCGGTTCGTAATATCAATATCAATTTTCGCTTCAAAAATTATCTTTCCCCCGGAAGCAATATAAGCACCATTAAGGCTGGCTATCGGATTGTTAAGTAAACCGGTTTTTTCTGCGATCGGTTCTATTCCTGATAGTGGCCTTGCAGAAACCAATACTACCAATATGTTTTTTTCTTTTAGTTTTTGGATGATATTAAAAGTTGCCGCACTGATACTATGATCACTTCTGATTAATGTTCCGTCAACATCAATGAATACTGCTTTATACAATTGAAGATTTATAATTTAGATTAAAAAAAATCAAAGGTCAGGTTTAAAAAATCAATGACTTATTATTTGTGACCAATACCAATATTTTTTTCCGGGGGTAATTAAAGTAATTTAAATGAAATCTATCACTTCAGTTGATCATGCTTATCAATATTGGAGAATTGGCTAAATTTTATTTGGCATTTTTGTTAATTGCATTGACCAATCTGAAAACCGATTCAGGGGTATCTTCGTAATCAATTAATTTCTTTTCGGGAGAAAATAAAAACATAGAAGGATATTTTCTTGGATTAAATTTTAAAATAAATTGCTGAAGCTTATCCTGTAAAATGGTTACGTTTTTCTGTCCTCTTAATTTGCTTCCATAAGCATCCATAAAATGATTTATTTTTTTTTGGTCATCAATGGAGATTAAAAAAATGATGAGTTTTTTAAATGTTTGAATTTGTTCCCCAATGCTTTTAATGGCTTGCTGGCAATGATCGCAATCCGAATCGAAAAACATGAAGAATGTCATTTTACCTTTCGGTACATCTTTATTAGTGAAGGGAATGTTATTGAGCCTGAAAAATTTAAAATCCGGGATTACCTGGGCTGGTGGCTGGGATAGAATTTGGGCCGAAACCTTAAAAGAAATAAACAAAAGAAGAAGTATTGCTTTAAACTTGAGTGACATAGGTAATAATAAGGATTGCTTTTTTAAAAATTCATTTTTTTAAACCTGTTATTCAAAAATAGACATCAGAAAATGTAAGTTTCTCAAATATATCTTTGAGTAAGCTAAACTAACAACTGCTTTTTAATTATTACAATTTATGTTTTGTATAGTTTCTGCACACTTCCTTTAGGTTGCATTATCCATTAAAAAAATTTATGGCCAAATGCTCTTCAGGCTTGTATACTGTATTTTTTTAAATACAATATTTTTATTGTTTTCAATTTGAATGTGATTGTATGGCTTGCCTGGAAAAAAGATTTCTGTCATTACAGATAAGCCATCGTCTGAAAATAATTCTATTGAACTTTCATCTACAATAAATGTCATATCCATTTTCTGATTGTTCGATATTCTTGGCGCTGTATGTTTAGCTGCAAATTCATTTTGAAAATCCACTTTGCCTGACTTAGTGCGGTCAATAAAATAGTGATTCGATTTTTTATCAAAACCCACTACTAACTTTTCATCCAAATCATTTGACAATAGGATAGAGAAATCATTAATCTTTTCAAGGCTAATAACAAGACGATATGGAACTCTAATATTCTTTTTTATTATTTTAGATAAATCAAGGCTTTTTGCTGCAGTAACATTTTGGATGCTAATTGGATTGGATCCAATATAATTTAGTTCGGAAACGGGCTCAGAAGTTACATACATTTCTTTACCGACATTCTGTATATGTAGTTCCCTTGGAACTGTCATCGCGTTTCTCCATTTTACAGAGGGCACAAGGTTAGCATAAATCCAGTTGCTCATCCAGCCGATAAAAATTTTTCTATCGCCTGTATTGCTCCATGTAATGCCTGCATAATCATCCGGCCCATAATCCAGCCATTTTGTTTTGGTGCTGTAAGGCGTAAATTTATTACCATCAAAATCACCCAGAAAATATTGGGTTCCAGAACCTTTGTTTGGGCCACCCGGATTTAAATTTGCTATTAGTACCCAAACTTTTTTGCCATTAGCATCTAATGTAAAAAGATCAGGGCATTCCCACCCGCCGCCATGTGCCCCCACATCGTTTCCGAAATCACTTTCCCTGGTCCAAATCTTTAAATCAGGAGAAGAATAAAACGTTATCCTGTCACTGGTCGCAAGTGTCATTATCCATTTTTTACCCGGCTCGTACCACATTACTTTCGGGTCTCTAAAATCCCTGATGCCAGGGTTTTTTAATACAGGATTGCCGGCATATTTTATCCATGTCTTTCCATCATCATTGCTATATGCAATGCTTTGATTTTGAAAATCATTTCTTTTTTCTTTTTCTCCTTTGGGATCATGATGCGTAAAAATAGCTACGAGCGGTGCTTGCCCTTTTTTACCAAATCCCGAGGTATTATGATAATCAACAACTGCGCTTCCGGAAAAAATATAGCCGAGGCTGTCAGGATAAAGCGCAATTGGTTGTTGCTTCCAATGAACTAAATCTTTGCTTGTAGCATGTCCCCAATGCATAGGCCCCCACACAGTGCTATCCGGAAAATATTGAAAGAACAAATGATAAACGCCTTTATAAAATACCATTCCATTGGGATCGTTTATCCAGTGTGCCTTGGGAGTAAAATGCACCTGCGGGCGATATTGTTCATTCATCAGTTTATTATTATTTGATTGCGCTAAAAGATTGCCGCCAAATAACAGGATTGCCGAAATGCAGATTGTAAGTATAGTTTTTCCCCTATTCATAGTTATATTTCTATCTGGTAATAATAATTTTTTAAAAAAAGAGAAGGAAGTAGAAACCTGGTCTTACATAAAAACTACTGCCCGCTTTATGAGAAGATTTGTAATAAAACATTTTTTCAAAAAAAATTAAGTATTTTATTACCTCTTTTATTCTTTTAAACTTTTAAACTCTCTTGCACTAATATAACAATACCATATTAACATGTATAAACAATTTTTTTTTCTATTAATGTATACTTATTCTACCATTAAATTTTCTGATACAAAATCCTGGCCGTACTTCTTTATCATATCTCTTACTTCCCTGAACTGTTGCATTATTTGTTCTTCATTACCTGTTGCTTTGGCAGGATCGGGAAAATTGTGATGAAACTTTTTAGCCTTGGAAGGGAAAAAAGGGCATCTCTCTTTTGCATTATCACATACTGTAATTATATAATCGAAATCCATGTTACTGTATTCGTTTATATTGTTTGAGGTATGGCGGGATATATCTATACCATCTTCTTTCATAATTTTTATTGCCTTTGAGTTTACTCCATGGGTTTCAATTCCTGCGCTATATACTTCTGCATTATTTCCGGCAAATTTTTTTATATAACCTTCTGCTATCTGGCTTCGGCAACTATTGCCTGTGCATAAAATTAAAATTCGCTTCATTTATTAGTAATTTGATTTTTATCATAATGATTAAGAAACTGACATACAGGAATTGCAAAAGATGCGCCTGCAACCGGAGCAACTATATAAACCCATAAGTTTTCTAAATGCCCTGAAATGACGGCTGGAGAAACAGACCGGGCAGGATTCATACTGGCACCTGAAATTGGACCGGCAAACATGGCCTCCAGTAACACAACCGCACCAATAGCTAAACCGGCAAACATACCTTGTTCCTTACTTCCTGTTGCAACATTTATAATTACAAGCATTAAAAAGAAGGTTAGTATAAATTCCAGTATTAAAGATTGTAAAGCAGTTCCATGTGGTAAAGTAGCTCCTAAAGTATCATTGCCGGGAAATAAATATTTAAGTGCCGCCGTTGCTAAAAAAGCACCTGCAAGCTGGCTTACTATATAGGGTAAAACTTCTTTACTGCTGAACTTTTTTGCAATTGTGAAAGCTATGGTCACTGCGGGATTTATATGACAACCGGAAATGTTCCCCTAAGGCATATATCATACTCATAACTATCAATCCAAAAGTTATTGCTACTCCGGCATGTGTTATTATTCCACCTGATTCTTTATTAATAATAATTGCACCCGTACCACAAAATACTAATGCAAAAGTTCCTATAAGCTCTGCTGCATATTTTCTCATACACTTTAATTGCAGCAATCAGGGCCGCAACAAGCTGCTTTTTCTGCCGCCTTCTCAGCATATACTGTTATGCTGCGAATACTAGTATCTGATTCCTTAAAAAATTTTATTTGTTCATCTGATAAGTAATTTCTTAGTATATCATCAGGAATAATAATTGGCTTATCTTTTTGAATAGCAATATTTGTAAAGCGATTATTTTCTATCAGTTTCAGATAAACCTGCTTTTGAATAGCGCCTGCTACACAGCCTGCATACATTTCAGCCGCTTCTTTAATCTCCTTTGGCAACTCACCTTCCAATACAATATCCGAAATAGAGAAGTGGCCACCCGCTTTCAATACCCTGAAGATTTCTTTAAATACCCGGTCTTTATCAGGCACAAGATTTAATACACAATTGCTAACGATTACATCCGCAAAGCTTGATGTTACGGGTATATTTTCAATATCTCCCTGCCGGAATTCTACATTGTTAAATCCTCTTACTTCATTATTCTGTCTTGCCTTTTCAATCATTTGAGGGGTAAAATCAATGCCTATAACTTTTCCTGTTTCTCCCGCTTCATGGCGTGCTATAAAAGCATCATTGCCTGCACCGCTGCCTAAGTCTATTACTACATCACCTTGTTTAATCTCTGCAAATTGAGTAGGCAAACCACAGCCAAGGCCCAGGTCTGCATCAGGGTTGTAGCCTTGCAGCACATTATAATCATCAGCCATGATGTTGTATACTTCTGTAGAGCAACCGCCGGAGCCGCAGCATGAGCTTTGATTGGTCTCTTTATCCTGTAAAGCAATTTCGGAATATTTCTGTTTTACGAGAGCTTTTACATTTTCATTTGTTTCCATTGTATTTATTTTTTTGTTATCGCAATATGACGATAATTATGATTAAAAAAAAGTCAACAGCAATTGCCGTTTCCTTTATAAATGTCAAATAATTTATTGATCCATGCCTGTGCATTCTTCCATTCTTTTTCATCAATACAATAACAAACTGTAGCACCTTCTATTTCTCCTTTAATTAATCCGGCATCTTTTAGCTCTTTCAGGTGTTGTGAAACGGTACTTTGAGAAAGAGGTAATTCATCAACGATATCACCGCAAATGCATGTCTGCTTGCTTGCCAATAATTTTAAAATAGAGATTCTCGCAGGATGGCCTAATGCCTTTGCATACCTGGCCAGCTTGTTTTCCTTAATGCTAAATTCTAATGATTTTGTTGCACCCATATTAAACGCAATATTACGATAAGATTTTAAAATAGCAAATTTATTTTGAAAGATATTTGTAAACCGGAAAATAAAAATTGGAGTTTAGGACTTAAATCGTTCAATGAAAACTTATTGCTTAAAAGTACAGGTTTTAGTAAAATCAACTAAGTATAGTTAACGATGAATCCAAAATAATTTATGATCCCTATTCATTTCTTCGATTGCTTTGACTGCATGAATTCTGTAGGAGTCATATTAAATTGCTTCAAAAAATTTCTGGCAAAATTACTTTGTGAGCTATAGCCGACAATTGCCGAAATCTCGTAAATTTTATGTTCGCCTTCTGCGAGTAGCTCAGCTGCTTTTTTCAACCGTACAATATTAATAAGTTCCAAAGGGGTTAAGTTAGAAATAGCTTTGATTTTACGATATAGTGTAATCCTGCTCATATTCATGATAGCTGCAAGATGTTCAACATCCAGTTCCGTATCTTCAATTCTTTTTGAAATAGTTTCATTGAGGCTTTCCAGGAACCGTTCATCGGCTTTTGTGTGCGCCATGCTCTTTATATGAACAAGGGGAGAACTGGCAAAAAATTCTCTCATAATATTCCGGTTTGCAAGGAGGCTTGAAATTTGCGCCTTAAGATGTTCTTTTGAAAAAGGTTTTTCAATATAAGCATCTGCTCCTATTTCAAGCCCTTCCACTTTGGATTGTATGGTGTTTTTTGCGGTAAGTAAAATAACCGGTATATGGCTATGCTCAAAATCTGACTTGATGATTTTACATAGTTCAAATCCATCCATGTGAGGCATCATTACATCCAATATAATTAATTGAACCGCCTCTTTATTTAAGATCTCCAACGCATCCTTCGCGTTTTCAGATTTTAATATGCTGTACTTGTCATTTAAAATTCTTTCAAGAAAATCGAGTATCTCTTCTTCATCATCAACAAGTAAAATCAATGGGAGCATAAAAACTTATTTGGTTGAAAGAGTAGTTTCTCCAGCGTACCTAACATCAATGTTGGGTTGCTCAGGTTTAAGTGGCAATGTAAGCACAAAAATGTTTACTGGTTTCCTGGTAAATTTCATGTATAATTTTCCTGTGTGCAGTTCTGCCAAAGACCTTGCCAGCGTGAGCCCTATGCCCGTACCTTTCTGGTTGTGTGTTTCTTTTAATCTTTGAAAGGGTTTAAAAATCGTTTCCTCCAGTTCCCTGGTGATTAAGTATCCGTCATTCTCAAATTCGATAATAAAATTATCGCTGTTTTTCTCCACGGCCAATAATGTGATTAGTACTTTTTTCTCCGCATATTTTACGGCATTGCTAATAAGATTGCTAAAAATTTTTCTTAAAGCTTCAGCATCAGCCAAAGCATACACATCGTTAGATGGAGTTACGATCTGGTAATCAAGATTTCTTTTTTTTGCTAATATTTTAAAACTAAGAAATGTTTCTCTCAGTATTTCTTTTACATTAATTTTTGCAAAGTAAAGACTAAAACCCTTTATTTCTGTTTGCCGGAAGTCCAATAGTTGTGATACGAGGTTCATAAGCCTGTTGGTATTTCTATCAAGGCATGCAATGTCTTCTTTGATGTCAGGCATATCAAATTGCTTCTCGAGTAAATTTTCTACAGGGCCTTTGATTAGTGTAAGTGGCGTTTTTATTTCATGAACAACATTCGTGAAGAATTCAATTTTACTTTCATAAATCTCTTTCTCTTTTTTATTTTGAAGCCTGTTGTGATAATTGGTTAAAAGATAATAGAAGAGAAGAACTGCCACAATCACATATACAAGGTATGCCCAGCTTGTGGCCCAAAACGGGGGAAGTATTTCAATGAATAATTTCTTTTCATTGCTCCATACGCCATTTGCATTTGCTTTAAGCTTAAATACATACTTAGCAGGCGATAGGTTGGTAAAATATACTTTGCGGTTTGCCGTAATGGTCGTCCATGAATTATCCAGGCCATCTAACTGGTAAGCATAGCTGATCATTTCAGGAGCTATATAGCTTAATGCAGCAAAATCAATGCTTACAGAAGATTGATAATATGGTAAGGTGATCTTATCGGTATAAACAATTGATTTTTTTAAAGTAGAGCTATCATTTACTGTTAACTCTTTATTGAAAACCTGGAAACCGGTGACATACACCGGCGGCACAAAACTTCTTCCTAAAAAATCGTCCGGCATAAAGGAGATCATTCCTTTTACGCTCCCGAAATAAAGCCGTCCATGTTCGTCTTTATAACCCGAGTGATAGTTAAACTGGTCGTTGAGCAGGCCGTTATCTCTTGTATATACTGTGATGTTTTTAAAGCCCGGTTTAAAATTCACCAACCCCCTGGAAGTGCTTGCCCAGAGATTCTTATTATTATCTTCTAATACCTTAAAAAAGAAATTAGTTGGCAGCCCATCTTTAACGGAATATCGCGTAAAATTTTTTCTATCGCTGCTTAATTTACAGAGGCCGCCACCTTCCGTAGAAAACCAAATGAAATTATTACTGTCTTCATACACATCATTCACCGCATTGTTTGATAGACTGTTTGTGCTGTGTAATTCTCTCTGTAAATGGCCACTGTTGTGCGTTACAGGATCAAACCAAAAAACGCCCTGGTTATTTGTACCTGCCCATATTATTTTATTATGATCTTCAATGATACTCGTAATTAAACAATTACCAGGCACTTCAGTAACCCGTTCAAATCCGTTCGCTACCGGATTATTTTTGCCATAAGTATATCTATACAAACCATTGCTGGTACCAACAAGTATGCCTCCATAAGAGACGGCAATAAAACAAAGAGCGAAATTGCTTTTTAGGTCTCTTTCTCCCGGTCCGGACATAAAATGCTTTTTTATTTTTCCGGTTGGAATATCCATTATATCTATACCATGCTCAAAAGTTCCTATCCAAAGATCATCTCCATAAGCAAGAAGGCCATGAACGTTTGAATAAGCGATGCTGGTTTTATCTCCTGTTGGCTTAAAATGCACCAGCGTGTTTGTGTTATTTTTTATTTCATTTAGCCCCCCATCTTCCGTGCCCAGCCATAGGTTACCGTACTTGTCTTTACAAATTTCCCGTACTGCATTTCCGCTGATGGCGTTCTCGGTGTTTCCTGGTAAATATTTTCTAAAGGCTGCATTTTGTTTTGCATAATAATTTACGCCGCCAAAGAATGTTCCGGCCCAAATGCTGCCTTCTGCATCTTTGCACAGGGCATAGATAGCATTATCATTAAGGGAATAAGGGTCATCAAATTTCTTTTTGAGGTTGGTAAAAATCCCTGTATCAGTCCGGTAAATAAATATTCCTGACTCGGTTGCAAACCAATATTCACGATCGGTATTCTTAAGAATATCCCGAATAAAAATGGCCGTCTTATCAGGGTTGTAGGTAAGAATGTCCCTGTAGGTAAGAGAATCAATATCAAACCTCTTCAGGCCCTGGCTGATTGTGCCGATAAAAAGAGAATTAGCATCTCCTGCATGTATTTTTTGAATAAATCTCGAGGTGGGAACTTTGGAATGTGAAAAGACATCATAACTTTTAAATGTTTCGGATGCAGCATCAAATTTTTTCAAAATGCCGTCAATTGTTGCGGCCCATATTTCTCCCTGCTTTGATAAACATATTGTGGATGCATAAAAAAAAGATGAAGGACTAAACTGCTTTAATGAATTTGTTTTAAGATCAAGCCTGCATAATGTGCTGGAGGAGATGAACCACATTTGTCCGTGCCTGTCAAAAGTTATATCATATATATTAGGCAACGAATCAATCACCGTTTCGAGGCGTTCCATTCCGGGATTATACTTATATAGACCGCCCTGGCCACCAACCCACAACACACCATCTTTGCCGGGTAAAATGCAAAAGATATAATCGGTAGGAAGATTTTTTTTCTCTGCAACATTATCCATTCTAAATACTTTAAAATGAAATCCATCAAAACGGTTGAGGCCGTCCTTGGTCGCAAACCACATAAAACCTTTTGAATCCTGCCTTACAAAAAACACCGTATTATTTGAAAGGCCATTTTCTACCTGGAAATGCTTGAAGTAATAGGGCTGTGCATTCGCAGAAACCACAATTGTTTCTAAAAAAATTGTTGCGTAAATAAATATGGTTAATCGAAAATTCACAATACAATATTATTAATTTGATTTATTTACCAATTTAATCATTTGGAAGTTTATAAACTTATTAATCATTTGGAATGCTCTCATTAGCTTCATAAAAAAACATCTCTCGCATTTTAAATAAACCTGCAGCAATTAAATAAGATAAAACATATTTTAATTAACGATATTTAATAAGCACTTCCGGTATTGGAATGAAAATTTCCTTTGGATTTACTAGCAGGGAACTTGAAAATTAAGCATAAAATCTTTTTAGATATTGTCACAAAATTTGAAACATATATTACAAATTTTGATACTCGTTGAATAAAGGAAGTCGGGCATTATGATTTTCTTCACATATTCGTTTGATTGCACGAATGTATAATGTTTAAACCGATTGCACTTAAGATAACTGCCGATACCATAAACAATATTGCCTGAACAAGAATAATAAATTACCAAAGTAAAATTAACTGTCTCGTTATGAAATATCTATTACAAACTAAACCCTTAATTATGAAAAATTGCCTGCAAAAGCTTGCCGGGAAATTTCAAAAAATGCACCCCCAAAAGAGACGATCTAATGTGCTGCAAAAAGTTTTTATATTTTCTTTACTTGTGATGTTTTCATTAATGGGCACTGCACAGGTTATCACAGGAGAGGTTAAAGATACTACAGGTCAGCCTCTGCAAAGGGTGACTGTAACTACAGATCATTCCAAAAAATCAACGCTTACTGATCAAAATGGTTCTTATTCAATTCCCGTTACTTCCGCAGATAAAAAACTTACATTTTCATTTGTAGGTATGAAACCTATTACCCAAAGTCTTTCAGGGCAAACGAGTTATAATGTTACTTTAATAACTGATAACACTAGTTTGGGAGAAGTAGTTGTAGTTGGATATGGCACACAAAAAAAAGGGTCACTAACAGGTGCAATTGCCACTATCACTGCTAAAGATATTGACCGTGTACATGGGGGCTCAACGGTTAGCACAGGGCTGGCTGGTAAATTGGCCGGCGTTACTTTTCGCATGCCTGAAGGGAGGCCGGGTGCATCTGCCAATATCCAGATCCGCAACATGGGAACTCCTTTATATGTAATTGATGGCATCCAGCAGGATGAAGGCCAGTTCAACAATTTAGCTCCAAATGACATCGAAAGCATATCTGTTTTAAAAGATGGTTCTGCCGCTATATATGGTGTTCGTGCGGCAAATGGAGTAGTTGTTGTAACAACAAAAAAGGGTACATCCGGGCGCAATACTGTTAATATAGATGCCTATTCAGGATGGCAAAACTGGTATCGTTTTCCAACTGTAGTTAATAACTCGTATGACTACATCCGATATAGGGCAGACGCTGAAGTAAACAGTAATATTAATGAACCAGACCCGGCTAAAAGAACTGGTATTACACAGGATGAAATAGATAAGTATAAAACTGTTGCAGATCCTGCCCACAGAAGCTTTGACTGGAGGAAATATGTGCTGCGGAAAAATGCGCCTCAGAATTCGGTAAACTTAAATATTAATGGGGGTTCTGATAAAGTTAATTATTATGTTTCCGCGACCAACCTCTTTCAAAATTCTATGTTGGGCAGAGAATACAAATTTAACCGCTCAAACATCCAGTCAAACGTAACAGCAAAATTATCTAATCATCTAAAGGTTGGGGCTGATATTAACGGGCGTGTTGAAAGCAGGGAGAACCCTGGTGTACCCGGTGGGGATGATTATTTCCTTGCGAGGTTTGCCGTGTTAAGAAACACACCTTTGGAAAGACCGTACGCGAATGATAACCCGGATTATCTGAATAATATTGGGCACACAGAAACAAACTACGCTTTTCTTAATGAAAAAATTTCAGGTAAATTACGTAGCGACTGGCGTGTGATTCAAAGCAATTTTCACATAGATTACGAGATACCGGGAGTAAAAGGATTATCTGTAAGAGGATTGTATTCTTATTATTTTGCAGATTACCTTGAAAATAACCAGGAGTATACTTATAATGCTTATACTTATAACCCGGATACTAAAAATTATGATATTACCGGAGGCAGTACCAACCCCTGGCGCGACCGTGAGCAGATTAAGCAGATAAATACTAATGCACAGGTTCAGGTAAATTACAACAACTCTTTCGGAGAGCATACAATTGGTGCGACAGTGGTATCTGAGCGTATTAAAAATCATCGGACAAGGAACTGGTTACACGCTTCTCCCATTTCAAACAGGCTACCCCTCATTTATTTTCCTACACAAGATCAATACCAGGATGAAGATAATACAGAGACCCGTATAGGATATATTGGCCGTATAACATATAACTATGCCAACCGCTATTTTCTTGAAGCTTCTGCAAGGCGTGATGCATCCTATTTGTTTGCTCCTGGTTTTAGAGTAGGCACTTTCCCAGGTGTTTCAGCCGGCTGGAAAATAACAGAAGAACCTTTCATGAAACAATTGCTTGGCAGCAAAAGTATAATTAATGATATAAAGCTCAGAGGCTCTTATGGCGAGTTAGGTGATGATAGAGATCCGGGTAATGCTAATAACCCTATTGTTCCTGCTTATGCATATCTTGAAGGCTATTATTATAACCAGGGAACTGCTATTTTAGATGGTAATGCTGTTACTGTTTCCAGAGACAAGGGCATACCTACAACCAGGATTTCCTGGTCAACAAGTAAGATAACAGATATAGGATTAGATTTCACTTTATTGCGGGGAAAGTTAACTGGCTCGCTTGATTACTTTTACAGAAAACGTACAGGCCTTGTAGGGGCTAAAAATGATGTGGTCGTTCCGGTAGAAATTGGCTATAACCTGCCAAATGAAAATATCAACAGCGATGCACAATATGGCGAAGAAATGTCATTAGCTTATAATGGCAGGATTAACCAGTTTAATTTTAATGTAGGCGGAAATGTTTCTTATTCCCGTTCTAAATTTTTAAACTCTTACAAACCACTTTTCTTTAATTCATGGGATCAATACAGGAATTCAATAGAGAACAGATACTCACATATTGACTGGGGTTTTATAACTGATGGGCAATTTACTTCACAGGAACAAATAAATAATTATCCTATAGATATTGATGGTAAAGGAAACAGGACTTTAATTCCGGGTGACCTTATTTATAAAGATATAAACGGTGATGGCAAGATAGATAATTTTGATGAGCGGCCTATAGGTTTTGGCTATGGAACGCAACCTAACATAAACTTTGGTTTTACTATTGGAGCGGCCTATAAAAGCTTTGATTTTCACGCTGATTTTTCAGGCGGTGCAGGATATACATGGTTTCAGAACTGGGAAACCCGGTGGGCTTTTCAAAATAACGGAAATTTAAATACCATTTTTGAAGACAGGTGGCACAGGACCGATATATTCGATGTAAACAGTGCCTGGATACCGGGAAAATATCCTGCAAACAGGGCAAACCCCGGTCACGGCCATAGCGACTATGGCGGCCCGGATGGCAATCATTGGAATTCTACATTTTGGTTGCATAATGTAAAATATGTTAGAATAAGAACGCTTGAATTGGGATACAGTTTGCCTACATCCATTTTAAACAAAGTGAGCATACAAAGGGCAAGAATATATCTGAACGCATATAATCTCTTTTCATTTGATAATCTAAAACAATATGGCATTGACCCGGAGGTTACAGATGATAACGGGCTTCAGTTTCCACAAAATAAAGTTGCTAACGTAGGTGTCAATATTACTTTTTAATAATAATTAACTATAAATAATTCTAATGAAAAAGATATTATCAATAACAATGTTTGCACTGCTGATAAGTATTTGGGGCTGCAAAAAAGATAGTGAATTTTTAGACGTCCCACCTATTCAGATTCTTCCTAATGATGTTGTCTTTTCTGATCCTGCTCTTGTATTATCCGTTTTAGGTGATCTTTATAACCGCCAGGTTGATTTCACCAGTTTGGATAATGGTTGGAGAAGCTTTACAGATTTCAGTGAAAGCTTCCCTTCTGAAAATGGCAGCGCCTTTATAGTTGAACGGACAGGCTGGGACTATGGCGAATGGGGAACATGGGATTACGGATACATACGCGATCTTAATCTGTTTATTCAAAGAGATAGTGCAGCAACACAACTTACAAATGCTGATAAAACAAGGTTTTTAGCCGAGGCACGTTTTCTAAGAGCTAACTATTATTTTGAAATGGTAAAAAGAATGGGTGGCGTACCATTAATTACAAGTCCTTTGCAATATGATTATAAAGGTGACGCTACTGCTTTGCAAGTACCCAGAGCCAAAGAATCTGAAGTTTACGATTTTGTAATTAGTGAAGCGGAAGCTATAAAAAATCAATTACCTGCAGATGTGAATGAAAAATCAAGGGCTACAAAGGCTGCAGCACTTGCTATGGAATCAAGAGCAGCATTGTATGCCGCTTCAATAGCCAAGTATGGCGCCACAACTCCACAGGTTTCACTACCGGGTGGCGAGGTGAGTATTCCGGCAGGCATGGCTACAGCCTATTATACTAAAGCATTGGCTGCTGCAAAGGAAATTATAGATGGCAGTGCGGGCACCTACCAGCTATATAAAGTTTTGCCAGATTTGTCAGATAACTTTGCTGCTGTCTTTTTAGACAAAAGCAGTGTGAACCAGGAATCTATATTTATCGAAGATTTTAAAGTAGGGGGAAGAACACATGGATTTACAGTAAACGATCAGCCTTTCTCTATATCAGATGAAAATGGCAGCTCAGATGCAGGGCGTTTGAATCCTTCGTTAAACCTGGTAGAAGCGTTTGAAAAATTAGATAATACCTACGCCCCTCTTCCCACTACAGATGCTTCAGGCAATCCTATTTATTATACTGATCAACTGGATATTTTTGCGGGTAGAGATGCCCGGCTGACTGGCACAGTTCTTTTACCTAACGCACTTTATAAAGGGAAAAGAGTAGATATATGGGCTGGTTATCAATTAGCAGATGGCAGTATTATCAGTAGCGACAACTATGTAAATCAAAAAGCATTGCCCGGCACTACTAACAAGATACAGGTAGTAGGTTCAGATGGCACTGTTAATGGGCTTGAGGCCAGGTCTCAAAGTGGTTTTTATATTCGTAAATATCTTGATCCTACAATTGGTTCCGGAAGAAGGGGCAGGGGCAGCGATGTTGCGTTCATCCGGTATCGTTATGCTGAAGTGTTGCTTAATGCAGCAGAAGCTGCTTTTGAATTAGGTCAAATAGATGTTGCTGCGGGGTATATGAACCAGGTTCGTGCAAGAGCAGGCTTGACTATTCCGTTAACAGCCGCAGACATTACATTTGACAGAGTGGTTCATGAGCGCCGCGTTGAGCTTGCATTTGAGGGCCATATTCTTTTTGATTACAAACGGTGGAGAATTGCCCATATTGTATGGGATGGCACACCTACAACTAAAGCAGATTTACTTAGCAACATCGGTAAAGCTACCAAAAGAAGCACGCAGCCATGGGGGTTATGGTCTTATAAATATTACAATCCGGGCAATGCCAACAATGGAAAATGGATATTTAAGGAAGTTCTTCCATCTAAGGTTACCGGTGCCAACCGGTTCCAGTTTGGGAACTATTATTCTTCGATAGGCGATTATATAAGATCCGCCAATCCTAAAATTGTTAGACAGCCAAATCAGTAAGCTTCACTTATTAAATCTTCACTATGAACATAAAAATAAAATTCCGATATATAATTTTAATTGCAGTTTGTGCTTCTACAATATTGTCTTGTAAAAAAGATAACTACGCCCCACCATCTTCTACACTAAGCGGGCGGTTAGTTTATAATGGTGACTCTATTGGTGTGGAAAGAAACCAGGTACCTTTTGAGATTTACCAATTTGGTTTTGGAAGAGTTGGCGCCATTGCCAACACCTTTGCCGAGAACGGAACTTATTCCGCTCTTCTTTTTGACGGTGATTACAAGTTAATCGTTCCAAACGGGCAGGGCCCATTTATGTGGAAGCAAACTGTAGCAGGGACTCCCGATTCATTAGCGATAACAATGAAAGGCAGTCAGACTTTAGACCTTGAGGTAACCCCTTTTTACATGATTAGAAATTCTCAGATATCAGTTGGAGGTGGCAAGGCAACAGCCACATGTAAGGTGGAAAAGATTATAACCGGCCCTAACGCCAGGGATATCGAAAGAGTAAGTTTGTATATTAATAAAACACAGTTTGTGTCTGGCGGCGATAATATCGGCGGCGCGGATATAGCAGGTTCTGCTATCACGGATCCAAATAATATATCTCTAAGCGTTTCGATTCCTGCTATCACACCGACTCAAAACTATGTTTTTGCCCGTATCGGGGTAAAAATAGATGGTGTGGAAGACATGATATTTTCTCCTGTTGTAAAAATTTCATTTTAGCGTAAGGCGGAGGGAGCCAATACTATTGAGAGTATAACCCCATAATTCGCTAGTTTTATTGACTGTTACTATACCTGATCCTGCCGCTCGTTATGAAGAATTAATAACGTAAGGGGTATTCTTTTTTATTAACTGAAATATTATGCATATGCGGATAAAAAAAACCTTGCTCTTTGGCCTTTTATTATTACTGTATACTAATTCTTATCCTCAAAATAACTGGAAAATAGTTGGAGGAAAAATTACCTCCCCATGGGCAGACAGCGTAAACTCTTCCAATGTTTTACCTAATTACCCACGTCCTCAAATGCAACGTAACGACTGGCAAAACCTCAACGGGCTTTGGCAATACGCAATACTTGCCGCATCAAATGATCAAAGTATTCCTACTGTTTTCCGGGGAAATATTCTTGTTCCATTTGCTATTGAATCTGCATTATCGGGTGTTGGAAAAACAGTTGGGAAAGACAGTGTGCTTTGGTATCAAACAACAATTAAAGTTTCTTCCAAAATAAAAAATAAAAAAATCCTTCTTCACTTTGGAGCAGTTGACTGGAGAAGTGAAATCTATATTAATGGAAGCAAAGTTGGTATGCACGAAGGTGGATACGATCCCTTCACAATTGATATTACCGGTGCATTAAAAAAAGGATCGAAACAGTCATTATCCATTCGTGTCTGGGACCCAACCAATGATGGCCCTCAGCCACATGGCAAACAGGTAGTAAAACCTGAAGGTATCTGGTACACTCCTGTAACCGGCATCTGGCAGACTGTATGGCTTGAAACTGTTCCTGATACTTACATTGCATATACAAAACAAACGCCTGATCTCGATAATAAAACGCTGAAGGTAAATACATCAGTACAAAATTTACAGTCAGGTGATGAGATAAATGTTTCAGCATGGAAAGGAAATGAGAAAATTGCTGAAAAAAAGAGCGTCGATACGTCCGTCAGCCTCACAATTCCTGATCCTGAAGCATGGTCACCTTCCCATCCTTTTCTTTATGACCTTAAGCTAACGGTAATGCGTAAAGGCAAAATAGTGGATGAAGTAAAAAGCTATTTCGCTATGCGTAAAATTTCCATAGCTCCGAATAAAAATGGTATTCAAAAGATGATGTTGAACAATGCATTTTTATTTGAGTTCGGCCCGCTGGACCAGGGCTGGTGGCCAGATGGATTGTACACCGCACCAACAGATGCCGCTTTAAAATTTGATATAGAAAAAACCAAAGAGATGGGCTTCAACATGATACGCAAGCACATTAAAGTTGAACCCGCACGCTGGTATTATTACTGCGATATGCTGGGCATGATGGTATGGCAGGATATGCCAAGTGGAGACTTGGGAAATCATTGGGAGCCCAGGCCCGGCGTGCTGGGCAGGGCAACTGACAGAGAGCGTACTCCTGAAAGCGAAGGATATTATCGCAAAGAATGGAATGCGATCATTGATGCGTTATATAACTATCCATCTATAGTAGTGTGGGTGCCTTTTAATGAAGCATGGGGACAATTTAAAACAGAAGAAATTACGAAATGGACAATGCAAAAAGATCCATCAAGATTGGTGAATAGCGCCAGCGGTGGTAATTATTATGATGTGGGCCATATTGTAGATCTGCATAATTATCCTGACCCTGCTATGCCAAGGCCGGAAATTTTTGGAACGAAGAAAGCACTTGTTCTCGGAGAATTCGGTGGGCTTGGTTTACCTCTTGAAGGACATACGTGGCAGGAGAAAAACTGGGGATATCAAAGTTTTAAAAGCAATGACAGCTTGTTCATAAGATATAATACTTTAATTGATAAACTTGAAGAGCTTGTTCAAAAAGGCTTATCTGCCGCTGTGTACACACAAACAACTGATGTTGAAGGAGAAGTAAACGGCTTTATGACTTACGATAGAAAAGTAATGAAGATGCCTTTGGATAAATTAAAGCAGGCCAATGAAAAATTATATAATGTGCCGAAAGATATGAA
>DASYOM010000128.1:0-8884 GCA_036007765.1 Chitinophagaceae bacterium | reverse complement strand
CAGAAGAAAGCCCGTTTCTTCTTATATCTACAGGCACATGGAGTATTTCACTTAATCCTTTCAGCGATGAAATGCTTACAAAAGATGATTTGGAGAATGATTGCCTTAATTATATGCGAACTGATGGCAAGGTTGTAAGAGCATCAAGGTTATTATTAGGCCATGAATATAATTTGCAGGTTGAAAAACTAGTGGCTTTTTTTAATAAAGAAAAAGGGTATGATAAAACAGCAAAGTTTGATGAAGAAATTTTTGAAAAACTATTAAAAGCTCAAGTTGTTTATTTCCATTTTGAAAACACGCATCGCATGCGTTTGCAGCCGGATAAAACAAATTTTGAAAATTTTGAAAATTTTGAAGAAGCTTATCATCAGCTAATGTATGAGCTTGTGGAACTACAAGTGCAAAGTGCAAATAGAGCTATTGGCAATACCGACATTCGAAAAATTTATATTGACGGAGGTTTCGCAGATAATGAAGTTTATATAAAAATACTGACACATTCTTTTCCACAGTATATAATTTATTCAACACAGTCGCCACTTGGCTCTGCACTCGGCGCAGCAATGATTATTTCAGGTAAAAAAACAAGCAATAATTTTCTAAAAGAATATTACGAAATGCAAAAACATGACATATAATTTTTATAAAAGAACCGGGATAGAAATACTCCCTTTTAAAAAATGTGAACAACCTTATAGGAAATAAATTTAAAAATCATCTTCAAAAAATGACTTTAATAACTATCCAATAGCCTATTTTTGTTAAATACATTCATTATGAAAATACGATTTGCAATTTTATTAATATCTCTTGTTATGGCGGTTAACATAAGCAAAGCACAGATTAAGCCTCTTATAAATCACATCGCCGTATATGTAGTTAATCTCGAAACGAGTACAAATTTTTACAGGGATATTATAGGCCTGGGAATAATACCCGAGCCGTTTCATGATGGAAGGCATACCTGGTTTTCAATTGGTGATCATGCGGCGTTGCACATTATCTCTGGTGCCAAATCTGCAATAGCTCATGACAAGGATTCACACCTTTGTTTCAGCGTTTCATCTATGGAGTCTTTTATAGCTCAGTTGGAAAAAAATAACGTTGCCTACGAAAACTGGCCAGGCCAGGCAAAGTCTGTTACAACAAGAGCTGATGGGGTAAAACAAATATATTTTAAAGACCCGGATGGTTATTGGATTGAGATAAACAATGACAGGTAAAAAGCCGTCTCAAGCTAATGAGACGGCACAGTATTCATAAGCACGTCATTTTACTTTGTCTTTTATTTCCCCTTCTTTCATGTCAACTTTGTGTTTTTTGGTTACGCCATTGTGTTTGTGTTTGCTTTTGTAACCTTTGTGTTTTTTATGTTTGCTAAAAGTGTTGTGAACTTTTTGCGGAACAGTGGAAGTCTTTTTTACCTTATCCTTATCATCCTGCGCATGTGTTATAACACCAAGGCCGAATGTAAACATTAATAGCAATAAGAGCTTTTTCATTTTATAATTTTTATTTAGTGAATGAAACAAAGAGTGCAAATTGTATGCCTTATATTTTTGGAAATATACACCTATTTGAATTTCGTTTTTCAGGTTTTCAGCTGCTGCCCGCTGTTAGTAAGTTGCAACCTCTTGTGTCGCTCATATCCTGCCTGCCAAGCACTTCGAAGGTTTCATTCTTAAATAGCCTGCCCACATCATCAGTTGCTATAAAACAACATGAATAAATATTAGCGAGGTCAATAATATTTATCAATCCTGTTACAGGTTTTGTTGCACTTGCAATTTCAACAATAGAAAAAGGATCATTATATTCCCTTACGAGCACCTTCATCCATGGCGGGCAATGGAATAAGCCATTTCCGCTGGAATAAGCCTGTGACAGGAGTTCAGTCATTCCATATTCTGAATGAACTTTTTTTATACTCAGGCGTTCCTTTAAAATTTTATGCATTTCTTCACGTGTTAATTCTTCCCGCTTTCCTTTCATCCCCCCCGTTTCCATAAGCCGGGTATGATTAAAGTCCATGGAATATTTTTCAGCGAAATCAAGAAGTGCATAGGTAACGCCTATAAGCAATGTTGGTTGTTCAGTAATCTCATTATGAACTAAGGTTTTATAAAGTTTTTTATGATCATGTAAATAAAAACCACTGCAGCTGCTTCCTGATATTTTTATAAGCTCATTGACCATATATACCAGTGATGAATTTTCCCGTTCCAGGTATCCGGGCAGTAGCGCCATAATGCACCACTGTTGAGGGTTTCCATAAAAAAGCCTGAATGCCGTCGTAAAACTTTCCCTATAAACCGCTGTTCTTTTTATATAATGGCGGCTGGTTCTATCGCCGGTGGTACCGCTGCTTTCAAATATGACTTCAGGTTCAAATGCGGTGGAGGTAACTTTATGACTTTTATAAAATTGTACAGGCAAAAAAGGGATTTTCTCCACCGAGTTTACTTCATTGGGAACTATCCCAAGCGTATTAACGTATGTTTTATAAAGTTCATTATTTTCATATTGCAGGCGGAACAGGTCAAGTGCCATATCGGCGAAGTTGTAATAAGAAGCCTTAAAAATTTTATCTTCCCATTTGGATATTTCTAAAATGTTATTCAGTTTTAAATATTTAAATTTGACGTATTATACATTCAGTTTTAAAACACAAAGATGCGATACCCTGTATTATTTTCTCTCATATTATTTACATTCCTTTCATCATGTAATAAAGATAAGTTTGCCACAAAGCCATCTCTTAAGTTTAATTCAGTAAATACGACTGTGCTTACCCAGGGAGGCACCCTAATTTTTAACCTTTCTTTTACCGATGCAGAGGGCGACCTCACTGACACATTATTTATTACGAAGTTTGAACCAAACTGTGTTGCCAGCAGATTCAATGCTAAATATGCAGTACCCCCGTTTCCCACCGGCAAAAATCAAAAAGGTGATGTAATTGTAACATTTGATTATAATGGTGTTTCGCCAAAATGTTTTCCAAGGAATGATACTGCTGTTTTTAAATTTGTTCTGAAAGATAAAGCTCAAAACATAAGCGATACAGCCGTCTCCGGAAACATCGTTATAATTAATTAAACTTGGTAAAAAAGTTTTTTGCGTTCATTCTTTTCGGCAATATATTTATTTCACTTTGCGCGGTGGCCTTGTGTATGGAAACCACCATTTTGCTACATCTGCCGTTTAATAATATCAGCTTTTATCTTTTTGTTTCCGGTGCTACCATAGTTCAATACAACCTGCATTACCTTATGAAAACTACGGCGGTACAGGATTCACAACGCCTTACCTGGTCGCTTAAAAATAAAGATCTCCATATAACACTTTGTATTATCGGGTGTGTTATGATAATTATAAGCTTGTTTAGTTTTCAGGTTCATCATTTCTATATATTATCGATATTGGGTGCTATAGCTTTTTTATATTCTTATCCCGCTCTTCCATTCGGAAAGAGAAGACGGATAAAAGATTATGGATTGCTGAAAATAATTACACTTGCTCTTTTATGGACACTGGTCACGGTATGGTTTCCGGTGAGTGAGATGCCTATTGAAAAAGGCATTTATGTATTGGTTTTTGCAAAGCGTTTTACATTTATTTTCGTTCTGTGTTTATTATTTGATATTCGTGATATTGATGTTGACAGGCATGAAAATAGAATAACACTTCCTGTTATCCTGGGCAAAAAAAAATCATATTTTACAGCCTGGATTGTGTTGTTTCTATTTTTGATTCTTTCGTGTCTTCAAAATTATTTTTACCCGGAACTGGGAGTTTTTATTGCTATGCTGCTTTCAACCTTGGCTACATTTTTTATAGTTCAGTTATCTAAAAAAATAAATTCCGACTTCGTTTATCTTGCCGGAATCGATGGTATGATGTTGCTACAGGCTGTGCTCGTGTATCTTCTCACTTTAAAACTTTAAATTTGCAAACTCGCAACTTAAAAAACTATTTTTAAAGTATGGCTAAAAGCAAGAAATCAGATTCCATTGTCACAGAAAAATCACTTGGTTTTTTAAAAGATTATATTAATACCCCATCCCCGGTTGGCTTTGAATCGGGTGGGCAAAAGGTATGGCTTAGTTATATAAAAGACTATGTGGATAGTACTTTTACTGATGCCTATGGAACTGCAGTTGGAGTTATAAATCCCAATAAAACTTTTAAAGTAGTTATAGAGGCACATGCAGATGAAATAAGTTGGTTTGTAAATTATATTTCTCCTGAAGGCCTTATTTATTTAAAAAGAAACGGGGGAGTAGACCACCAGGTTGCGCCTTCGCAACGAGTGTTGGTACATGGGAAAAAGGGGCCTGTAAAAGCGGTATTCGGCTGGCCTGCCATTCATACCCGTGTCGGCAACACCGATACTAAAGAGCAACAACCTAAGGTTGATAATTTGTTTCTGGATTGTGGCGCACGCAGTAAAAAACAAGTGGAGGATGTTGGCATTCATGTAGGAAATGCCGTAACCTATGCTGATGGATTTGATGAAGTTTCCTATGGTAATTTTATAGCGCGTGCGTTCGATAACAGAATTGGTGGGTTTATGATTGCCGAGGTTGCCAGGTTGCTGAAAGAAAATAAGAAAACGCTTCCATTCGCATTGTATATTGTGAATGCAGTACAGGAAGAGATAGGTCTACGTGGCGCTGAGATGATAGCAAGAAGAATAAAGCCGGATATTGCCATCATAACTGATGTTACCCACGATTCTACAACCCCCATGATCAATAAACTTATTGAAGGAGATTGTGCATGCGGCAAAGGCCCTGCTTTGGTTTATGGGCCTGCAGTGCATAACAAATTATTGACTGTTATTGAAAAAGTGGCTGAGAAAAATAAGATCCCGTTGCAATTGAGGGCGGTGAGCAGGAGCACTGGCACTGATACGGATTCTTTCGCGTATGCTAATGATGGTTGCCCTTCAGCACTTATCTCAATCCCTTTACGTTACATGCACACAACCGTTGAAATGCTGCACAGGGATGATGTGAATAATACAATTAAACTTATTTACGAAACTGTTTTGGCACTTACACCTAAAACCAATTTAAGTTATTTCTGATGGATGTAAATCTGCTATACATTGATCCTGGAAGCGGAAGTTATCTCGTCCAAATGATAATAGCGGCCGTGCTCGGTGGTATGTTTTACATTAAAACAATCTGGAAAAGAATTAAATTATTTTTTTCAAAAAATAAAGAAGCTCCAGAGAACGAACACGTAGATGAATAATATAGCACATCATCCGGCCTCCTTCAAAGATCCCTCCGGCTTTGTGTTTCAAAAGAATAATATCTTTTACAGGCAGATAAATCAAACTTATAAAGATGATTACGATCTGTTGATGAGTTCAGGATTATACGATGAGCTCATTAATAAAAAATACCTGCTTTCTCATCAAGAGATTAATGAAAATTTTACAGGTTCTGCGGAGCGGTATAAAACTATTTTGCCCGAACAATTATCTTTTATAAGTTATCCTTATGAATGGTGTTTCGGCCAGTTAAAAGACGCTGCATTACTTACTCTTTCTATTCAGAAGACAGCTATCGCACATGGAATGATCCTGAAAGATGCCGCGCATTTCAATGTTCAGTTTCATAATGGCAAACCTGTATTTATTGATACGCTGTCATTTGAAAAATATGATTCCTCACAACCATGGGTAGCCTACAGGCAATTCTGTGAATGTTTTTTATTTCCATTATATCTTCAAAGATATCTGAGGATAAATGTTCAAAAGTTAATGCTCACTTACCCGGAAGGAATACCCGCAAGCATAACTAAAGAATTGTTGCCCTGGAAAAGTAATTTTAATTTAGGTGTCGGCTTGCACGTTTCGCTTCAAAGCACAATCAAAACAGGTAATAATTCAGGAGATTATAAAGGAGAATTCGATCAAAAGAAAATGCTTAATTTGGTTAACAATCTTGAGGAGAGCATTAAAGGATGCACAATAAAAAAGCATACAACTACCTGGAGCACGTATTATGATGAAACCATCATCAGCCAGTCCTACCTTTCAGAAAAGGAAACTATTTTTCTAAAGCTCATCAGTTTAATTGAGTTTAAAAAAGTTCTTGACATTGGTGCCAATGACGGATTTTTTTCAAAGGTCATTTCGGAAAAAGCAACCTCTGTTGTTTCTGTTGATTTCGATTCACATTGCATTAATAATTTGTATGCTTACACGAAGAAGCAAAAAGCATCCAATATTCTTCCACTCTGTATTGACTTCTCCAATCCTACACCGGCCATTGGTTTTAATAATACAGAACGTAGCTCATTTCTTGATCGTGCACAGTTTGATGTACTGTTGGGATTAGCATTGGTTCATCATCTTGCGATAAGTAAAAATATTCCTCTTCAAAATATTGCTGAATCTTTTCAAAAGATCGCAAAGACAGTAATTGTAGAATTTATTTCAAAAGAAGATGAGAAAGTGCAGCAACTTTTACAGCATAGAAAAGATATTTTTTCAAACTACAATGAAGTTGAATTTATAAAAGCCTTCAGTAAATATTTTAATATGATTAGCACAACCAATATACCAGGAACACATCGCATCATGTACCTGCTAAGCCGGAAAGAAAATTAATAATTATTGCCTGGCGAAAGTTCAATTCCCTCTCCCTGGAGAGGGGTTGCGGTGAGGTTAAACTAAAATTATTATGATAAATTCATTGCGAAAACAGCCATGGTATTTATTACTACTGCCATTGTTCTTTGTAATGCACGGCTACACTGAAAACTTCGGGTTTATAAATTTGGGGGATACACTAATTCTTGTCTTCACTTATGTTGCTGTAGCAATAATTCTTTACTTTTTATTTTTGGTTATTTTCAAAAACCGTATTAAAGCGGCACTGGCAGAGTCATTTGTAATGGCTTTCTATTTATTTTTTGGAGCCATCCAGGATTTCTGTAAAGTGCATTTTGCCATTTTAAATAGGTATTCTGTATTACTTCCTCTTTTTCTAATATTATTTATTGCCTTAATTGTTTATCTAAAAAAATCAAAGAGCAGTTTTTGGAAGCTGAATTTATTTCTGAACAGCCTGTTTCTTATTTACATCATTGTTGATCTCGGTTCACTGGTGAATAAGAATTTTAATCCGCCTTTAAATAAATTATCCAGCTATTCATTTGCAAAAAATAATAATTATCAGCCTTGCAATAATTGTCCCAGGCCCGATATTTATTTTTTGTTATTTGATGAATACGAAAGTTCAGCATCGCTTAAAACACATTTCAATTATGACAATAATTCGTTCGATACTTTTTTAATAGAACAGGGATTTCATATACAAAGGAATAGTAGAAGCAATTATAATTTTACACCGTTTTCAATGGCTTCCATTTTAAATATGTCTTATCTCACAGGAATAAGGCCAGGTGAGATTTATATTGAAGATTATGCGAGGTGTAATGAATTGATAAGGAAAAATGAAGTCATAAATTTCCTGTCTGTGCAAGGGTATGAAATTGTAAATTATTCGATTTTTGATCTGGCGGGCAACCCCTCCCTGGTCAGCCAAAATATATTGCCTTTAAAAACAAAGCTTATTACGGATGCTACATTATTTAACCGCTTACAAAGGGATTTAGGCTGGATGCTCTTAAGTGGTAAATTCGAAGTAAAATGGTTATCAGCGGGAATTGTTTATACTAACCTGCATAACAATGAAAAATTTTTAGATTTGCTTGCAAAATCATCTTCAGAAAGATCAAGTGTGCCGCGTTTTTTTTATGGCCATTTATTAATGCCTCATCCCCCATATTATTTTGATAAGAAAGGTAACAGCAAGCAAGGTGACGTTGTTTATAAAGAATGGCAGGAATTAAATACCGAAGCCTATCTCGAATATGTAACATATACAAATACTAAAATTAAGGAGTTGATTTCCGCTATAAAAAAAAATACAAAAGGGCAGGCTGTTATTATTTTTATGGGAGATCATGGCTTTCGTAAAGCCACTGATGATAATGATAAAACACACTATTTTGAAAATCAGGATGCTGTTTATTTTCCCTCAGGAGATTATCAATCGTTCTATGATAGTGCGAGCACTGTGAATCAGTTTCGGATTATTTTCAATACGCTGTTCCTCCGGAATTTCACCATATTAAAAGATTCCACCATTTTTCTAACAGATAAGAAATAAATTTGTGCCGATATCATAAAACCTGAATATGATAAAAAATAACTGGACAAAAGAAGAGATCTCAGAAATATACAATTCACCATTGCTGGAACTTATATTTAAAGCGGCTACTATTCACCGTGAGTATCATGCAACCGGCGAAGTTCAGGTATGTACATTGCTTTCTATAAAAACAGGCGGATGCCCTGAAGATTGCGCTTATTGCCCGCAGGCAGCCCGTTACAATACAGGCCTTGATGTACAGTCATTGATGCAAAAAGAAGAAGTACTGGCCTATGCTGAAAAAGCAAAAAATGCGGGCTCCACAAGATTTTGTATGGGCGCTGCATGGCGCGAAGTGAGAGATAATCGTGATTTTGACCGTGTGCTGGAAATGGTGCAGGGTGTAAATGAATTGGGCATGGAAGTTTGCTGCACCATGGGGATGCTCACCGAAGAGCAGGCTAAAAAATTATATGATGCAGGCCTTTATGCATACAACCATAATGTTGATACTTCCGAAGAACATTATGCGGATATTATTACAACACGTACTTATAATGATCGCTTAAAGACTTTGGGTAATGTTCGCAAAGCAGGCATAAGTGTTTGCAGTGGCGGCATTATTGGCCTCGGCGAAACACATGAAGACAGGATAGGAATGTTGCATACGTTATCGACTTTGCCACAACACCCCGGTAGTGTGC
>DASYOM010000127.1:0-56676 GCA_036007765.1 Chitinophagaceae bacterium | reverse complement strand
TGACCATGATGTTGATGAACATGAAGATGCAGTAATTATTTAATCGTTTTTTCTTAATTCTAAAACAAGTATAATGGATTTATTAAATGTTTTTTTAAGTGTAACTCCCTGGGCAAATGCAGGTGGTGCTATTGGTGCAGGACTTGGCGCAGTGGGTGCTGGTATTGGTATTGGCCAAATTGGTAAAGGGGCACTGGAAGCTATTGCACGCCAGCCTGAGGCAACAAACGATATACGTGCCAACATGATCCTTACTGCTGCGTTGGTTGAAGGGGTCGCCCTTTTTGCGGTTATAGTAGGTATCCTGGCCATGTTCGTTTAGTAACCCTAAATCATCCCTAAAGGGACTTTCGGAGTTCTTTATGGATTTTGTTAGCGCCTTGAGTTCTGTTATCAATCTTCCCTTAGTAGGAATTGCATCGTTGATGCCGAACTTTTGTACATGATAACACTATTCGACGATATTAGATTAAATTTAAAAAGCTCCCTTTAGGGAGATGGAGGTTTTTTTATGCAATTACTCACACCGGGATTTGGATTAATATTTTGGACCTTGCTGTCCTTTATTATTGTATTTCTGATTCTAAAGAAATTTGCCTGGAAGCCAATTCTGAATTCTTTAAATCAACGTGAAAAAGGAATTGCAGATTCATTGGCTAGCGCTGAAAAAATAAAAGCGGAGATGGCTCTTTTAAAAAGTGAAAATGAAGAATTGCTGGTAAAGGCACGGGAAGAAAGAGCTATTATGATGAGGGAAGCAAAAGAAACCCGTGATAAAATAATTATGGAAGCTAAGGAGCAGGCAAGGGAGCAAATGAATAAAATTGTTGCAGATGCACAAAGCACTATCAACCAGCAAAAAATGGCTGCTATTACCGACCTCAAAAACCAGGTTGGAAATTTAGTGCTGGAGGTAAGTGAAAAAGTACTTCGAAGGGAGTTAAGCAATAAAGAAGAACAGGAAAAATATATTAAACAACTCTCAGAAAATGTTGAGTTGAATTAATTAATGAATTATGGCCAATCAGCGATTAGCACATCGGTATGCAAAAAGTTTGGTAGATCTATCAATTGAGCTTAACCAGTTTAATGCAGTGCATGATGACATTATATTGCTGAATTCAATATGCATGCAAAGCAGGGAATTTATATTAATGCTGAAAAGCCCTATTATTTCTGCTGATAAAAAATATAAAATTATCCAGGCAATAACTTCCGGAAAGATTTCGAAAACTACTCAAACATTCATAAAAGTGATTTCCGCTAAACACAGGGAATCTTATTTACCTGATATAATAACAGAATTTATCAAGCAGTTCAATAAAATAAAGGGAATACACAAAGTGGCGCTCACCACAGCAACCCCGGTAAGTGAGGAAATAAAAAAATCTTTCATCACTAAAATTAAGTCTGCCTCTTCTATAGATACCATTGAAATGGAATCAATAGTAGATGAAAAATTAATTGGCGGTTTTGTTCTTGAAATGGAAGGCAAGCTTATTGATGCCAGTATTTTAAGAGACCTCAATGATGTAAAGAAACAATTTCAGAATAATGATTATATACATAAGCTCAGATGAATTTAAAATATTAATAAAATCATTTTCCTTTTAAAAAAAAATATTTATGGTTGATATAAAACCTGATGAGATTTCGGCTATTCTTCGTCAGCAATTAAGCAATTTTAATGTAGAGGCGAACCTTGAAGAGGTAGGAACTGTGTTGCAGATTGGAGATGGCATTGCCCGGATTTATGGATTGAATAATGTTGGCGCCGGTGAATTGGTAGAGTTTGAAAACGGGGTAAAAGCGATTGCCCTCAATCTTGAAGAGGATAATGTAGGGGTTGTACTTATGGGTGACAGTGGCGATATTAAAGAAGGCGGCACAGTTCGCCGTACAGGTAAGATCGCATCAATAAAAGTAGGTGACGGTTTAGCAGGTCGCGTAATTAATACCCTTGGCGAACCAATAGACGGCAGGGGCCCAATAACAGGTGACTTGTATGAAATGCCACTGGAGCGTAAAGCACCTGGTGTTATTTTTCGTGAACCTGTAAAGCAACCATTGCAAACAGGTATTAAGGCTATTGATGCAATGATACCTATTGGCCGTGGCCAGCGGGAATTGGTTATTGGTGACCGCCAGACAGGTAAGAGTGCAATATGTATAGATACTATTATCAATCAAAAAGAATTTTATAAAGCGGGTAAGCCCGTTTATTGCATATATGTAGCCATTGGCCAGAAGGCTTCAACCATTGCTAACGTAATGAAAGTTTTGGAAGATAATGGCGCTATGGAATATAGTACGATCGTAGCGGCATCTGCTTCTGACCCCGCACCTCAGCAATTCTATGCTCCCTTTGCTGGTGCAGCTATTGGAGAATTTTTTCGTGATACCGGCCGTTCAGCATTAATTATTTATGATGATCTGAGCAAGCAGGCGGTTGCTTACAGGGAAGTTTCTCTTCTTCTTAGAAGGCCCCCGGGGCGTGAAGCATATCCTGGTGATGTATTTTATCTTCACAGCCGTTTATTGGAAAGAGCAGCTAAGATTATTCAAAAAGATGAGATTGCCCAAAAGATGAATGACCTTCCTGAAAATATCAGGCACCTTGTAAAAGGTGGCGGGTCATTAACAGCTTTGCCAATTATTGAAACCCAGGCTGGCGACGTTTCTGCATATATACCTACCAATGTAATTTCCATTACCGATGGGCAGATTTTCCTTGAAGGTAATTTGTTCAACGCAGGTATACGACCTGCTATTAACGTCGGTATTTCTGTAAGTCGGGTGGGTGGTAATGCACAAATAAAATCAATGAAAAAAGTTGCAGGTACTTTAAAGCTTGACCAGGCCTTGTACCGTGAGCTCGAAGCATTTTCAAAATTTGGTGGCGATCTTGACGCTGCAACAAAATCTGTTTTGGATAAAGGTGCAAGAAATGTCGAAATTTTGAAACAGCCCCAATTTTCCCCTTATTCGGTGGAAAAGCAAGTGGCGATAATTTATCTCGGCACGAATGGTTTAATAAGTGAAGTGCCTGTAAAAAATGTTAAAGATTTTGAAGAACAATTCTTGCTCGAAATGGAGAATAAATTTCCTGAAGTACTCGCAGAATTTAAGCAGGGAAATTTACCTGATGAGGGAGTAAAGAAAATGGTGGCACTTGCGAAAGAAATTATGCACCAATTTAAATAACTAAAGTAATATCACTATATAATTGGGGAGATTTCATTCTCCCTTTTTTTATGCCCATTTGATAATTAATAAATAGTATTGAATTTTGTAGTCGAAGGATTCAATCCTTTTTATTGCAATTTTTGTAAATTTGAAATGCCAAATAATAACAAAAAATGCCTGTAGGAATAATAGTCATCTCTATTTTTTTTATGATTATTGGCCTCGTTGTTCAATCCCGGCTCAAAAGCAAATTTGCTGAGTATAGCAAATTGCCTACAGGCAGTGGCCTTAGCGGAAAAGAAATTGCAGAGAAAATGCTCCACGATCATGGAATTTATGATGTAAGTGTAGTATCAATACAGGGGTTCTTGAGTGATCATTATGATCCCACAAAAAAAACGGTAAATCTGAGCCCGGATGTATATGCGGGACGGAATATTTCTGCAGCGGCAGTTGCTGCTCACGAATGTGGGCATGCTGTGCAACATGCTACTGCTTATTCAATGCTCAAACCTCGCAGTGCGCTTGTACCCGTTGTACAAATAAGCAGCAATCTTGCTCAAGGGGTAATTTTAATTGGCGTTAGTTTATTTACTTTAGGTGGTGGTAACCAAACTGTATTGTTAATTGGTATTATTCTTTTTGCAGCTTCTACGTTATTCTCTGTAATAACTTTACCTGTTGAGTTAGATGCATCTGCAAGAGCATTGACATGGCTCAACGCTTCCCATCTTACTGCACCTGCAGAATATGAAAAAGCCAAAGATGCGCTTAAATGGGTTGCACTTACTTATATCGTTGCTGCACTTGCTTCTATAGCAATGCTTATACAATCTATTTTAATTTACCAGGGAAGAAGCAGGAATTAAACTGTTGGAATAAAAACTATATTTCTATTTCCTTTTTATATATCGTGGGCACTGATATACATTTAATGATTGCAGACGCTCATTTCCAAAATCAGCGTTAAAATAAAAGTACGCTGGTCAAACTTAATTTCAATGATGTAATATTACTTATTATACATACATGTGAAAAGAATTTTACGCTCTGGATTTTACCTTTTACTTTCTTTCATTTTTTTGTTGAACTGTGGGAATGTATTATCTCAATTTATAATTTCCGGAACCGTGTATGATTCTACAAAACTTTATGTGGTGCCTGGTGTAAATGTTTCGAGTACTTCAGGGCTTGTTACCACTACTGATTCGCTCGGAGCTTATCACATCAAAGCTATAAAAGCCGATTCCATCAGTTTTTTTTACAAGGGAAAATCAACAATTAAATTTCCTGTAGAAACGATAGGCGATTACAATGCATTTGATATTTCTCTTAGGGTAAGAATAAATAACAAATATAAACTGCTTAAAGGCGTTACTGTTTTCGCAAATACTTATCGCCGAGACTCGATTGAAAACAGGATGGCTTATTCCAAAATTTTCAACTTGGAAAATCCAACGATCCGGTCGAACTACGAGCCTGGGGCTGCCGCAGGTCTTGATCTTGATCAGTTAATCGGCATATTTCAATTCAAAAAAAATAAACAAAACCTTGCTTTCCAAAAAAGGCTTGTTGAAGAAGAAGAAGACCGCTATGTAAATTACCGCTTCAGTTCAAAAGTTATTAATAGAATTACAGGCCTGAGCGGAGATACGCTTACCCGATATAAAAATCTTTACAGGCCTTCATATCTTTTTGTTATGTCCAGCACGCTACCAGAGTTTTATCAATATATTTTGAATACATCGTATGCATTTAAGCGTGAGGAAGGGATGCAATAACGATGTGATATAAATCCTTGAAAAAATAATTTTAATTATTTCTTATTACCTTGACTTGGCAATTCCTTACAAACTGTTAATCAAACCAATGAAGAGTGCAATCTTAATGCTTACCATTTTTCCATTACAACTCTTTGCTCAAAATTTTACAAAAAAAGAAATACAGCATTGGAATGCTGAAGCCAAAAATGTGACGATCATTCGCGACAATTGGGGTATTCCACATGTTTACGGAAAAACAGATGCTGATGCAGTTTTCGGTTTATTATATGCACAATGTGAAGATGATTTCCCAAGGGTTGAGATGAATTACGTTGAAAAACTTGGGCGTATGGCCGAGGTAAAAGGAGAGACTGCGCTTTATTCAGATCTTCTCATAAGAATGATCATTGATTCAGCTGATGCAATTTCGGATTATAAAAAAAGCCCTCTTTGGTTACATAAATTATTAGATGCATTTGCTGATGGAATAAATTTTTATCTCTACAAAACTCCCGGCGCAAAGCCTGCATTATTACATCGTTTCAAACCATGGTATCCCCTGCTATGGACAGATGGAAGTATTGGTGCAATAAGTACAGGAGGTGTTTCTGAAGATGAATTAAAAAAATTTTATACCGGTAATAATAGTGTTTATATAGAAAAGAAAAAAGAAAAAGAAGAAACGCTATCTGGTTCCAATGGTTTTGCTTTTTCACCTGCAATTACTGAATCTCATAATTCAATATTATACATTAACCCCCATGTTACTTTTTATTTTCGCCCTGAAGTGCATGTAGTAAGTGAAGAAGGCCTTAATGCTTATGGGGCAATAACATGGGGGCAGTTTTTTGTTTACCAGGGCTTCAATGAACACTGCGGATGGATGCATACTTCAAGCGATGTTGATGTTGCAGATATGTATGCAGAAAAAATTTCGAAGAAAAATAATTCTTTTTTTTATGAATATAATAAAACGGAAAAACCGGTTACACAAAAAAAAATAAAGCTTCAATACATTAATGGAAATAAGATTCTATCAAAAACTATTACAACCTTTTTTACCCATCATGGCCCCGTAATGGCAAAGCGTAACAGCCAATGGATAAGTGTAAAATCAAATAACCGTTCCATAACAGGGTTGATACAAAGCTGGCAACGTACAAAAGCAAAAAGTTTCGCAGAATATAAAAAAGCTATGGACCTGGTTGCTAATACATCTAACAATACAGTGTATGCGGATGCAGAAGGAAACATTGCTTACTGGCATGGAAATTTTATTCCAAAAAGAGATACTACATACGATTGGTCCAAACCTGTTGATGGAAGCATTACCGCAACAGAGTGGAACGGGTTGCATACCGTAGATGAAAGTGTTCATATTTATAATCCGCCGAATGGCTGGATTCAGAATTGTAATTCCACGCCCTTCACTGCTGCAGGCGAATACAGCCCAAAAAAAGAAAATTATCCAACTTACATGGCGCCCGATGGTGAAAATTTTCGTGGCATCAATGCTGTAAGGGTATTAAGTAAAGAGAAGGCATATACTATTGACAAAGTTATAGCTGCCGGCTATGATACTTATCTTGCAGCATTTGAAAAATTAATCCCCGCTTTAATACATTCATTTGAAAAAAACATTAATACTAACGATATCCTTTATACGCAGTTGAATGAACCGATTGATATCTTAAGAAACTGGGACATGCGCTGTGGAGAAAATTCTATCGCAACTACATTGGCTGTTGAATGGGGACAAAAGCTAATACCCAAAATGATCCAAAGAATTGATGAAGATGAATACCAGTATGTTGACCAGGTAATACGAACTGAAAGATTTGTAAAAGTCGCTAAACCTGAAGATTTAATACAACCACTTTTAGCTGTTGTGAATGAGCTGAAATATAAATTCGGTGATTGGAAAATACCCTGGGGTAACATCAATCGCTTTCAAAGAATATCCGGGGATATTGATTTAAAATACAATGATGCAGAACCCAGCGCACCCGTTGGCTTTGCTTCTTCTGCATGGGGAATGCTACCCTCGTATGCGAGCACTTATTTTCCAGGCACTAAAAAAAGATATGGGTTTGGGGGCAATAGTTTTATTTGTGCAGTGGAGTTTGGAAAAACAATAAAAGCAAAATCATTACTTGCAGGTGGAGAAAACGGCCATCCAAATTCCAAACATTTTACTGACCAGGCAAAGATGTACACAAATGGAAAATTTAAAGACGTTTTATTTTACAAAGAAGATGTTTTGAAACATGTGGAACGCAGCTATCACCCGGGAGAATGAGTAACCATAAAGGACTGGAAAAATAAAATTGCAAATTTAAAATGTAAATACGATGTATATAAAACATTGTTTTCTCCCATTGATTTTTATCGCCATTACAGCAAGCCTTCATTCCCAGGACAGGCTTTCTGGTAAAACTTTCTCTTCCCGCTCAGAAGTAATAGCCCGCAATGGAATGGCTGCAACAAGCCATCCTATAGCAACACAAATAGCAATTGAAATTTTAAAGAAAGGTGGAAGTGCAGTAGATGCCGCTATTGCTGCTAATGCTTTTATTGGTTTTGCAGATCCTGGAATGAACGGGATAGGCGGCGACCTGTTCGCTATTGTTTGGGATGCTAAAACGAAAAAATTATATGGATTAAATGCCAGCGGAAGATCCCCGAAAAATATGAGCTTAGCTTACTTGCAGACTAAAGAAAAAGAAGGCGTTTCATACATTAGAGGGCCTCTTTCTGTAACTGTTCCAGGATGTGTAGATGGCTGGTTCGAACTTCATAAAAAATTTGGAAAGCTTACAATTCCTGAAATTCTAAGGCCTGCTATAAATTATGCAATAGAAGGAATTCCTATTACACAGGAAACGGCAGACAACATGCAAATGGATGAGCCCATGATTAAAAAAGCTGATATCCCAAATTTTAAAAAGCAATATTTTATAAATGGCTCGTTTCCTAAAAAGGGTGATATCTATAAAAATCCAAACCTTGCACATACACTTGAGATTATCAGTAAAGAAGGCCGGGATGGATTTTATAAAGGTGAGGTAGCACAAAAGATCCAGGATCATTTAAAATCAGTAGGTGGGTTTATTACAACAGAAGATTTTGCGAATCATAAATCAGAATGGGTTGATCCTATTTCAACAAATTACAGGGGATACGATGTTTGGGAGATGCCACCTAACGGACAAGGTATGGGCGCTTTACAAATACTGAACATCCTGGAGGGCTTTGATTTTTCAAAAATTTCTTTTGGATCAAAAGAACATATTCACCTATTTATTGAAGCGAAAAAAATTGCTTATGAAGACATGGCTGCATATTATGGCGATCCTGCTTTTGGCAATGTTCCAATAGATAAATTATTATCAAAAGCTTATGCTGCGGAAAGAAGAAAATTGATTGATCCTGATAATGCAGGAATTTATAATCCGGGTTTATCTTCGGGTAGCCATACCATTTATCTTACTGTTGCAGATAAGGAAGGAAACATGGTTTCATTTATACAAAGTAATAGTGCGCTTTTTGGCTCCCGCGAAGTTCCTGGTGATTTAGGATTTGTATTGCAAAACAGGGGCGCAGGATTTATTTTGAAGGAGGGCCACATAAATACTTACGCACCAGGCAAAAGGCCTTTTCATACTATAATTCCAGCCTTTGTTACTAAAGATGGAAATGCTTTTTTAAGCTTTGGTGTAATGGGAGGAGATATGCAGACACAGGGGCATGTCCAGGTAATTATGGACCTTCTTGATTTTGGCATGAGCTTGCAGGAAGCCGGTGATGCGCCTCGTATTTATCATAATGGAACTATTTCATATAAAGGCCATGTAAATGATGTTGGAACTACATACCTCGAATCAGGATTTCCTTATGAAACGATTCGCGCCTTGGTTAAAGCCGGCCATAAGATAAGCTATGGAGTCGGCATTTACGGCGGGTTCCAGGCTATTATGAAAAAGGATGGCGTTTATTATGGCGCGTCTGATCCGAGAAAAGATGGCCAGGCTGCCGGGTATTAAAATTCTCCTGAATTAAACTGGTGTATTTGGAATATTTGAATTATCGTTAGGTTTAACGGAATCATTTGATTTATCATTGCTGCTTATGCGGCTCTCAATATCTTTTTTAATATTGTTAAAGCTATCTATGATGTTATCTGCCGGTGATCTTAGCATATATGCAGACCCTAAAACTCCAAGAGCAGCAATCGCGGAAATATAAAGACCGAAACCAACAAATGAACTGCCCATAACAGACTCGCTCATTTTGAAATAAAAATAAATTATGCTTAATATAGCAATCGCTCCTGCCGCTAAAACTATACCCCACATATTCCTATCTAGATTTTTTGTTTGGTCGCCCAGGTATGCTATGATAGCACTAGCTGCAAAACATAAAAAAACCAAAATTCCTATGTCATGCATACCATTTACACTTTGAGTGTAGGCAAATAAGGAAATTGAAACCCAGGGAAGAAAATGGAGATTACACCTGCAGCTGAAGCAATCAAGATAAATTTCCTTTGTTTGCTCATTGTTTGAAAATTCATGGCAATAATTTTTAAGATTAAAAAAATAGAGAGAAACTTAAAATAGGGGAGCGTAGGTGAAAAGCATAAATCAATTCTGAAAAATAAAAAATATTTACTATAAAGCAAATGTACTATTGAGATACTTTTAAAGCGATATGTATTTCTTTAAACTAGATATCTGTAAAAATAAAATAAGACTTAATTAAAATCATAATTGCTTACTTCAATGCTTCTTCTTCTAAGATCATCAGTTTCACTCAAAAGCCCGGCGTATTCCCTTTGCAATAAAGAATATTTTTCACGCATAGTTATCTCAGAAAGCAAAAGCTGCTCAAGTTCCTTTTCCCGCTCAACAGATGCCTCAAACTGTTGTTGCAAATGAATGATTTCATTTTGCATAGATTGCAAATCATTCAATCGTAATTCATAGTCACTTTGTAATTGCGTCAACCGATCTGTTTTACCTTCAATCTCATTTAATTTATTTTCTGCCTTTTCAAGCGCTTGCCTGGCAAAATCCAATTCATTTTCGAGCACTTCTTTTTTTGAATTTTCTCCATAATACAATTCTTTCCAATCCTCCTCTTCCTCGAAGTTAACATCACTTGTCGTTATAGTAGTAATCTTTTGTGGGTTCATGGCAACTTTTTCTTCTATGATCTTTAGGCGATCCTGAAATTTTGAAAATTGAATATGATAGAATGTAGTATTATCCTCTACATGCTGCACTTTATTTCTTAAAATTTTAAGTGCATCAGGGTGATCAGGAAAATTTGCAGAAGCCGTTGGGTTCTTATTAAATCCGAAAAAAAATCTTTTATCCGCAGGCAAAAATTCATAGCTGCTTATAATCATCCGGTAAGCAAATATGGTACAGCTGATTAAAACGATTAGGGATATTATCCACCACACCCACATAAGCTAGTACATTTTAAAGAGAAAAAATGTGATACCAATTTAAAATTCCCGGGGGATTACATCCTAAAAGATTTCAAGGGATACACTTTCTGATTTGCATAAATTAGAAAGATAGGATTTATAAGCAAAGTGTAAAATAAGCAATATTATCCGCTTACCAAAGTACCAACTTTTTCACCGGTGACAACTCTCAATAATGTACCAGGTGTGCCCATATCAAAAACTATGATTGGAAGCTGATTTTCCATGCATAACGTAAAGGCGGTCATGTCCATTACTCTTAAATTTTTAGTTATGCAATCCGCAAATGTTATGGTTTCAAATTTTTTTGCACTTTTATCTTTTTCAGGATCTGCAGAATAAATGCCATCAACCCTGGTGCCTTTTAAAATTACATCTGCTTTAATTTCAACGGCACGTAACGATCCTGCGGTATCTGTAGTAAAATAAGGATTACCGGTACCTGCACCAAAAATTACAACCCTGCCTTTTTCTAAATGCCTGATAGCACGCCTTCGAATATAGGGCTCAGCAATTTGCTCCATTTTAATAGCACTTTGCAATCTTGTGTAAACTCCTACTCTCTCAAGCCCGCTTTGCAGAGCCATTCCATTTATTACTGTTGCAAGCATACCCATGTAATCACCCTGGGCCCGTTCTATACCAGTTTCGGCCTCGTTCATACCACGATATATATTCCCTCCTCCAATTACTATGGCCACCTGCACGCCCATTTCTGTGACAAGCTTAATATCCTCTGCGTATTTGGAAATTACTTGCGAATCAAGCCCGAAATTATTATTGCCCATCAGAGATTCACCGGAAAGTTTTAGAAGAATACGTTTATACCTTGGAAGCATGTGCCAGAGTAAAATTTGATTTAGCGGGGCGAAGATAATGGAATTATATAATGAATTCATCCGCTGTTTACTCACAAACAAGCGCTGACAAAAAAAGAGCTGCAACGCAGATCTTTACTTTTTATTACTTCAGAATTTATTGAAATTCGGAAGCCAAATATTATTTATTAGCCTAATACTACTCTTTTAAATTCAATTACTTTCAAATCTGGGTCTATGCTTTTAAGATAGTCAGCTACAGATTTATTATTATCCTTTACATAGGGCTGAGCAAGCAAAGTACTTTCTTTAAAAAATTTATTGATTTTACCCATGGCGATCTTTTCAGCCATTTCAGCCGGCTTACCCTCTGCTTTTACCTGCTCAATGGCAATATTTTTTTCACGGGCAACAGTTTCGGGCGGTACAGAAGCCTCATCAATTGCTATAGGATTCATTGCAGCTATTTGCATAGCAATATCTTTGCCTGCATCTTCGGCTTCTTTATTAAGGCCAACCAATACACCCATGCGATATGCCCCGTGAATATAGGCGGCGACAAAAGGTGCATCTATTCTTTCAAACCTCGAAACACTTATTTTTTCCCCAATCCTGGCAACCTGTTCATTTAATTTATTAGTTAATCTTTCACCTTCAATCATTAGTTGATTTAGGTCATCAGCAATTTTACTATTTGCATCAATCACTGCATCCATTATTGTTTGAGCGAATGCAATATATTCAGAATTTTTACTTACAAAATCTGTTTCGCAACTCACATTTATAATAAAACCGGTTTTGCTGTCTTTGGTTGTTTGTGCAATTACTACACCTTCTTTGGCTTCTCTATCCCCTCGTAGCGCAGCCACTTTCTGGCCTTTTTTTCTTAGATAATCTATAGCTGTTTCAAAATCACCGTTAGATTCAGTTAAAGCCTTCCTGCAATCCATCATACCGGCGCCGGTTTGTTGGCGTAACTTATTAATATCTGCGGCCGTAATAGTTGTTGTACTCATTTAAATATTTTTAATAATGATATAAAATCATAGTTGCTATAGCATTAAATGATTATATCGTTTGAAAGAATATAGTTTGGTAAATTGTTTACCGGCGGCCACCAGGTCCGCCTGGCCTGTTACCACCTGCACCCGGGCCTGATACACGGCGTTTTTGAGGACCTGCCGGACCACGACCTTTACCGCCTGCGGGGCTTCCACCGCTCCTGCGGCGATCTTTTTCGTCTTCGGATCCCAAATCATATTTTACATCACCTGAGTCGCGCTCGTCTGTTTCTTCATGATCTTCATCTTTTTCTGCTTGTCTTTCAGCAAGGCCTTCTGCAATTGCAGCAATTATGTAATTAGTAACTATTGCGATTGATTTTGTGGCATCATCATTTGCAGGAATCGAAAATTCCACTTTATTAGGATCGCAATTGGTATCAACCATTCCAAAAGTTGTGATGTTAAGCCTTTTAGCTTCTGAAAGTGCAATATGTTCATGACCAATATCTACTAAAAACAAGGCTGCCGGTATGCGACTTATTTGTGCAATACCACCCAAAACTTTTTCCATTTTATCCCTGTCACGCGTAAGAGTTAAACGCTCCTTCTTGGTGATACTGTCTAATGAACCATCATTAAGTAACTTTTCGATGCTTTGCATTTTCTTTACACTCTTACGAACTGTATTAAAGTTAGTAAGCATGCCACCGAGCCAGCGTTCAGTTACAAAAGGCATATTAACCCTCTTAGCCGCTTCTGTTACTATTTCTTTTGCTTGTTTTTTAGTAGCCACAAACATTATTTTCTTACCACTTTTAGCAATAGATTTTAGCGCTGCTGCTGATTCCTGTAAACCCTCAACTGTTTTGTTAAGATCAATTATGTGAATACCTTTTTTCTCAGCAAAAATGTAAGGCAGCATTTTAGGATTCCATTTCTTTTTTAAATGACCGAAGTGAACGCCTGCTTCCAAAAGCTGCTGTTGTAAAGAAGTATTGTTTTCCATTAAAAAAAGTTTTTCCTCCCCAATCCCTCCGTGAGAGACTTAGGGAGTTTGTGTTATTGAAAATATTTCATAAAATTATAGTATTCGAAAGCCTCCCTTGGGAGGGTTTGGTGTTCTATCGCTTACTGAATTGGAAGCTTTTCCTTGCCTTTTTCTTACCTGGTTTTTTACGCTCTACTGAACGTGGATCACGGGTAAGCAATCCTGCTTCTTTTAAAGCCGGGCGATATTCAGGATTTACCTGCAATAATGCACGGGCAATTCCGAGCTTTAGGGCTTCTGCCTGACCTTTGACACCGCCCCCGGCTGCATTCACCACTACATCAAATTTATCTGCCGCCTGTATACTTTTAAAAGGAGCTTCAACCTGGTTTTGCAGATATACAAGTGGGAAATAAGTTTTATAATCCTTTCCGTTAATAGTGATCTGCCCATCCCCTTTAGAAAGGAAAACTCTTGTTACTGCAGCTTTTCTTCGGCCTACTGCATTTTTTTGTTTTTCCATCATTATAAAATTAGAAAGTTAATGTTTGTGGTTTTTGTGCGGTGTGTGGATGTTCGTCGCCAGCGTATACATACAGTTTTTTGTACATTTTGCGGCCAAGGCGATTTTTAGGAAGCATGCCTTTTACAGCTCTTTCAATTATCGCATCAGGGCGGCGTTTTAAAAGATCGCCGGCAGTTTCTTGTTTTTGACCACCAGGGTAACCACTGTAGTTGATATAAATTTTATCATCCAGCTTTTTGCCGGTAAATTTTACTTTATCGCAATTAGTAACTACAACAAAGTCCCCACAATCAACATGAGGCGTATAATAAGGTTTGTTCTTACCACGGAGAACGGACGCTATTTTAGCGCACATGCGGCCAACGGTTTGATTAGTGCCGTCAACAACGTACCAATTACGTTGCACGGTAGCCTCGTTCGCATGCTTAGTGGTGAAATGTAAGTTGCTCATTTATTTTTTTATTGATTCAAGTAATGAACCGGTTTAATATGCGCCGCTATCCCGGCTTTTTTAAGGAATGCGAAGGTATGGGGAAATGGGATATTAAAAAGTCAATATTTGAATTATTTTTTATCCTCCCTTTATAAACTATTGATAATCTATTAAAATTTTGACTTAGAATATTAATAGGTATGTAAACTTCTAAAAAATCAGAAAATAATATAGCCTACGGTGAAGAGAATAAGATTCTATAAATTATACCTTTCTTTTCGTTACAGAAATAAGTAACCGCGGAAAATAATTATTATAAGATGTATATATTTGCCAAAATTATTTTTGAAATGAATGATTCACAATCTGTTGGTAAGTACTGGATTTCTTTTTTTATTGCGGCCATAGCACTGATTCTTATGCTGGTATTTGTAAGAGAATACTTTTGGGTTGTCCTTCCCTTCGTGTTTACCACCTTTGGTAAGGCAATGAAAATTATTTAGGCTAACAAACTTTTATTACTTCAAAATAGTATTTAGCTTATTCCCAAGTTCTGCGCCACGCAACTCTGTCGCAATTATTTTCCCTTCCGGATCAAGTAATACGTTGTACGGTATTCCTTCTACATTATAAAGAGCAGCGGCGGCACTATTCCAGAATTTAAGATCACTCACTTGTTTCCAATTCAGGCCATCATCTTCGATCGCTTTAAGCCATGCGCTTTTTTCTTTATCAAGTGAAACCCCTAAGATTGCAAAATTTTTATTCTTGAATTGTTTATATGTAGCGACAACATTAGGATTTTCTTCCCTGCATGGGCCACACCAACTTGCCCAAAAATCTACAAGAACATATTTGCCGCGCAAAGAACTTAACGTAAATGGCTTTCCTGTTGTATCAGGTAATGTAAAGTCTGGAGCCAATTGACCGATAGCAGGCTTCTGAGTGCTTTGAGGCTGGCTTTGAGCCGTCGCAATTTGCTCTAATTGCTTTGTAACCTCAGCTACCGGGGTACTTTTAGGAAATTTTTTATTTAATGAGGTCAGCATTTGTTTTACGGTATCCATCCCAAGTTCCTGTGCATAGCTTAAGGCGAAAATAGCAGCTACAGGGCTTTTTGTTGTGTCAATGTAGTTATGGAGAAAGTTTTTATACCAGGCATTTGTTGCATTAAACTTATTCTGAGCACCAGTTGTGAGGCTATCGTTATTTTCCTGCTGAATATCCTTCAGGTTGCGATCTTCTCCTATAAGCAAGGTATGCAGTGAATCCAGTGTAATTATAAAATTTGAGAGTGAAGCATTAGCAGGTGTATTGAATTTTGTTGAAAGCAAAGTAGAATCATTTGCATCTGCTGCAAAGTCGATGCGATCATCGTCATTAATAAAAATATATCCCGCATTTTTTTCAAATCTGATCCTGTATAACCCTTCTTCCGGAGCTAAAGCGTTTAACTCAAACTTTCCTCTTTTCATTTCAGCAGTATCAATTACTTGCGGAGGCTGCTGGTTGAAAGTTATTTGCTCGAGGAAAACTTTTTGATCGGATGCATTTTGCAAATGGCCGTTCACAACGAAACTGCCTTTCTTATGCGTGCCACTGCATGAAAATAAAAATGCTACAATTATTACCCGTAATATATTTTTCATTGGATTGAATTATTGATTTAATTTTTGAGTAAGGATTTTATTTACTGACTGCATATCTGCTTTGCCTTTACTTAATTTTTTCACTTCACCTGCAAATAATCCTAAAAGATTTTTTTTTCCTTTTTTATAATCCAAAATTTTATCAGGCATTTTAGAAAGGACTTGATCTACCCAGGTGTTGAGTGTATCATCACTTTTTTCCTGCAAAAGATTCAAATCCTTTGCAATCTGGTAAGCATCCATTCCCGGCGATTGTATTAATACCGGAAATATTCTGGAAGCTGCTATCCCAAAACTTATACTTCCTTCATCTACCAAATCTATAAGTTTGGATAAGCTTTTTGGATCACCAGGAAAACTTTCAATACTTAAATTATTTTCATTAAGGTAAGACTTTATAGGGCCGAGTAACCAGTTTGATGCGGCTTTAAAATTCTTTGTATGGCTGATTAAATTTTCAAAAAAAACTGCAGTCTCTCTTTCATCGCAAATAACTTTTGCATCAGAAACGGGCAAAGAATATTTTTCTATGAATTTTTTTTCCAGAGATGCTGGTAATTCAGGCAAGGATTTTTTTATGGAATCAATTTTTTCTTCTGTGATATGAAATGGTGCGAGGTCCGGCTCTGGAAAATAACGATAGTCATTTGCTTCTTCTTTATTTCTTAAGGAAAAAGTAGAGCTATTAGCAGCATCGAAACTTCTTGTTTCCTGGATAATTTGCTCCCCACTTTCACTTAATGCAATTAAACGGTTAATTTCAAATTCGATCGCTTTTTTTACATTCTTTATTGAATTGAGATTTTTTACTTCCACTTTAGTACCCAGTTTTTTGTCACCTTTCAATCTAATGGAAACATTTGCATCACAGCGCATACTTCCTTCTTCCATATTGCCATCGCATATTTGCAGGTACCGTACTATTTTTCTTATTTCCGTGACATAAGCATAAGCTTCATCAGGAGTATGCATATCAGGTTCAGAGACGATTTCAAGTAAAGGGACACCGGCCCTGTTCAAGTCAATACATGTGTAATTTTCATCAGCGTCATGAATGCTTTTGCCTGCATCTTCTTCAAGGTGAATCCTGTTTAATAATATATTTCTTTCAATGCCACCGGTATTAATTGAAACGAACCCATTTTGGCAAATGGGTGTTGTATGCTGCGAAACCTGGTAACCCTTTGGGAGATCGGGATAGAAATAATTTTTTCTCGCAAAATAATTATTCCGCACAATATCACAGTTAAAAGCAAGCCCCAGGCTAATAGCATAATCAATTGCCTTTTTATTCATTACAGGCAAAGTTCCCGGATGGGCAAGGGAGACAGGGCTGACGTTGGTATTAGGTGGATTACCAAATGCGGCACTATCACCACAAAATAATTTACTATCAGTAAGCAATTGTGTATGTACCTCCAGCCCTATTACTGCTTCATATTTGTTATCAGCCGACATGTGGCGAAGGTATGAAAAGACATTTCCATTTACATCCATAAAAACTTAAACAAAACAAAAAGCTGCCTGGAAAGGCAGCCTGTAATATTCATAAGACCTGAAGCGGAAAACTATTTGTAATAATTCAATCTCTCTTTAGAGTAAAGAATTTTTAAATTGATATTAATTTTATAAATTACAAATCAGCGTTATTAATATGTTTAGGAATTTTTATTTCAAAATTCATTTCACTATTATTTCTTTTTGCCTTGAGATTAAAACTTTCCTTGTCTCCCGCATCCATTAATTGTGACCTTACTTCATCTACATTGGTAACTTTTTCACCACCCATCTCTGTGATTATGTCATCTTTTTTTAAGCCTGCTTTATCTGCAGCAGAACCTTCTTGCACACTTAATATTTTCGCTCCGATATTATCTTGTGAATCTTCAACTTTTACACCAAGCTTTACATTGTCATTATTCAATTGACTGAAAGGGGCATTTGGAAAATCAGGAAATTTTGGAAATTTTTGCATTTTAAAATTGTATTTATTTCCTTGCCTGAAACCATTGTCATCATTGAAAGTAAAAACCCTGTTACTTTCTTTTCTTTCTCCAAGCTTTACTTTTACATCCCCTTTTTTGTCATTCCTTTTATAATAAACTTTTACTTCCTCACCATGTTTATAAGATCTAACTGTTTCAAGCAAGCCATCAGGGTTGATGATATCTTTATCGTTGATCTTTGTGATCACATCGCCATTTTGCAACCCGGCCTTCTCTGCCGAGCTACCTTTCATTACTTCATTTATTTTTACCCCATCGGTTACTTTTTCCGTAATAACTCCCATGAAAGGTTTGGGGCCAGAATTTTCTAAATCGTTGTTGAAAAATTCAAAATCCTCATTAGGTTTCCTGAGAGAGTAAATTAGATTGTCGCGCCCCCTTTGATTAATGTCTCTTTCAATTATAGTTACATTATCATCTTTATAATCTGATAGCGGTTTTCCGTTTACCGTTACTCTATCACCATCAATTTCAATTTTCATTTTTGTATCCTTATCGCCGTTATTACGAATAATAATCTCGCGGGATTCTTTCTTTTCGATTTTTTCTTTTTGAGCAAAAACTACGATAGAGCTCAGGGCTATGAAAACGGTTATAAGCCCGGGTAGAATTGTCTTTTTCATTTTATTTAAATTTTATGTACGAAGATATTAGTAGATCAAATGTAGCAAGATTTTCCGAATTACGAAATCTTTCGCAAATGGTTTATTTTAGTTTAACATTTGTTTTATGGATTTACTAATTCCTCCAAATAGCGATATACGTTTTTACAGGGCAACTATCTACTAGTTCATCCCGGATGTATTTCATCCCAATTTTTTTAAGCACTTTTTGTGAAGCTACGTTTTCAATATGAGCTCTTCCTGTAATAATATCTATGTATAAATTTCTAAAGCCATATTGAAGTGTGTGCCGGGCGGCTTCTGTAGCATAGCCTTTTCCCCATGAATTTTTAAGAAATCGGTATCCGAGATCAATAATACATGGATCAGGCATATGTTTTAAACCGCACCAACCAATAAATGCATTATCATTTTTTGTATAAACGGCCCATCTTCCTAAATTATTTTTGTACTGAGGAAGAATGATATTCTCTATGATTTTTTTTGCATGATCTTCATTTTCAAGCACAGGCTCGTGAACATATTTTAAAACTTCGGGATCACTGTTTAGCAGGAAAATAAGGGGAGCATCTGCTATCGTAAATCGACTGAGTATTAGACGTGGGGTTTCAAAAATGATTTGCATTGAAATACTAAAACAAAGATTAGAACTGAATTACATTTTTCAGAGTTTCGATTACTTCACCAAGTTTACTGGTATCCTGCCCACCTGCAGTTGCAAGCGTTTTCTGTCCACCGCCACCACCTTTTATAAGAGGAGCAATATGTTCTTTAATAATTTTTGAGGCATCTAAATTTTTTCCATTCACAAATTCTTCATCAATCCCTAATGCAACAAATGGTTTATCATCAATTATAGTCGTTAGTAAAACAATACCTGAGCCTTTTAAATTATTCATTAATTCAAAAGAAAGTTTTTTCAGCTTATCAGCATTTTTGACCTCTACCTGCTTTCCAATAAAATTTATTTGCCCGATTGATTCAGTCTGCTTCAATAAATCTTTTGCAAGAACATCGAGTTGCTTTGCTTCTGATTTTTCTAATTGCTTTTTTATTTCAGCATTTTCTATAAGAAGATTATCTATTGATTTATGAATGTCTTTAGGATTTTTTAGGGTTTCACGAATAATATGAACCAAATCAAATTGATTTTGAATATAATCTTCAGCAGCTTTCCCGCTTAAAGCTTCGATTCGCCTCAAACCTGCTCCAACTGCAGTTTCGCCTGCGATTTTAAAAAAGCCTAACTCACCTGTACTGCCAACATGCGTACCTCCGCAAAGTTCAATTGAATATCCAGCATCAATAGTCACCACACGAACTGGATCTCCATATTTTTCTCCGAATAAAGCCATAGCTCCAGTTGCTAATGCTTCCTCTTTTTTCATTTCTTTAATAACAACCGGAATGTTTTCACGGATCTTTTCATTTACCAGTGATTCGATTTTTTTAATTTCTTCATCAGTAACTTTTGCAAAATGAGAAAAATCAAAGCGTAAATATTCATCATTAACCAAACTTCCTTTCTGCGAAACATGATTACCTAAAATTTTACGCAATGCTGCATGCATTAGATGGGTAGCGCTGTGATGAACCGCCGTTTTTTTTCTTTTATCTACATTAATTTTTGCAATAACTTTTCCATCAATAATAGCAGGAAGCTTTTCAGTAAAATGAATGATAAGATCATTTTCTTTCTTTGCATTTATAACAGGAATTTTTTCATCATCAAAAATTAATACTCCTGTATCGCCTACCTGGCCACCGCTTTCAGCATAGAAAGGTGTTTTATCTAAAACGATTTGATAAGATTCTTTTCCCTGTGATTTTGTTTTGCGATATTTTAAAACTTTGCTTTCGATTTCGAAAGTGTTGTAGCCAACAAATTTGGATGAACCGTTTTCATTTAAAATGATCCAATCTTCTGTATCAATTACACTTGCTGCACGGGAGCGATTTTTTTGTTGAAGCATCTCGTTTTCAAAACCTTCTTCGTCAACTTCAGCTCCAATATCACTAGCCATAAGTTTAGTTAGGTCGAAAGGGAATCCATAAGTATCTTGAAGTTTAAAAGTTAAAGAACCATCCACTTTCCTTAAATCTTTCAATAGTTTTTGGAAATCATTTAAAACTCCAAGTTTGTTAAATACTATGCCATCATTAATTTTATTAAAGAGAGCGGCTATTTCGTTTTGATCATTAAAATTTTGGGCTATCTTTTTAATATCATTATATAAACCTCTTAAATCTTGAGAAAGTTTTTCTCGCATGTCTGGAAATGAATTAAACTTGTTAGTAATACTCTCGTTAAACATTTTAATACCACTGCCTAAAGTTTTCAGAAATGATTCTTCTTCTTCATGCACAACCTTTCCAATAAAATCTTTTTGTTTCTCCAATTCAGGAAAGACATTTTTAAACTGCTCAGCTATCAATGGAATTAATTTAAAAAGCATCGGCTTTTTCACATCGAGGTAAGAAAAATAATATCTCACTGCCCTTCTTAAAATTCTCCGTATCACATAACCCGCACCAGTGTTCGAAGGTACTTGTCCATCTGCAATTGGGAAGGCAATAGCCCTGATGTGATCCGCAATTACACGAAAGGCAACGTCCTGTTTACTATCAGAGTTCGTATACTTTTTACCTGATAATTTTTCAACCTCCAAAATCGTCCCCGTAAAAATATCTGTATCATAATTGCTTTGTTTGTTTTGTAAAACCCTTACCAATCTTTCAAAGCCCATTCCCGTATCAACATGCTTTGCCGGCAATGATTCAAGGCTTCCATCTTTTTTCCGGTTGTGCTGTATAAATACAATGTTCCAAATTTCAATAACCTGCGGGTCATCGTTATTTACAAGATCTTTACCAGGAATAATTTTTTTTTCTTCATCTGTTCTGCAATCAATATGTATTTCAGTGCATGGCCCACATGGCCCCGTATCTCCCATTTCCCAAAAATTATCTTTCTTATTTCCCATGATGATTCGATCTTCGGCTACCCATTTTTGCCAATAAGAAATTGCTTCATCATCCTTCGGCAAGCCTTCCTTTTCATCTCCCTCAAATACGGTCACGTATAAATTTTCTTCAGGAATTTTATAAACTTTGGTAAGCAATTCCCAACTCCATGCAATTGCTTCTTCTTTAAAATATGGAGCGGGGTCTCCAACTGCATTTCCAAAACTCCAGTTACCGAGCATTTCAAACATGGTATGATGATACGTATCCACACCTACTTCCTCAAGATCATTGTGCTTACCACTTACCCTAAGGCATTTTTGCGTATCAGCAACACGTGAGTAAGGTGCAGATTTATCCCCTAAAAAAAATTCTTTAAACTGGTTCATACCTGCATTGGTGAAAAGTAAGGTGGGGTCATCTTTAATTACGATAGGCGCAGAAGGAACAATGGTATGTTCTTTCGATTTAAAAAAGTCGAAAAACTGTTGCCGTATTTCTGCACTTTGCATCATCCTGTTAATGAATTTTATGATTGATTTTTGAGTATTATCAGGTTATCTTTGCCCGTTATAATCTAATTTAGAAAACGGCAAAGGTATTTGGTTTGATCGCATTTACAAACAGCTTTATCTTCTGAAAGTTTTATTAACTATACCTTCTCCTTCATTTTATTAGAATGAAAAAAATTAAATACTATTACAATACTAACACATTAAGATACGAGAAACTTGTAACCCCTTTACGCGTAAAACTTTTACGTTTTTTTGGGTTTATAACAACAGCTTTGGTTACATCATTTATACTTGTATCACTTGCATTCCGTTTCATCCCTTCTCCCCAATTAAAGCTTGCCGAAGCGAGGTATGAAAAAATGAAACAGAATTATGATATGCTCGTATCGCAGGCAAGAACCTTACAGCAGGAAATGGCGTCGCTTGAGCAGAGAGACAATCAGGTGTACAGGTCTATATTCGAAGCAAACCCTTTGCCGGATAGTGCACGGGCAAAACTTACCGAACAAAAAAATGAAGTACGAAAAGTAGAAGCGATTAACGATGAAGAATTAGGCAACGAACTTGCGAAAACACTTAATAACGTAAATGCCCGTATAACTTACCAGTTTGCAAGCTATAATGTAATTGAAAAGCTGATAAAAAATCAGGGAGAAAAACTGGCGAGTATCCCGGCGATTCAACCAGTAAGTAATCGTGATCTCGACAGGATAGCCTCAGGTTTTGGCATGAGAATTGACCCTGTATATGGAACCCCTAAAATGCATAAAGGCCTTGATTTTACTGCACCGCAGGGAACACCGGTTTATGCCACAGGAGATGGCATAGTGGTTGAATCAGGCTTTTCAGAAGATGGTTACGGAAATAAGATATTGATAAATCATGGATATGGTTATCAAACCTTGTATGGCCACATGGTAAGAGTAAAAGCCAGAAGCAGGCAAAAGGTGAAAAGAGGTGAAGTGATAGGATGGGTAGGGAGTACAGGAAAAAGTACCGGCCCGCATTGTCATTATGAAGTGCATGTAAACGGGCAGGAAGTTGACCCTGTTTATTTCTTTTATAACGATCTTACACCCGAACAATTTGACAGGTTACTAAAAATTGCATCTACAGGCAGCGCAAAAAGTCTCGATTAAAAATGGCATTATCACAAATAAAATTTCAGTTTGACGATTCCCAGCAGGAAAAAAATTCTCATGTAAAAGAGCTTATTGCCGGGTTAGAAAATCAAAAATCAAAAAGGGGTAGAAAAAGCCTTAAAGATATGAGCACGGAGCCGGGCCTTGTTGCTATTCCCGAAGATGAAATTCTTTTTAAAAAACAATATTACTCGATCGGAGATGTAGCAATTATGTTTAAAGAAAATACATCCCTGATAAGATATTGGGAAAATGAATTTGACATTCTTAAGCCAAAAAAAAATAAAAAGGGTGACAGGTATTTCAGGCCTGAAGATGTAAAAAATCTTAAGATGATCTATCACTTGCTTCGTGAAAGAAAATATACAATTGAAGGCGCCAAAGAATTTTTAAAAAATAATAAAGCTGCAGGGGAAAAGCATCAAATGATAGAGTCATTGCAAAAATTAAAATTATTTTTATTAGAATTAAAGAACAATTTATAACGTACCATGAAACACTTTTTATTAGCAATCTCCTCTTTATTGGTTTTTGCTTTTGCCAGTAAAGCGCAACACTATGAAATTCTTAAGGATTCTCTCCATCCGAATGAAAAAATTTTAAAAGGACTAATTTCTAAAAGTGACCTTGTAAATGAGCATGACTATAATAAATGGTATACTGAAAGCCAAAAAATATACCCGGTACCAAATGACGATGCAGTTAAGGGAATGCGTAAAAACAAAGACAACGTTAACATAGTAATATTCGGCGGCACATGGTGCGAGGATACACAATTTGTATTACCTAAATTTTTTAAAATGCAGGAAGCAAGCGGCTTCCCGGAAGATCGAATTACAATGTATGCTGTTGACACGAATAAAAAAACTACTGGAACCATAGCTGAAGATTATCACATAACAAACATTCCAACCATTATTGTTATGAAAGATGGCAAAGAAGTAGGCCGGGTGGTAGAATACGGAAAAACAGGAAAGTGGGACCAGGAGTTTGCTGATATTTTTAGTGAGTAGCAGGTTATTCCCAATAGAAAATTTGATTAACTAACCAACTTTACAGTACTTGTACTTGATTGCTTTATTTCGTGCTGTTCCTGCATTTTTTTAATTTCCAAATTAATTTCTTCCTTCAATTTATTGAGTCCATCTATAGCCGTAGGAAATTTTGTAAAATAAATTACTATAACAACAGCACTGTCATTATTTATTTCCTGCAAATAGACAGAATAAGAATCAACTTTTGCTTTTTTGTTGGCAAGAATTTGTTCAATTTCTTTAATAGCTTTTTGAAGATCGCCCGAAGTTGTATGCGGGGATAGTAAAGTTTTTATTTCATTCCTAATGACGTCACGCATTGTCCAGTTATCAACTATACTATCTACCATCTGTTTATTTGGTACTGTAATCATAGATTTTTCCGGGGTTCGCAAGCGCGTGCTGCGTAAACCAATACGCTCAACAATCCCTGAAAAAGTGTTCACTTTTACAGAGTCTCCGGTTTTGAATGGCTTATCAAAAAATATAATAAAAGATGCGATTAAGTTTTCAAGGCTTTCCCTGGCTGATAATGCCAAAGCCGCACCCACAATGCTTAAGCCGGTAAAGAGATTGCCTATATTAAATTTTAAAGAGAATTTTATTATAAAAAGAATTCCAATAATAATAATGATAACTCTTATGAGGTCTTTAAAAAAAAACAACAGCTGGTGCTCACCTGGTGTATCCGTTTCACCGGCTTTTTCTTTTATAATTAAAACAAAAAAATCCATTACGCGGATGATAAGAATAACAAAGCATATAATTATGATCGCTGAAATAAGGCCCTCAAAAATGTGTTGACTTGATACCTTGTGATATGTAAACATGAAAGCACTTGGAAAATTGAGGCTGTCAATTGAAAAAATTGATATGAGAATGAATAAAATTTTTTCCAAAGGCTCTATTATAATATCATCAAACTTTATTTTGGCGAGCCTGTCGGGATTTTTTTTAAGTGATCTTAATAGCACGGCCGATGCATATTTAGAAATAATTCTTTTCAAAAAAAATGCTGCGAGTATAGTTATACATACCAAAGCGTAACTACGCACCGTATTATCAAAATAAACCTGGTCAAGAAAATTCATATTGCAATTTAGAGTAAGCCAGCGATCTATAGAAGAGAATAAATTTCCAGTTGTTGATTTTTAAGAATATAAATCCTGTGATTACTTACTTTCAACGAACTGTTATTTTGCGCAGCGAATGGTAAATTATATTTTTTGATCTCTGGCAATGGAGGCGCATAACGATAGAGGTTATTTTTATCAAATCCGTAAATAAATTTATCAATCACGGTTACATCTGTCCAGTTAAGAAATAGCAACCTATTTTTAAAGCTTCCGTAATAATCAAAAATGTACAATCCCTTTTCCGGGTCGTAGAGATAAACAAACCCGTCATCATCAATTATTTTTTGAGGTGAAGGAACTGAATCAAATAACAATCTAAAATCTACAGATTCAAATATTTTATTACCGGTATCATCAATTTTTTTCAATTTATTTTCCTGCTCATCATAAAGCCATATATTGTTATCGTAGGAAGTGGTAACTGCCCTTACTTTGAAAATATTTTGCTTCCTCAGGTTAATATTGGTCAATACATTCAGGTACTTATCCAGTAAAACTATCGTGGAATAATCCTGGTAAAACAGGATAGCTTTCCAGGGATTCTGAGCTTCCACATAGCTAAGCTTTCCATATTTTGTTACCTGGTTAAATACTCCTACAGAGTCTCCTTTTTCATTGTATTTTTTTAATTGATTATCGGTATTAATTATATAAAGCTCACCAAGATTATCTACTGTAAAAGAAGAAATAGGATATTCAATTTTTTTTAGAAAACGGAAAAGAGAATCATCCTGTGCATACGATATGGTGTATAAAAAAATAATGGTTGCCGACAGATAAAACCTTACATATTTTTTTAAGGTATTTTTCATTTTTTATAATATTTCAACTCTATGTTATCACCATCAAAAACTGCAAAGCTGTTGTATTTTATCCAGTCACCAAGATTTATATACCTGCTGGTATTTTTCAATTTAAAATCTAACGGTAAGTGCCTGTGGCCGAAAATAAAATAATCGAAATGCTTTTTCTCCAGCATTTGTTTAGAAAAAATAATAAGCCATTCTTTTTCTTCTCCCATGAACTGCTCATCCGTCATTCCTGTTGCCGCCCTGCTTTTGCTGCTCATGTAATGTGCCAGTCCAATACCGGATTGTGGATGTAATATTCCAAAGAGCCATCGCGAGAATTTACTTCTGAAAACCTTTTTAATAAATTTATAGCGATGGTCGCCCGGCCCCAGTCCATCACCATGTCCAACAAAAAAAATTTTATTATTGAATTCAAATTCTTTGGGCTCATGAAAAACCTCTATGCCGAGTTCCTGTTCAAAATATCCATTCATCCACATATCGTGATTACCGACAAAAAATTTAATTGTGATTTCACTATCAGTAATTTCTGCAAGTTTACCCATTATCCTTACAAAACCTTTTGGTACCACTTTTTTGTATTCATACCAGAAGTCGAAAAGATCTCCAAGAATAAATATATGTGAGGCATCAGCTTTTATTTCATCAAGAAACTTAACAATTCGTTTTTCTCTTACCAGGCTTGTTGCATGATCAGGTGCGCCGAGGTGAAAATCAGAAAGAAAATATATTTTTTTACCGGGATGAATTTGCATGATTAAAAATCAATTAAAAGATTTGATCGGCAATTTCTTCTTTAGTTTTTTAAATGTCCTCAACTTCAACAAGTATGGATGGTAACGTACCTAATCTGATTGGATTATGATTTGGTATAGTAATGTGATGTTCTCCTTCAAGAAAAGTAGTTAATCTGATATGCTTCCTTTTTGACGACTTATTTCGTAATCAAATTTTTTAAGAAGCTTTATTAATTCTTTCGAGGATATATCTCTTGGAAGCCTCATACCGCAATAACTTCTTCCTTAATCATATGCAAGCGAATTAATTTTGGTTTTTTACCTTCATCAAAATGACATTCAACTGCTTCTTTAATATTATTTCTTATTTCTTCCATAGTATCAGCTTCGGTGAAAATGCTTTCTCCTATAGCTTTAGCAGTATATCCTCCTTCCAGGGATTCCTCGATTAAAAAAATAATTTCATTCATTTCAGATTTTTTATTTGTTATAAAGTTAACAAACTCAGACACACTCTTAATCAATGACAGCTTTATCAATTAAAAATAAATAAACTTCTTTAGGCCCATGAACGCCAACTACTAACGTTTTCTCTATGTCTGCTGTACGGCTTGGGCCCGCCGCAAATGTTATAAACGAAGGAATATTCTCACCGTATTTTGTCTTCAGTAATTTAAGCGCATCTCTTGTATCGTATACAAGCTGGTCAATATATGCGATGCAGATATGAATAGGAGCATAAGCGCTTACTGTTCGCCCGCTTTTCTGCGCAGAGGTCATAACGATAGCGCCAGTGCGTGCAATTAAAAATTCACAACCCGTAACTGAAGCGTCGCAATCTGTTAATGATATGCCGTTATCGAAAACACCTTTGCCACTAAATTTTTTTAATAATTCCGGTTCCACGCAATAGAGATTTTTCCATTTTTTTTCAGCGGCAAGTTTCATAAGCTGTAGCTTCATATCAGTTTCATTTACGCAGAAAGCAAATTTGCCCAATAACTTTATAAATTCCTCAGCAAAAAGAATTTCAAGATCATCTTTTTGGGGCTGAAAAACAGAGTTAGTTCCTTCACTTTTGGGAAAAGGTAAAGGCACCGGATTGCTCAGTGCCTCTCTTATTTTTTTTAAAATTTTTTCTTTTGAAGATGAAACCTTCATTATTTATTTATACGTTACTATCAACTACTATACCTCCCATCGGCGGGTCTATCACTGCCTCTTTTGGATTGTCAACAAAGTCCAGCGCTTTCTTCTCTTCGTATGGCCGCTTTCCAATTAATGCCTCGACATCACTTTGAAAAAGCACTTCTCTTTTCAATAATTCTTTTGCAAGTATTTCAACTTCATTTTTCTTTTCATTGAGTAATGCCTTGGTTCTTTCAAATGCCTGGTCAATTAGTTTTCTCACTTCCTCATCAATCATTTTGCCCGTTTCTTCACTAAAAGGTTTTGTAAAAGTATTTTCCTGTTGTGGATCATGATAGCTAACGTTGCCTACCTTATCATTCATTCCATAAACAGTTACCATTGCATATGCCATTTTAGTAATCTGCTGAAGATCGTTACTTGCCCCGGTTGATATTTTTCCGAAGAAAATAGTTTCTGCAGCCCTCCCCCCAAGTGTCATACAAATCTGGTCAAGTAGCTGATCGGTATTGTATAAATATTGCTCTCTTGGAGTGTATTGTGCGTACCCTAAGGCTGCTGTGCCTCTTGGCACAATTGTTACTTTAAGTAACGGGTAAGCATGCTCGAGAAACCATCCACAAATAGCATGTCCTGCCTCGTGATAGGCGATGATTTCTTTTTCTTCGGGCAAAATAATTTTATTCTTTTTCTCCAATCCACCAATTACCCTGTCAATAGCATCCTGGAAATCACTCATGTCAACTGCATCCTTATTTTTACGGGCAGCTATCAAAGCAGCTTCATTGCATACATTGGCGATATCAGCCCCCGCAAATCCTGGTGTTTGCTCTGCCAGCTTATGTACATCTAATGTTTGAGAAATTTTTATTGGTAGCAAATGCACTTTAAAAATTGCTTCGCGGCCTACAAGATCAGGGCGGTCGATTGTTATCTGCCTGTCAAACCTTCCAGGGCGAAGCAATGCATTATCGAGAACATCGGGTCTATTAGTAGCAGCTAAAATTATAATACCAAGGTCGGTACCAAAGCCGTCCATTTCTACCAGCAATTGGTTAAGGGTATTTTCCCTTTCATCATTGCTCATCATCATATTTTTTCCTCGTGCCCGGCCTATTGCATCTATCTCATCAATAAATATTATGCAGGGCGCTTTTTCCCTTGCCTGCTTAAAAAGATCTCGTACACGGCTCGCACCTACGCCCACAAACATTTCCACAAAATCACTACCGCTAAGGCTGAAGAAAGGTACCTGCGCTTCACCGGCCATTGCTTTTGCCAGCAAAGTTTTACCAGTGCCCGGAGGACCTATGAGCAATGCGCCTTTAGGAATTTTACCACCGAGCGCTGTATATTTTTTTGGAGTTTTAAGGAAGTCAACTATCTCCATTACCTCAACTTTTGCTTCATCAAGACCAGCAACATCACCAAAATTAATATTGACACGTGCTCCTTTATCAAACAGTGTGGCTTTCGATTTACCAATGTTAAAAATTCCCCCGGGGCCACCGCCTCCTCCACCTGCACCAACCTTGCGCATCATCATAATAAATAACAGACCAATCAATAGTATAGGTAAAAGTGTGCTGACTATTTGCCCAAATAATTCGCCTTCATCGCCAGGTTTATCCGCTACATGCTTTACAGTAGGATTGTCATTGTAAAACTCACGCAGGTCTGAAGAAAAACTTTCATCTTTTACAATAGGGAAATATGCCTGTGGCGCAGGCATCTTCTTAACTTCATCGTAATCATTTCCAAAAACATTTCTATAAAACCCCGCATTACTTTCGAATGCCTGTGGATTTATGGAAACCCGAACGATTTTCTTATTGCCGACAGTTTTTATCTGGTCAACATCACCCTGCTTGAGCATCGCATAAAACTGCGTATTATCCATTTCAATCCCGTTGCCAGAAGTGTTTCTGAAAAGATTGTAACCAATAATTGCAGCGAAAATTAACCCATAGACCCAGTAAATACTGACTTTGGGACGTTTTTTTGGATCCTCGTCAGATCCCGGAAGCCCATTAGGATTCAATCTTTTTTGTAAGGAGTTCTTTTTCTTTTCTTCAGTAGCCATAAATGCTTGCCTCGCAATATTTTATTTTATCCAACCCTTTACATTCAGGGCGGGCTTAGATTGTTTATTTAATTTTTAATGTACGCTGTAACATAAGTATTTATTGAAATTCTTAAGTTAATGTTCCGTTATAGAACCATCGCTCCACATTTCTTCAAGCCTGTAAAATTTCCGTGGCTCCGGCAACATCACGTGAACAACTACATTCACATAATCAATCAATATCCATTGTTCACCCTTCCGCCCTTCATGCTTATAGGGTAATTCGCCACACTTTTTTTTCACGTTTTCTTCGACGGAATCAGCTATAGCTTTCAATTGAATATTATTGGTTGCTTCACAAATAATAAAAAAATCAGAGACTGCTTCAGGGATTTTTTTCAGATCGAGGCTAACAATCTTATCACCTTTTTTTTCCTGTACAGCCTGAATTATTGTCTTAAAGATTTTGCTGTTTCTTGTTAACCTGGTAAGAGTCGATTTTTTCCTTGTGGCCAATAGGGTTAAATTATTCAAATGAATTCTTTTTTATTAAGTTTCCTGTTTTTTACATAGAAAACATAAATTAAATATTAAACTATTAGATTGCGTTTTTTACAACTTTTTATGCAACCATTTTATCAAAAATACTAATTCTTTATCAATACAATTTTGTATGCCGGAGGAGCCAAAAAATTTTATAATTCTTGAAACGGTGGATAGTACCAACAACTATGCCATGGGAATAGTTCAAAAGGGAGTTGCGAATAGTGGCGACGCCGTGTTTGCTTTGGAGCAAACAGCAGGAAGAGGTCGGAGGGGAAAAAGCTGGGAAAGCCGGAAAGGAGAAAACATAGTGCTGACCGTTATTTCAGAGATGCAGTGGCTGCCGGTATTGAGCCAGTTTCACCTGAGTGTTGCAGTGGCTGTAGCCTGCCATGATTTTTTATCAGGATATGTGGAAAATGATATAAAAATAAAATGGCCCAATGATATTTTTATAAATGACAGGAAGGCAGGAGGAATTCTCATTGAAAATGTATTAAAAGGCCACATATGGCAGTGGGCAATTATGGGAATAGGCCTGAATATAAACCAGGAAGAATTTGAAACCGGAAATTTACGGGCAATTTCATTGAAACAAATAATTGGAAAATCATTCAACGTCAGTTCACTTGCCAGGGAACTTCATGAAAATGTTTTGGCAAAGATTTCAGATTTAAAAAATGACGGATATGGTAAAATGCTGGAAGCATATAATAAAAATCTATTCGCCAGGAATAAAAAGGTAAAGCTTAAAAAGGGCAATACTATTTTTGAAACTACTGTTCAGCAGGTTTCACCTTCCGGTGAACTTATTACAAAAGATGTGATGGAAAGAACGTTCAGTTTTGATGAAATTGAGTGGATTTTATAATTTTTAATTCTTACACTACCACATTTACCATCTTTCCTATTACAAAAATTATTCTCTTCACCTGTTTATCTTCTATCCATTTTTTTACTATCTCGTTATTTAAAACAATTTTTTCAGCCTCTTCCTGTTTCACATCAAGCGACATGGTTATTGTTGTACGCATTTTTCCATTTATTGAAATGGGATATTCTATTTCTGATTCAACCAAATATTTTGTTTCCAACTTCGGATAATGTGCATCTATAACAGTTGTCTGGTTTCCTAATTGATGAAATAATTCTTCTGCTATATGCGGGGCATAAGGAGCCAATAAAATCGACACAGGTTCAAGTATTTCTTTCTTATGGCATTTTAAATCGGTAAGCTCATTTACACAAACCATAAAAGCGCTTACTGCAGTATTATAAGAAAAGCGCTCTGTATCTTCCCCAATCTTTTTTATTGCTTTGTGCAATACTTTTAATTCTTCCGGCGTTGGTTTTTCTTCATTCCAAACCTTGCCTTTTATATCGTCAAAAAATAAACGCCATAACTTTTTTAAGAAACGATGAACGCCTTCAATGCCCTTAGTATCCCATGGTTTGCTTTGCTCTATAGGGCCGAGGAACATTTCATACATGCGGAAAGTGTCGGCACCGTATTTTTCAATTACATCATTAGGATTAATTACATTACCATATCTTTTGCTCATTTTTTCAGGTACCTGAACAGTTTTAAAATTCAAGGGTGAAATTTCATTTTTATCATAATCATACCACTTATCTTTTCTTGAATTATAATAACCTTCTTTGCATAAAAAAATTTCAAAAGTTGACTGACTATAATATTGGAAATTTTCTTTTTTGTAATTTATATATCGCTCTATATTTAGATTGCTGTCTTCTATTGAACCACTATTCTCCCTTATTAATGAGGTGTTGTAAGAATGATAATTTGTATCTGCTGAAAAATTCCAGATATAAAAATTTGAATCACCGTTATCATCAGGATGTAAAAAGATAGGGATGTTATTTTTAAAAATCCATTTTATCAGAAGGCTTGTTGAGGCTATACTACTGTATGAATTAGGTTCTTCAATTTCGTTTTCACCCAATCTTATTATTTTTTCAGATAATCCTCCAATAACACCCTGATTGACCAACTTCTTAAAAGGCTCATCAAAACTTATAAATCCTAAATCATACAAAACTTTCGTCCACATGCGGCTGTACAATAAATGGCCAACTGCGTGCTCTGTTCCGCCAACATATACATCAACCTGGTTCCAGTAATCGGTTGCTTTTCTATCGGCAAACTCTTCATTATTGTGTGGATCCATGTATCGGAGAAAATACCAAGAAGAGCCGGCATAACCGGGCATGGTGTTGGTTTCGCGCTTCCATGTATTGACCTCACCCCTAACCCCTCTCCAAAGGAGAGGGGGACTGCTTTCAAGCGTGTTTCGGATTTGTTTTAGTACTGATGAAATATTTTTAGTTACATCTTCATTTGTAAATCTTATTTCAGTAAATCCTTGTTCTGCTAAATATTCTGTTCTGGAGATGTCATATTTTTTTTGCTCTGGTCCTTCATGATATTCTCCATCAATTTCTATCACGACCTTTTTTTCAATACAGACAAAATCCACTATAAACCCACCGATTGCATGTTGCCTCCGAAATTTATGATCAGCTATTTGTCTGTTGCGAAGGTTTTGCCATAAAAGGTTTTCGGGCTGGGTTTTACTTTTCCTGTTTTCTCTTGCAAAAGGTTTTAAATTTTTCCACGTCTGATCATCCGTAGTCATGTAAGCCAGAGTCTCGTCTCCCCTCTCCTTTGGAGAGGGGTCGGGGGTGAGGTCCGACTGCGGCTTTAGTAACTCCAATTCGTCTGAACCCGAATTTACCCATTCCTCAATATTCGCCAGCGGCCCTTCCCCTTCTGGTCCCGGACTGTAATTCTCAACATGTGGCAACTCTACAGGTAATTCTTTTACATCAGCCGGGTATGCAATTCCATTTTTATAAATTATAGGAAAAGGCTCGCCCCAATAGCGCTGGCGGCTAAAGCCTGCATCCCGCATTTTATAATTTACTTTTCTATGTCCTATTCCTTTTTCTTCAATTTTTTCATTTACGACCTCAATAGCATCTTTCATTTTTATGCCATTCAGAAAACCTGAATTGGTAAGCGTTGCTTCCTTTGTAGGATTCGCTTCTACACCATTAAAATAATCACCTATGATATTGGTAATAGGAATATTAAAATGTTTGGCAAAATCAAAGTCTCTCTGATCACCGCAAGGCACAGCCATAATAGCTCCCGTCCCATAGCCTGCGAGCACATACTCAGCTATCCAAACGGGTATTTCCCTTCCATCAAAAGGATTACGGGCATAAGCACCGGTAAAGCATCCTGTAATTTGTTTTACTTCTGCCATGCGTTCGCGGTCGCTACGGCTTTTTACATAAATAAGATATTCATCAATTGCCGCCTGCTGATCTTTTGTAATAATACTTTTTACGAGTTCATGTTCCGGGGCAAGTACCATGAAATCCACGCCGAAAATAGTGTCGGGCCGTGTGGTGTAAACTTTGAGTTTTAAAGAAGCATCGCCCTCTCCGCTTGCGGAGAGGGATGGGGTGAGGCTAAATTCTATTTCCGCCCCCTCGCTCCTTCCTATCCAGTTCCGTTGCATTTCTTTCATCGCATCGCTGAAATCAACTTTCTCTAAGCCATCCAACAACCTCTCTGCATAATCAGTAATGCGCATATACCATTGACGCATTTTCTTTTTTACAACAGGATGGCCGCCACGTTCGCTCACACCGTTCACTACTTCATCATTCGCCAGAACAGTTCCCAAAGCTTCACACCAGTTCACTTCTCCGTATGCTGAATATGCAAGCCTGTAATCCATCAGCAACTCCTGTTTTTGTTCATCAGAATAGTTTTTCCACTCATTTGCAGAAAACTCATTTTGCGTTTGCCGCTGACCGTTATCCGCCATGTTACCTGTTTGCTCAAAAATTTCTATGAGGTCTTCAATCCTTCTTGCTTTGTTTTCTTTTCTGTCAAACCAGCTGTTAAATATTTGAAGAAAAATCCATTGCGTCCATTTATAGTATGAGGGATCACTTGTCCTTATTTCACGGCTCCAGTCAAATGAAAATCCAATATTCTCAAGCTGCTGCCTGAATGTTTCAATATTGTTTTGAGTAGTAACTGCAGGATGCTGACCGGTCTCCAGCGCATATTGTTCTGCGGGCAAACCAAAACTATCATAACCCATTGGATGAAGCACATTAAAACCTTTCAGTCTTTTATACCGTGCATAAATATCACTTGCGATATAACCAAGAGGATGCCCAACATGCAGGCCTGTACCACTCGGGTAGGGAAACATATCAAGCACATAAAACTTCGGCTTCACTGAAGAATTACTTACGTTATAAATGCCGGATTCTTTCCAGTCCTTCTGCCACTTTTTTTCAATATGCCTGTAATTGTATTCCATTCTTTTGATCTGATATTTTTTTCTTGAAATATTATCTAACCTGAAATATTAGTAACATCAGCGTGCTAATGTTTTTGTGAAAGAAATGTTATTGATAACTTATGTGTTGGCTTTAATGGTAAGTGCACTTTACATTAGCATTATAAGCAATGCGGGCAAAAATACTAAACCTGCTTAAAAACAATTATTTTTGCCGCCCACATTTTATCATGGCTTTTTACAAAAATATCATTTCTTACTATGGCTCAATTCGGTAAAGCATCTACTAAGCGGGGCAAGCCATCTTATGTATATGCCATCATTGGTGTTTCGCTTGTTTTATTTCTATTCGGCGTTGTAGGCTGGATCTTTCTGAACATTAAAAAAACGGGCGATTATTTTAAGGAAAATATACAGCTTCACGCTTACATTTATCGCACCGCTGATAAACAACAAATTGATACCGTTCAAAATTTTATTCAACATTTACCTTACGCGGTAAATGTAGAATATACCACCCGTGAAAAAGCGCTTGAGAAATATAACCAGGACAATGATACACTTTGGAAAAAGCTTGCGATCAGTAATCCTTTACCGGAAAGTATTGACTTTTATGTAAAAGCAAATTATATAGATAAGGACAGTCTTGCTATATTGGAAAATTATCTTTTAAGCAATTATCCAACAACAATTTCGGAATTTCAGACGCCCAAAGAGACTGTGGCAAGCGTGAGCCAGTTTGTAAAAACAACTACGATTGTTTTACTAATTGTTGCAATCATTCTTTCCATATTCGTTATTATTTCCATTGATAACACGATTCGCCTTGCTATGTATAGCAATCGCTTTTTAATAAAAACTATGCAAATGGTGGGGGCTACCCGCTGGTTCATTACCAAGCCACTTGATGGCCGGGCTATCATAAATGGCCTTATAGCTTCGGGAATTGCGATTGGCCTTATGATTGGCTTTATTGCAATCTCAGAAAATTACGTTCCATACTTGAGAGGTTTACATGACTCAAAAAATATGCTGTTGATATTTGGATGTATTCTGGCACTTGGCTTGTTTATTACTCTTTTTAGTACGCACCGCTCTGTATTAAAGTATTTAAAAATGAAGCTTGACGAATTGTATTAATGCATCGGTGTTTTGTTTTATTTCTTAACATTGCAAACTCAAATTTTAAAATGAAATCACAGAGTCCAAAAAAAATAACTACAACAGAAAAAGTCACAGTAGCAAAAGGCGCCTCCACGGAAAATATTCTTTTTACAAAAGAAAATTATAAATGGATGGTAATCGGCCTGGTAGTTATGGCTCTTGGATTTTTTTTAATGGCTGGTGGTAAAAACGTAAATCCTTTAGTATTTAATGATAAAGATGTTTACAGCCCGATGCGAATTACAATTGCCCCGATATTGATTGTGGCTGGCCTCGTAATGGAAATTTTTGCAATAATGAAGAAACCAAAATAATTTCATTTTAATATTAAGGCGATTAATGATCGCCTTTTTTTATGTTTGCTACCTAAAGTTAAAAGTTGTCGATATGGATATTTTTCAAGTAATTATTATTGCTATTGTTGAGGGCCTTACTGAATTTATCCCTATATCTTCTACCGGGCACATGATCATTGCTGAAAAATTATTGCATGTAACAGAAACAGATTTCGTAAAGGTTTTTACAGTTGCTATCCAATTGGGAGCTATACTCGCAGTAGTCGTTTTATATTATAAAAAGTTTTTCAATTTTAGCAAATGGAAGTTTTATATAAAACTTTTAATAGCGGTGCTACCGGCAATTGTGCTTGGCTTTTTGTTCTCAAAAAAGATAGATGCAATGCTGGAAAGCGCTCTTACGGTTGCTGTTTCAATGCTGGCTGGAGGCATAGTTTTACTTTTTATAGATAATGTATTTAATAAACCTGCCGTTGATTCTGAAGAAAAAGTTTCATACAAAAATGGATTTATAATTGGTATATGGCAATGCATAGCTATGATACCCGGAGTGAGCCGCAGTGCCGCATCAATTATAGGTGGCATGCAACAAAAACTTACCCGTAGCGCTGCCGCCGAATTTTCATTTTTCCTGGCAGTGCCTACAATGCTTGCTGCAACAGGTTATAAGCTGCTTAAATATTTTAACGAAAGCGGTGGTTTTACTTCAGGAGAAATTCAGCAACTGGCTATTGGTAACCTTGTTGCGTTTGCCGTGGCCGTTCTTGCAATCAAATTCTTCATCACCATACTTAAGACACATGGCTTTAGAGTTTGGGGAGTTTATAGGGTTATTGTAGGAATTATCTTATTAATAATGATCTATACAGGATTTCTTACTCAATAATCGAGGAAGCCTTTATTGGTTACACCTCAAATAAATTACTAAAAGATTTGCCCAATCTTCAATTGAAATTTTATTACTTTCAGTATTCATTTTATAAACATGCAAACTGCTTCTAAAAAAGTTATAAACGGGTGGGCTATGTACGATTGGGCCAATTCAGTTTACAATCTTGTAATCACTACCACATTTTTCCCGGTCTATTATACAGAAATGACCGGTGCTTCGCCTTTTAACGGGCAGGTACATTTTTTTGGGAGGACGTATGTAAATACAGCTTTATACAATTATGCACTCGCATTTACTTATTTACTGGTAGCTATAACCTTGCCCATACTTTCCTCTATTGCTGATTATAAAGGGAATAAAAAACGGTTTATGCAGTTCTTTTGTACGCTTGGGGCTGTTTCATGCAGCGGTTTATATTTTTTTACTCCACAATATTTTGCTTTGGGAATTATATGCATGATGACGGCAGCCTTTGGTTTTTATGCCAGCCTGGTTTTTTATAATTCTTACCTGCCGGAAATTGCTGAAGAGAAAGACAGGGACCATGTAAGTGCCAAAGGATTTACATACGGATATATCGGAAGTGTGATCATGCAATTGGTTGGATTTGCACTTGTTTTATTTTGGGACAAAATTCCTTTTTTACATAGCGCAGGAGAAGCGGTGAGATTAACATTTTTATTGGTAGGGATATGGTGGATAGGTTTTGCGCAGATAACCTTCAAGGGTTTGCCAAGGGGAACACCTGCTGTAGTAGATAATGAAAGAAAAAATTTTATTACCGGCGGATTTATAGAATTACAAAAAGTGTTCGTCCAGTTAATAAAAATGCCTGTTTTGAAAAGATTTTTATTTGCATTTTTCTTTTACAATATGGGCGTGCAAACAGTGATGCTTGCCGCTGCAAACTTTGGAACAAAAGTTTTAAACCTGCCTTCAACGAACCTGATCATCACAATGGTTCTTATACAATTGGTGGCTATCGCGGGTGCCTACCTTATGGCAAAGCTTTCAGGAATGTTTGGAAACCTGCAGGTTCTCATAGGAGTTGTAATTTTTTGGGTGGCAATTTGTGTAGCTGCCTATTATATGCAAACTGAAATGCACTTTTATGCATTAGCCGTTGCCGTAGGTTTGGTAATGGGAGGTATTCAGTCACTTAGCAGGTCAACCTATTCCAAGCTAATGCCTGTAACGAAAGATACCGCTTCATTTTTTAGCTTCTATGATGTTACAGAAAAAATCGCGATTGTAATAGGATTATCTGCCTTCGGCGTTATCGAAGAATATACCGGCAGTATGCGCAATTCTGTTCTATCACTTGTTGTTTTTTTTACAATCGGGTTAATTGGTTTAATATCTGCATTATATAAACAAAAGAAAGATAACCTTATAACTGCATGAAACTATACCCAATAAATGCAGGATATTTCAAGCTCGACGGCGGCGCTATGTTTGGAGTTGTTCCTAAAAGCATGTGGAAAAAATTAAATCCTCCCGATGAAAAAAATCTGTGTAACTGGGCTATGCGTTGTCTTTTAATTGAAGATGAAAACAGGTTAATACTTATTGATAATGGCATGGGGAATAAACAGGATGAAAAGTTTTTCGGCCATTATTATTTAAATGGTGATGATACGCTTGAAAAATCATTAGACAAATATGGCTTTATAAAAGATGATATTACCGACGTTTTCTTAACCCACCTTCATTTTGATCATTGCGGAGGTTCCATAGAAAGAAAGAATGATAAGCTTTTAACGGCTTTTAAAAATGCTGTTTACTGGAGCAATGAAAGGCATTGGGAATGGGCCACCAATCCCAATGACAGGGAGAAGGCTAGCTTTTTAAAAGAAAATATTCTACCAATAAAAGAAAGTGGCAAATTAAAATTCATTGAATCAAAGGAAGGAATAGAATTTACAAAGAATATTCATATACGGTTTGTATGCGGGCATACTGAATCAATGATGCTTCCCCAAATAAACTACAAAAGTAAAACTATAATTTATATGGCTGACCTGCTCCCATCGGTTGCCCATATTCCAGTTCCTTATGTTATGGCTTATGATACGCGGCCACTAGAAACAATTAAAGAAAAAAAATCATTTCTTACCGAAGCGCAGCAGGAAGATTATATACTTTTTTTCGAGCATGATCCGGAAATAGAATGTTGTAACCTGCAACTAACTGAAAAGGGTGTACGTAGTAAAGAAGTTTTTTTACTTGCTGATATATAATTACCGGAAGCTTATTAAAGATTTAAGTGGGTACCGGAGATTTTTATAGCCCATCATATCCACTTTAATAGTACCTACTGAAATAGGACTTTCTGCCCTTAGCAATAAATGATTTGCATCATCGCTTACCCATACATTCATTTTTTCACCACCTTCAAAAATGGTTCCCTTGATGAGTAAAGGCTTAAACTTTATAGCCCGGAATTTTCCATATTTTGTTTTTACATTTTCTTTTCCCTCATATCGTAAGTACAAATGATATATTTCATCATCTAAAAACATATCAAAAGGAATTTTATCTCCCGGCTTATATTTATTGAAATTAATATTGCGGGCATAATAGGTAGCGCTTATAACATCCTGTATGCAGGACGTTATCTTAAATACACCTTTGGTGCTTACAGCGGTTCCCGCGTTATGATTAAATGTTACATTGTTATAAATTTTATATCCCCCTTCATCTACATTACGAACAAATTTCACAGGCAACATGGAAGTCGTATCAATGTAGGTTTCATATTTGTCGCGGACTTTATAAAAATTATCAAAGAAAGAATAAGATGCACCGGTGCCAATGCAATGGTAAACTATTTTGCCATTAAATTTTTCCAGGTTGGTAGTGAACCTGGCTTCACCCGCAGCTACATACATTCCCAAAGTTGTATAATATACTCTCATGGTAACTTCCTCACCTGCATTGAAAGCGCTATTTTTAGCACCGCAAAATTCATCACCGGCTTTAGTAGTAAATGCAAAAAATAAAATAAGCACTGTTGCAATTGTTTTCAAACTTTATTAATTAATCTTTAAAAAATTTTATGCTCAATATAAACAGGCTTCCTAATAATGCCGGAATAAATAAATTGATAAACCATATACCAAACGTTGTACCGATAATACCAACAACATTGGTAGTGTATAAACTCAAAAGTTCTGTGCTGAATTTTCCTCTTATCCCCAGATCGGCAATTGCAAATGATGGCACTATGGCCAATACTAAAAATAAAATGCTTATGATCCAGAAGGCTGTTACCCATAAAATTTCAACATGCAATACCTGAAGCAGAAAGATATACTGAATGATGAAAACAAGGTATCGAAAGAAAGAAAGATAAAGTAACCTTAACAATAATTTGGGAGTAAACTCTTCAAGTACACTTATATACCGAACATACTTTGCTGCAGCAGGAATTTTTTCAACAAGTTTTATAATCCATGATAAACGAAAATAAAATAACACCAGAAGAGAAGCAGCACAACCAGCAAGAAATAATAAAGTTTTAAGCCAGAAAACCGATAACCCCATAACCGGAACAGCATTTGAATTTTGAAAATATAAAATATATAATAAACCACCGCAACCAATAACCAGAGTAATAATCAACTGGCTTATACTTCCCGCAATTGATAATGAAATCGCTTTGATCCTGTTACCTTCGCTTATATACAAAATGCGCCCACCATATTCTCCCATGCGGTTGGGTGTATTTATTGATAGTGTTACCCCGCTCAACACAGATTTAAAGGCTGTGAAAAAATTAATCTGCTGAACCGGCCTTAAAAGTAACTGCCATTTCTTTGCTTCAAATCCCCAATTTATAAACACAAGTAATATGACCACCCAAAATTTAACAGCCTCATCTCCAAAAGGCGCCTGTTTAATAAGATCAATAGATTGTTGAAGATTTGGCTGCCCTTTCATTTGCTTATATAATGAATAAAAAAGCCACACCCCAAGTAGCGGAGCAATAATATACTTGAATAATATTTTGATATTTTTGTTAATACGGATCATGTAGCTTTGAATAAGATACTGTCATTCGATCTTTACAAACGCAGTTATATTGTAATCGGCTGATTCAAAAATAAACCTCAATTGTATAAAAATTCAAAAATCATTTTAGGTATTGATCCTGGTTCGCTGGTAATGGGGTTTGGTGTAATAAAAGTTTCCGGTGAAGGTGTTTCTTTAATAATCATGGATGTGCTTAAGCTTTCATCAAACAAAAATGCTTACGAAAGATTACAAATTATTCATTCCAAAGTATGTGAACTTGTAAAAGACCATCTGCCTAATGAACTCGCGATTGAAGCTCCTTTTTTTGGAAAGAATGTGCAGAGTATGCTAAAGCTCGGCAGGGCGCAGGGTGTGGCTATAGCTGCAGCAATGCAGGCGGGAGTTCCGGTAACAGAGTATTCTCCCCGCAAAATAAAACAATCTATTACAGGTAATGGAAATGCAGATAAACTCCAGGTATTAAAAATGCTGCAGCGGATATTAAGTTTTGAAGAAAACCCAAAATATTTTGATGCAACAGATGCCATTGCTGTTGCAGTATGCCATCATTTCCAAGGCAATTCTGTACTCGCCAACTCCTCAAAAAAATTAAATGGCTGGAAGGATTTCTTGTTGCAAAATCCCGGGATGGTAAAATAAGTTTCGCTTTGTGAATGAAAAAAATCCATTTACCAAATACCAATAAGACATGAATTACGATTGCGATAATTTAGGACTTGCTATTATACTTGCATATTATTCAAAATCCTTTCCTGTGCAGCTTTCAATTGCGCTTCAGAAACCTTTAATTTTTTTCTCGTAAAATTTAGGTCATCAGCATCGTTAATAGGTATCAAGTGCATGTGGGCATGGGGAACCTCAATTCCAACAACGCTCAGGCCGCACCTGTTGCAATCAAAGGCTTTTTCAATAGCCCGGGCAATGGGTTTTGCGAATAAAAAAATCTCTTCCAGATAAGCATCCGGAACATCAAAAAATTTATCAATCTCCAGTTTCGGTATTACAAGAGTGTGTCCTTCGACAAGCGGGTTGATATCAAGAAACGCGAAGAACTTTTCGTCTTCCGCAATTTTATAGGAAGGGATTTCCCCTGCAATTATTTTTGAAAAAATAGTCATTAAAAAATATATTGATGCGATTAATAAAGAGAAACAGACCCGGATATTTTAAATATAAGGCACAGCTTATTTTATGCGGTTATGTTTTCAATTTTAAATTTAATCATTCCCGCAGGGATTTTTATTTCCGCGATTTCTCCCACGGATTTTCCCAGTAATCCATTTCCAATAGGAGATGCCGCGGATATTTTTTGTTGCTTAAGATCTGCTTCTTTTTCTGATACAATCTGGTAAGTAACCTGTTTTTTTGTGGCAAGATTAGTAAGAGTAACTTTTGTAAGAATAGAAACTTTACTGGTATCTATTTCATTTTCGTCAACAATGCGTGCTGTGGCAATTACGCCTTCCAATTGCTTTATTTTAGCTTCAAGTAATCCCTGTGCTTCTTTCGCTGCATCATATTCAGCATTTTCTTTAAGATCTCCTTTTTCACGGGCTTCTCCAATAGCCCTGGACGCCGCTGGCCTCTCAACACCTTTCATGTGCTGAAGCTCAATTTTCATTTGCTCAAACGTCTCTTTAGTTACATAATTGATCTGGTTCATAACCTCATATTTTAAGAGTGATATTTTTTCTTAGGGTAAATAAAAAAAATACAACGCCCCATTTTTACAAAGGCGTTGTATATCTACAAATATAATTAAATTTTGAAAAAATTTATTCCAACTGTAGCTTTTTAAATAAAACTTTCGCCATTTTATAAAAAGCTTCCACACTATAACCTGCAATGTGCGGGGTTATAATAACATTTGGCTGAGCTAACAACCAGTTTAAGCGATGGTTTTCTTCTTTAGTATACGAATCAAATTTTTCATTCTCTAAAACATCCAGGCCGGCACCCGCAATTTTTTTATTCTTTAATGCACTTATTAACGCTGCAGTATCAGTAACCTTTCCCCTGCAGGTTGATACGAAAAAAGGCGAACGCTCCAGTGAATTAAAAAATTTCTCATTGGCCATATACTCAGTTTCTTTTGTAAGAGGCAGGTGCATGCTTATTACATCAGCGTAACGGCAAACCTGCTCAAAATTTGCTTCTTTAATATAGCCACTGCCAAATCCGTAATTATATTTATCGTATGCCAGTACAGTAAGATCAAAGGAGGAAAGCAGTTTTGCAAATGCTGAACCCGTATTTCCATAACCTATAATTCCTACTGTTTTATCGCTAAGCTCAATACCGCGATTAGCATTTCTTATCCATTTTTTATCTTTAATTTCCTCGTAGCTTGAGCTTATCTTATTGGTAAGATTTAAGAGTAAGCCAAGGGCATGCTCCCCAACGGCATTTCTGTTACCCTCCGGGCTGCTCACACAATTTATACCTTTGGAATTTGCATATTCCACGTCAACCAATTCCATTCCACTGCCTAATCTTCCAATCCATTTAAGCTTGGTGGCCTTATCAATAAGAGGCCTGTCAATTCGCAGCCTGCTTGTGATCACTATACCCTCAGCCTGATTTATTATCACCCCTAATTCTTCATAGCTAATATTTTCTGAATGCAGTATTGAAAACCCTTTATGCTGTAGCGCATCAATTAAATAATTGTGCACCTTGGATGTTACTATTACCTGGCTTTTCAAGTTTTGGGTATTTAATTATTCTGATGCTATCATACTTATTTCAACATTCACATTTTTTGGCAGGCCTTTAACTGCGATAGTTTCCCTCGCAGGATAATCTGTATCAAAAAATTTACCATAAACTTCATTCACGCTTGCAAACAATTCCATATCACTTAAAAAAATAGTTGTTTTTATAACATTTGCAAAGCCGAGACCAGCGTTTTCAAGTATCGATTTTAAATTACTCATTACCTGTTCGGCTTCTTCGGTTATGGTACCTGTTACAACCTCCGAAGTAACCGGGTTTATAGCTATTTGGCCTGAAATATATAAAACCCCTCCTGCTTTTACTGCCTGGCTGTATGGGCCAATAGGAGCTGGTGCATTTAATGTATTAATAGTTTGCTTACCCATTTAATTGATATTAACAGTGATAAAATTGCAAAACTTTCCATCAACGAACAAACCTATTTTTGCAAAAAATAATATGAGGATTGCTATCCTTACAACAGAAAATCAAAAGCATGAAATTATCGATAATAAAAATGCAGGTAGTGAAATAGACTTAGTTTTTATGAAAAATATTTCTGAGATGGGAAATTTTGCAGAGTTTGATGCATTTTTTTTATTAACTGACACTATCCCGGTAGCTACATTTGAAGACCTTTACGAGAAACCCGTAATTATTAATTCGGTAGTGAACACTTTAAAGTCAACAAAATTGCCGTTTAATGTTAGCAGAATAAATGGCTGGCCAGGATTTTTAAAGCGGTCTATATGGGAGATTGCATCAAATAGCAAAGCGATGACTGAAATAGTTTTCAAATCACTTGGATGGAATATATTGTTTGTTAAAGATGAACCGGGTTTTGTTAGCGCCAGGGTTTTAAGTATGATCATCAATGAAGCGTATTTTGCGCTTGGGGAAAACGTGAGCACCATAAATGAAATAGATCTCGCAATGAAATTAGGTACAAATTATCCTTTTAGTCCTTTCGAATGGCAGGAGAAAATTGGAATACAAAACATTTATATGCTTTTGAAAAAATTATCGGAAACGAATAAGCGCTATTTGATAGCGCCTCTATTGGAACAAGAATTTAAAAAATTTACTTCATCTCATTTAGAATGAGGCCCTATATTTTAAATATTCATACCGCGACAGAAACCGCAGTCATAAATTTATCTCTTGGCCCCCGCACGCTTCATACTATTATCAATGCTGATACAAAGCAACATGCTGCGTTCTTACATCCGGCCATCAACGGCATTCTAAAAAAGGAAGGAATAATAATGAAGGATTTGAGCGCTGTTGGTATAACATCAGGCCCCGGTTCTTACACAGGGATAAGAGTAGGGCTTGCTGCTGCTAAGGGATTCTGCTTTGGGTTGAAAATCCCGCTTATAACCTATAATTCTCTTGAATTATTAGCTCTTTCGACGATTGCTTTTGCGAAAGACAGTAATGCTTTGTATTGCCCTATGATTGACGCACGTCGTATGGAAGCCTATACGGCTATTTATAGATTTAGTATGAAAGAAGTAGAACCGCCATCCGCCAAAATTCTTAACGAAAATTCTTTCAACGATTATTTAAATGTCTCTAAAATAATATTTTCAGGGAGCGGCAGTAAAAAATTTCAACATCTTACAAAAATACCTGATTCATATTTTCCAGATATCAATATCTCTACAAAAGTTTTGACCTTATTATCATGGAGAAAATATCAACAATCTGATTTTGAAAACCTTTCGGACGCCCGGCCCTTGTATATAAAAGAATTTTATACCACCCCAAAAAAAACACCTTTATAATCTCAAAAGATGTCTTTAAATTTTGCTTTTCTGAAAAATAAAATTTATCTTTCTAATATGTATCTTTGTAGCAATATCCTATCAATACAAATCATATAAAATTTAATATTTATGACCTATCCCGAGACTATACAACAAGCAATTTCACAGGAGCAAGGCATAGAAAACGCAGACTTGCTTGATATTGATTACTACAATATCAAAAAAGCATCTTTGGTTCTTAGATCACTAAACCATAAACTGCGTCAACAAATTATTAAAACGATTTTTGAAAGTCAAAAGCTTACTGTGACTGAACTTTACGTAAAATTAAGGCTTGAACAATCAGTAGCTTCCCAACATCTTGCTATATTAAGGAAAGCAGGAATCGTAAAAACAGAGCGTGATGGAAAATTTATTTTCTATTCAATAAATTCTTCACGCATTGAATCAATCAATGACTTTGTTAAAAAACTTATCGGGTAAACATACTATAGTCCAATCTCTCACGTTTTACCATCCCCCTTTTTTTTATTTTATCTTTGCAAAAGCACAGGAACTGTAGGCTTTATTAAGGATTTTCTGATGGAATAAAAGCTAACAAATTATTTGATCAAATTTTCATATGTATTTACAACAACTTTATACCGGTTGTCTCAGCGAAGCAGCCTATTTTGTGGAAAGCAACGGCGAGGCTATTATCATAGATCCTTTGAGGGATACTGATGAATATTTGAAACTTGCAAAAGAACACAATGCTGAGATAAAATATATATTCGAAACGCACTTTCATGCAGATTTTGTAAGCGGGCATATCGATCTTGCGAGGAAAACAGGAGCTACTATAGTTTATGGCCCAAATACTGAAACAAATTTTCCTTTTCATCTTGCAAAGGATGGAGAAATTTTTAAAATAGGAAATGTAACCCTGGAGGCTATTCATACACCCGGCCACACAATTGAATCAACGTGTTATCTTTTAAATGACGAAACCAATAAACCTTATTGTTTGTTCAGCGGAGATACATTATTTGTAGGTGATGTAGGCCGCCCTGACCTTAGCAGTGGTAATATGACAAGAGAAGAACTTGCATCAATTATGTACGATTCTATTCAAAATAAAATAATGCCATTGCCTGATAACGTAATAGTATATCCGGCACATGGAGCGGGAAGCAGCTGCGGCAAAAATATAGGGAGTGAGACTTCGAGCACAATAGGCATCCAAAAGAAGACTAATTATGCATTGCAGCCCCAAACAAGACAGGAATTTATAAAAGCAGTTATCGCCGGGTTGAATGAGGCTCCCGCGTATTTCGCGATAAATGCAAAATTTAATAAAGAAGGCTATTACAGCCTTGAAGAGGTAAAAAAGAAAGGCCTAATATCGTTAAGCCTAACAGATTTTAAGAATAAAATAAAGGAGGATGTCATAATTCTTGATACAAGAAATTCCATTGATTTTAAAAAAGAATTCATCCCAGGTTCCATATTTATTGGGCTTGAGGGCCGCTTTGCGGAGTGGGCAGGAAGCCTTTTGTCTTTTCACCAACGAATGATTTTAATTACAGATCCTGGTATGGAAGAAGAAACAATCATAAGGCTGGCACGTGTAGGCTTTGATAATGTGGAAGGTTATCTTAGAGGAGGTTTTAAAACATGGAAAAACTCAGGAGAAAAAACTGATATGATAATTGATATTGATGCGGATGAATTAGCGATGGATTTGCCCTTTGATCAAAATTTAAAAGTACTTGACGTACGTAAACCAAATGAATTTGCTGAAGGGCATATAAAAGATGCAATGAATTTAAATCTTGCCGATATGACTGATCTTGCATTAATAGCTCAACTGGAAGAAAATCAAAATTTATATGTTCATTGTGGAGGTGGCTACCGAAGTTTAATAGCATGTTCATTGTTAAAAAGACAAGGCTATCATAACCTTCATAATGTAAATGGTGGCTGGGCAAAAATTAAAGAGCAAAAAAATATTAAAACTGAAAAGGAAGCGAGCGTATTGAATTAATGTTTTTATAAAACAATATTTTGCACAAGTTCATCTTTAGAAGGATAGTCGGTATTAAAATGAAGCCCCCTGCTTTCATGTCGCAGTTGCGCTTCCTTCACAATTAAATATCCGACCGTTATAAGATTTCTTAGCTCGCATAATTGTGGTGATACAGAAGTCGTCTGATATAATTGCTCTGTTTCTTCATGCAGCAAATCAAGCCTCTTCATGGCCCTTTCAAGCCTTACATTTGTACGTACGATGCCTACATAATCTGTCATTAATAACTGGATTTCCTTTAAGCTTTGCGTAATAAGGATCATCTCTTTGGGTGCAGTTGTACCTCTTGCATTCCAGTCAGGCATTGCTTCATTAAATTCAAGTAAATTAATTTTATTAATAGCATCAAGGTAACACCTGTGGGCAAAAACCATTGCTTCTAAAAGTGAATTACTGGCAAGCCTGTTGGCACCATGCAGGCCCGTACTTGCACATTCGCCACAGGCATATAAATTTTTTATGGATGATCTACCCCATTCATCGGCTTTTATTCCACCGCAGCTATAATGGGCTGCAGGAGCAACGGGGATATACTGTAATGCAACATCGATGCCTACCGATTTACACTTCGCAGTAATATTTGGAAAGTGATGAACAAACTTTTCCATATCCATTTTGGTGCAATCCAAATAAACATTTTCAGTACCATTAATTTTCATTTCATTATCTATTGCCCTGGCAACAATATCACGTGGAGCAAGATCTTTTCTTTCATCATACTTTTCCATGAACGCTTCGCCTTTATGATTTCTTAAAATGGCGCCATCCCCCCTTACTGCTTCCGTAATCAAAAATGCCTGGCCACTTACACCTGCTTCATATAGTGCCGTAGGATGAAATTGAATAAATTCCATATTTTCTATCCTGCCCTTTGCCCTGTACATCATCGCAACTCCATCGCCGGTAGCAATGGATGGATTTGTTGTAGTACGATAAACCTGTCCGTTCCCACCAGTTGCGAGCAACGTAATTTTGGAATGAATTTTTTCGATCTTATTAGAAACCATATTAAGCACGTACACGCCAAAACATTCAATATCAGGAGTTGATTTGGTAACGAGGTAGCCCAGGTGATGTTGGGTTATGATATCAATAACAAAGCAATGGCTTATTAATTTAATATTTGGCTTACTGCCAATTGCCGCAAGTAATGTGTCTTCTATTTCTTTTCCGGTAATATCTTTATGATGGAGAATACGAAACTCACTATGGCCACCTTCCTTTCCAAGGGCATATTCGCCTGAATGTTCTTTATCAAAATGGGCTCCCCAGCTAATGATCTCCTTTATTCTTTCAACACCTTCCGTCACCACTATTTCAACTATTTTAGGATCGCATAACCCATCACCTGCTATAAGTGTATCCTCAATGTGTTTTGCAAAACTGTCGTTGTCAAAATCAGTAACTCCCGCAACACCACCTTGGGCATATTTTGTATTAGTTTCATCACTTACAGTTTTTGTAAGAACCATTATAACTTTATCAGGACAATCCTGTGCTACTTTTAATGCATAAGTAAGGCCGGCAATGCCACTTCCTATTACTAAAAAATCTGTCTTCATTTGTTTTAATAAGTTTTTATACTTGCCTTTACAAAAATTGAAATTCATGAACAAATAACAAACCTCCTAATTTTTGAAACATTAGGAGGTTTTAGGAATAGATTATTATCTAAAATGATTTCTATATTTCCACCCATGCATCGCTTTCTTTTAGCAAATTTACCAGTTCATCTACTGCAACTTCACTGGCAACATTTCTTTTCAATACTTCCTTACCCCGGTATAAAGTTATTTTACCTGGCCCACTGCCAACGTAACCAAAATCTGCATCTGCCATTTCTCCGGGACCATTGACAATGCAACCCATAATGGCAATCTTTACTCCTTTTAAATGATTAGTAACAGATCTTATCCTGGCAGTCGTTTCCTGGAGATCAAATAATGTTCTTCCGCAACTGGGGCAACTTATGTATTCTGTTTTAGAAATTCTTGTTCGGGCTGCCTGCAAAATCCCAAACGCAATACTGTTCAATAATTTTGTTTGAAGCTCTATTTCGTTATTACCATAATGATGGCCTAAACAAATACCATCACTAAACCCGTCAATCAATAATGCACCGGTTTCAACGGCATAATGGATCAGGCTTTCGTCCATTGTTGAGTGGCTGCTGTCACAAATTATTATCGCAGGATTTTTAATATCATTCTTCATTAATTCAATAAACATTTTGCGAATACTTTGCATACTGTTTTTATTAGCTGAACTAAGACAGATCACAACAGTTATATCATTCTTTATTTTTTCGAAGAAACTGTTCAGATCCTGTTCCGGATATCCTTCACTATAACAATCAATCATTACAAAATTCATGAATGCTGATTTTGCAATTGCATCATCCAGATATTGATTCGCATCTAAAAGTGGGAGATATTTTTCTTTGTCAATAGCTGATAACCATTGTTTATGAAATAATAAAACCTTTAAAGTTCCCGGCAAATCAAAGGATAATGCTTCGCTACAAAAAATATAATCTGCAGCGGCATCGCCTATTAACCATTTATCTGTTTCCACATTATAAGTGTAGCCAATGTCTTCGAGGTGTAATGGGCCGATAGTTTTTATTTTCCTTATATCTGCCACTACAACGGGCACATGTTTGTTTCCAATATTGCTGATTTCAAATGTTTTTCTTCTTTTATATTCGAAAGGACTATAAGTCGACTTATCTATTTCCCGGAAGCTGTTGTCGATTATGGGTCGTCGGTTGTCCGTTGCCTTTTGCCCAATTTCTTCATAACGCTTCACCAGATCTTTACAAACCGGTATTTCAAATTCCGGGTCTTCAGTTAAAGAAACCCTTATGGTATCACCTATTCCATCCTCCAGCAATGTACCAATACCAATAGCAGATTTGATGCGACCATCTTCACCATCACCTGCTTCCGTAACACCCAGGTGTAATGGATAACATTCTCCAAATTCATTCATCATGTGATTGATAAGTAACCGGTACGCCTGCACCATTACCAGTGGGTTACTGCTCTTCATACTTAATATTATGCTGTGATAATCTTCACTTCTTGCGATACGTAAAAATTCCATTGCGCTTTCTACCATACCATTTGCAGTATCACCATAGCGGCTCATAATACGATCACTTAATGAACCATGATTTGTTCCTATTCTCATCGCAGTCCCGTATTCTTTACAAATCTTTACAAGCGGTGTAAAACGTGTTCTTATTCTCTCAATTTCCTCGAGGTAATCAGAGTTGGAATATTCTATAAGTTCAAACTTTTTCTTGTCAACATAATTGCCCGGGTTAACCCTCACTTTTTCTACAATGCGGGCAGCAATTTCAGCGGCGTTGGGCGTGAAGTGAATGTCTGCAACTAACGGCGTAGTATAGCCTCTTTTACGAAGTTCATTTTTGATATTTGATAAATTTTCCGCTTCTCTCTTCGAAGGTGCTGTAATACGTATTAACTCGGCTCCGGCTTCAATACACCTAATGCTTTGCTCAACAGTAGCGATTGTATCCATCGTATCTGTTGTAGTCATTGTTTGTATACGAATAGGATTAAAATTTCCCAATAGCAAATCGCCAACCTTAACTTCCAAAGTAGCTAACCTTTTATAACTGATTAGAGATTCAGCATATAATTCCATCTTAAAAAATTTATTGGGCAAAAATACGATTTATAAAAAGCGCAGGCTTTGGGTTATCGTAACCGTTTTATGTTTTTCAGGTTAAATACTTTCGTCACAAAAGTTTACCAGTCCTTTTCAGGTTTATTAAGGCCATCTGCTCCTTTAACTTTATGCAATTTATCCTGGAGCGTCTTTTCTTTTTCAAGTAATGATTTAAGCTTTTCTTCGGCATCCTGTTTTGAAATTTTTGATGGTTGCGGTTTCGGCTCTGTATCTTTTTTTTGCTGATCTTTTTTGTCCTGGTTTTGTTTAGGGTCCTGCTTTTTATCTTTCTTGTCTTTTTTATCTTCCTGTTTTTTTTGTTCCGTTAACGCACGCTCAAGATTTTGGCGTGCATCTTCATCGGCAGGATTTAAAAGCAATGCGTTTTTATAAGCGAGAATACATTCAGGAAGTTTATTTACTTTTTGATAAGAGACACCCTTATTATAAAATGCTTTTTGTTTTATAATATTTTCTTTACTGTTATTTATAGTATTATCAAAAGCATTTACAGCTTCATCAGTTTTTTCTTTCCTGTAAAAAACATTTCCAATATTATAGCTTGCTGTGGTATTTTTTTCATCAAGCTTTTGCGCCTCGCCATAAAAGACTTCCGCCTTATCGAAGTCATTATTTTTGTATGCTTCATTCCCTTTTATGATAACATTTTTCGTATCCTGTGCAAATGAATAATTACAGAGCAACAATATTGAGAGGCCGGTGACGGTAACTTTTTTTTTCATTTTTTTGTTCTCCGAAATAAAAAATTCAATTATTAAAAACATAAATGAAATCGCCAAAAAATATTGAAAAAACTGGCGGTATGAATCAAACGACTTGTCAGTTATAACCGTTTCTCCAATGCCTGATAATTTAGTTTTAATATTGGAAGCTACCCCATCAGTGGAACTGTAATATTGGTAAATGCCATTCCCCTTTGTGGCAATGTTACTTAATTCCTGTTCATTTAATTTTGAAATTACCATGTTGCCGTTCTCATCCGTTTTATAGCTGTTTGTTTCCGGGTCAGTTATTGGGGCTCCCTGTGCGGATCCGATGCCAATTGTATTTATCATAATGCCATCGCCTGCAAGTTGCTTTACAATTTTTAATGCGTCTTTATCATGATCTTCTCCATCACTTAAGAGAATAATAGCTTTATAAGTCTTGTCTTTTGGATTAAATGCCGCGCCACTCATTTTTAAAGCCTGGCTTATTACTGTTCCCTGTGTTGGTATATCATCTGGTGAGGCTGAAGATAAATACATTCTCGCCGCTGCGTGATCTATTGTCAATGGCATCTGCAAGTAAGCACGCCCGGCAAAAACAACAAGGCCTATCCTGTCATCAGGAGAATTATTAATAATTTTTGTAATTACCTGTTTTGCACGTTCGAGCCTGTCGGGCTTTATATCCTGCGCAAGCATACTTTTACTTACATCCAACGCAAACATAATATCTATACCCTTTCTGTTTACTTTTTGAGTACCATCCGGTATTACCAGGCCGGCCACAGCAACAACGCAAAGTGCGAAAGCGGTACTGAATAAAATAAATTTCAGCATAAATTTGTTGGAAGAATAATTAACCGTTAACTGTTTAATAAGCGCGGCATCACCAATTTTTTTGGAAGCTCTTTTTTTCCATCTTATTACTATTAAATAAAGCAATATTATAAGTGGGATTCCAGCAAATGCAAAAAGGTATTCTATGTATTGAAAATGGAGCATGTGTAGATGCTAAATTATTGATGAATTATTATGGGGAAGTGTTAAATGTTGGTTGATTCCATCATACATAACTTACTTCTCCCCTTTAAAAAACCCCATCTCTTTTAAAATTCCTTTTGTAATATTTATCCTTACAGTCTGCATGTCAATTTTCCTGTCAGGAGATCTTACGAGAGTTACAAAAAAATACACATGCCGGTTCTCCTCGATCCATCCTACAAGCCAGCCAATAGAATTTTCTTTTTCATCAAAACCCCAGCCTGTTTTATAGCTTAGTTTATACAGCGTATTATCTTCCTGTAACATTATATTTCTCACTATTTGCTGCGTTCTTTTTTGAAATGGCAGCTTGTCGAAATATAATCGTTTTACAAGGCCAAGTTGTTCATCAGGAGAAATTTTTAAAATATTGTTCAGCCAGAAGGAATCAATTGGCCCGCTGATATTTTTGTTTCCATATTGTAACGTATCAATCCAATTTTGCATTGTATCCCTTCCTATTCTGCGGGCTACTTCCTGGTAATATGGCACCGCTGAAACTTTAAAAGCCTGTTCCATGTTAAGGTCTTTATTCCAATCTTCATTCGACCTTTTTACACTATCCCATTTTATAACCATTTTTTCATCTGTGATTTTTCCTGTTTCTAATCCAATCAGAGAGTTCACAATTTTGAAAGTTGATGCCGGTAACACCCTTTGTGTATCGAGCTTCATGTTATAAACGGTTATATTGCCATTTGAATTATCCAATATTGTAAAACAGCCATCAACATGTGAAGAATCAAAATATTTTTTCAGGTCTTTATTAATTTTTGCCTTGTTCACTGAACAGGATGTAAAACCTGAAACATATAATAATAAAATACAGGGTAAAAGTTTTTTCATAAAAAAGAAAAGTAATTGAAAATTATTTGGATAAACGATAGGCTGCAGTAGCGCATAGAGATTCATAGAATTCGGCTCCGTATTTTCTTATAAGCGCATCCTTTAAAAATATGTGAACAGGAATTTTAAGCTTTTTCCCCAACTTGCAGGCTGCCTTACAAAGATCTTCACGTGGTTCATAATTTACAAGATCTGATTTTCCTGACTTGCTTGTTTTTATTTTGATAGGAAATAAATGGCAACTTAGCGGTTTCTTCCAGGTAACTTTTCCATCGTTGTATGCCTGCTCGATTCCGCACTTTACAATCCCTCTTTCATCTTTTATTCCATAAGCGCACATCCCTGAAGAAACAGTAGGAGTAACCCATCCAAATTCTTTGTCGTATACATACAATCCCTGCCGCTCCAATTCATTTTTTGATTCATCTGAAAGATAAGGCAGGACAGAACTATATGCGTTTTTCATTTCCTGCAACTCATTATTTTCCAGCGGTGCACCAGCATCACCATCAACACAACAACCACCTTTACATTTTACGAGATCGCAGACAAATTGCTCTTCAATTACCTGGTCACTTATTAAAACATCATCAATGCTAATCATGTTGCAAAGATAAGAGAGGTTCATTAGCTAATTAGCTAATTGGCTGATTAACTAATTGGTCATTTCCATTTAAGTGTATTAATTAGATGCTTCATATCTTCCTGGAGGAATGCATTTACCGGTCGAAGTGAATCTTCGTTTGGCGTAGCATCAAAATATAAAGCGCCTCTTAAAAAATTATGTGTAGTGTCTGATAGAAAAAATTGTTTTGCAGTTGCCACGCTTCCCGCCAATCGGAAAAATATTCCTGAGATATTATTGGGAGTGCGCATTAAGCTATCTTCTATGGAATATGCTTTAATATCATTTTTGTAAGTAAGATTATACGAGTCATTCACCATATTTTCAAATGTGTTCTTACCCAATGAATCTTTATAACCTGCAGAAGTTTTTACTTTATATACTGAAGTACCGCCAATGGTTTTATAACTAATAAAGATTTTCCCATTAAATGAAGGAAAATTAATATTTATCCAATATGGATTCTGGCTGGCGCTTTCAAAATAAGTAGAATCCCTTACTACACTTGCATAAGCGGGATACTCAAAAGAGTAGGGGAAACCCGGATTATCAAATCTTAGATATTCGTGTTTTGGAAAATCGATTTTAAAATATCCCTTCTTTTTAGAAGTATACGTTGAATTACAACCCAACAAAAAATTGTAAAAAATTAATATCAGTGAGAAGCAAGTAAAGAGATTTTTTTTCACGTTAAAGAGTTTGGCCATCTTTTCCGGATTTCAAAATAACCTTTACTTTTTCAATTCGGTTTTTATTTATATCCAGGGGCACAAATGTATAATTACCGGAAATAACATTTGCATTTACTGGTGGAAATTCGCCCGCTATTTCTAAAACGAGGCCGGCTAAAGAATCACTGTCTCCCCTGATTTTATCGAAAGTATCCACGGGTAATTTTAATGATTTGCAAACATCATTGATCATAGTTTTTCCTTCGAAAATATAAGTAAAGTCATCGAGTTTTTTATTGGCGCTTTGTTCATCATCAAATTCATCCTGGATATCGCCGATGATCTCCTCCATTACATCTTCAAGTGTTATAATGCCGGAAGTGCCGCCAAATTCATCTACAACTACTGCCAGGTGTATACGCTTATCCCTGAAATCCTGTAATATATCTTCGATTAATTTTTGTTCATGCACATAAAACACAGGGCGCATAAGCGAATGCCAGTCATATATTTCTTCGTCAAGATGTGGCAAAATATCTTTTGTATGAAGAATGCCTGCGATTTCATCCAGGTTATTTTTATAAACAGGAAATCTTGAGTAGTGCATTTCTTCTACTTTGCGTTTTACATCTCTAAAATTTATGTTCAATTCGATACCACTAACGTCCAGGCGTGTACGCATAGTCTGCTTTACAGTTGTATTGCCAAATTTCCTTATCCCTTTTAGAATTTGCTTTTCGTCACTTGAAGCCTCATTATCAGGCAAAAGGTCAATTGCGTAGTCAAGTTGCGAATCGTCCATACGGGATGACCCTGAATTAAAGCGTTTTTCAATTCTATCACTGAGGCTCACCAACCTCATGCTTACTTTAAAAAATAAACTGTTGAATACTTCTATAAGTAATGATGCGGTAGAAGCGAACCATATTTTATGATGTGTTGCCCACACCTTCGGCAGTACTTCGCCAAACAATACAAGAAAGAAAGTTACAACAACTGCCTTAATCAGGAATTCAAAAATACCCTGTAATCCAAGCGTTGTAACCCAGGTATTCATTAAAGTATTTGAAATAAGTACAATTCCAATATTTACAAAACTATTGGCTATAAGCATGGATGCCAGCAACGTTTTGGGAGTTTCAAGCAAGGTTACAATTCTCTTAAAAGAAGGCTGCTGCCTTGTTTTAAGCATAT